>JBILSZ010000153.1:0-5049 GCA_044371755.1 Flavobacteriales bacterium | reverse complement strand
ATTGAACATACCATTGATCGTGTTCAAGAATTAAATCCTGATCGAATAGCATATTATAGCTATGCACATGTGCCTTGGAAGAGTAAGGGACAGAGACGATACACTGATGAGGATGTACCAAATGCCTCGAGAAAAATAGAAATGTATCAGCGCGGAAGCGAGCGTTTACATGCCTTAGGATTCGAAAGTATCGGCATGGATCATTTCGCTAAACCTTCTGATAAATTGATGATGGCTTATTCCAATGGTTCATTGCATCGCAACTTCATGGGTTACACTACTACCAATCACCGTTTGGTCATCGGTTTGGGTGCATCTTCGATTAGTGATGCTTGGGATGCGTTTGCACAAAATGAAAAGACAGTAGAAGAATATCAATTGAAAGTTTTACAAGGTAATTGGCCCATTGTAAATGGACACGTGTTGAGTGAGACAGACTTGATAATACGAAGAAGCATTCTCGATTTGATGTGTAAAGATGTGACGGCGATTCCATATTATTCGATGAGTGAAAATCATCAAAAAGAGGCCTACGATAAGCTCCTACAGTTCGCGATAGAGGGATTGATCGAGCTAGAAGGGCATGAATTGAGAGTAACAGAAAAGGGAAGACTTTTTATAAGAAATATTGCCTCCACGCTGGACGTTTATCTTCATTCCCAACTCCGGGAGTCACAATTCTCGAAAGCGATTTGAGGGAAAAATTCGGAATTCAGAATTCGGAATTCAGAATTTTGAACTCACTTACACACCCCGCAGTTCATGCGGTCGTGATTCATGCCGAAGTGGAGCACTGCCGGTTTGGCGGGTTTGATTTTTTCGTTGAAAATCTTCTTTTGATCATCGGTGAGAATCGCTGTTAAATCAAGTTCACGAAGCTGACGTTGCAATTTTTTTTCTTCATTGAGGGCAGTGACTTTTTGATTGATTTCCTCCTCGCTCAATGACGATTGTTGAATCGCCTTCAACTCCGAATCAATAAGCGTGATTCGATTGGCATAAGCAAAATAAATCGAGTCAACTTGTGATCTTTGATCTACAGTCGTAGAGAGTTCGCGATGGAAGCGTGCAAGATAAGAGGAGTCTTGTGGATTAAGATTTTGGCCACGGCCAGTTATTGTAAAAAATACAATAAGTACCAATGCCGATATCTTGATGAAGAAGAACATTAAATTTTGCAAGCCAATATTTATACCATTAGCAACACAAAGATAAAACTTCTTATGTTTGCAGCGCTAATTGGTTTCCGAAGCATCGTGCTATGCAACGGAATTAATAGGGAATCACGTTTAAGTCGTGAACTGTACCCGCAGCTGTAATCCCAATCAAAAAGGGACTTGTCGCATCAGCATCCACTGCCTTTTAGGCGGGAAGGAGACAAGTCTTGGGAAAGTCAGAAGACCTGCCAACTCGCATTAAAAACCGATCATCGCTCGGGAAGAAGCGCTGCAGGTAATATGTTAAAATACTTTATTAGTTATATCGCAATAGCATTGCCGTTGTGTCTTTCGGCACATCACAATGACTCGCTCATCGAAGGAAAATTGATGGCGCAGATAACTATTGCCGCTCGATTACAGTCGGGTCCATTGAAGTTTAAAAGTGATTCACTTTTATTTAAACGCAATGCTCATCAAAGTCTAGGAGGCTTTTTAGAAAAAATGGGCTGGGCCAATGTGATGTCCTACGGAGCTCCCGGAAGTTTGATTACGGCACGTATAAATGGCAGTTCCAGCGATCATACCACGGTCTTTTGGAATGCAATGCCTCTTACCAATCCCGCTTTGGGATTGACAGATCTCTCACTTGTGCCAATGGCTTTGTTCGATGCCGCCAATATCAAGGGTAATCAAAATCTCATCGGAAAGGGTCAAGGCGGATTAGGCGGGACCATTTCCCTTGATAATGTGCCAGAGTGGGACAAAAGTGTGGAACTCAACACAGGTTTGAATTCTCTTAAAAATTCGTTTGCCCACATCATTGCGAATTACAAGGTTTTCGGCATACAGATGAAAACGATTGTTCTGAAAGAATCCAGTCGCAATGAGTTTGAGTATATCGATCAATTGCAATTGCGGCAACCGCTAATTGCACAGCATCATAATAACAGCAGCAATACTGCTCTTATGCAAAGCTTGACTTGGAGGGGAAAAAAGGGATTTCACGTAGGTGCGCAATGGTGGTATCAAGTTCGAACAAGTCATATACCTGATTTGATGGGAAGCAATCAAATCGGCACAGCGGCGCAGAGAGATAGTTTATGGAGAGCGAGTGTGAATGTGGGATATCATATCAACACCAAAAACTATTTATTAGCTTCTTCTCCCATTGAGCTCGTGATTGCACACAACAGAGAGTATTTACGCTACACCGACAAGCCTTTTTCAACTTCGGATTTTTTGAGTATTGACTCTCGTTTGCGCACGGATTTGAGCATGCAAAGCTTGAGCTGGAAGCCTCGTACGGCCAATGGAATGCATCGTTTTCATATTGACGCTCGAAATTTTATAGTGGCCGCCGAAAACTCCAATTATTCAGGAGGGAAGAAGCATGAGCCTTTTCAAAGTTTGCACGTATCCTATTCGCTGCATTTAGAAAAATACCATTCACGCATGAGTGTATTTGGCTATCAAGAGCGAAGACAAGACTTCGAGACCAAGCCTTCCTTCGGAGGTGAGTACTATTTTCAAGGAAATGATTTGAAGTTTTATATTCCTAATGTCCGAATCGCGTTTGCACATCGATTTAGAGTGCCAGATTTTAATGAGCGTTTTTGGGTGCCTGGAGGAAATCCGAGCCTCAGACCTGAGAGGGGAAATCATGAAAGTGTAGAACTCAATTGGTCATTAGTAAAAAGAGAACTCATAGAATGGAACGTATTGATAGATGCGGGTTCACAAGACGTTCGTGATTGGATTCAATGGGTGCCAATTCCAAACTGGTCTCCATTGAATTACAAAGAGGTGAATATTAAGTATGTCGGAGCGATGACAGAATTATTTGCTAAAATCAATGAACATCAAATTGGCCTCCGCGCTCATTGGAAGTGGACCCAATCTCTTGGCAGAAACGATAAAAGCCCAGAGCTCTTTCAAATGGTATATACACCCGAACATACACTCTTCTCTCAAATCGAATATCAGTATAAGAGGTTTGAGGTCGGAGTCGATGCCCGTTTCATTGATTTGCGATACACAAATGATGAAAATAATTCACGCACTGCATTAGACCCATACTACATACTCAATGGGTATATCGGCTTTAATTATCAAAGCCCTCATTGCAATCATAGCATTTTATTGACTTGTGACAATATTTCAAATGTGGCATTCCAATCTGTAAGAAGTTATGCTATGCCACGGCGTTTTTTCGGAATTCAATATCGTATTAAATTAGAAATTAATAAACCCTCAAAATGAAAAAGTTTTTGTATTTCACCGCAATCACCATGGTCTTATTTTCTTGTAAGAAAGATGAGGAAGAGATTACTCCAGAAGTACCCGTGACGCTTGGTTTTTATGTTTTGAATGAAGGAGCATTTCAACAGAACAATGCCTCGATATCCTATCTCGCAACGAATGAACAAATTCAAAGCGATCCTTATTTTGACGCAAATGGTGTTCCGCTAGGAGATGTTTTACAGTCATACGTTAGCACAGGCAATTTGGGCTACGCTGTTTTGAATAATAGCAACAAGATTGAGGTATTCAATAAAAGTAATTGGGAGAACGTGGCAACCATTGAAGGCATCAATTATCCAAGGTACATTGTGAATGGACCAAATGGTAAGCTCTATGTGAGTGCGGGATCATTCGCAGGAAGTGTGCATGTGATCAATCCGATATCAAATACAGTGGAAGCAACAATTGCAGTAGGCAATGGCCCTGAGAGGATGTTGGTGCACAATGGCAAACTTTACGTTTGCAACAGTGGCGGTTGGCTCGAGGATAATACTGTGAGTGTAATTGATCTTGCTACAAATTCGGTTGTATCCACCATCACTGTGGGCGATCGTCCAATGGACATTGATATTGATGCCGATAATGTGGTGTGGGTGCTGTGTTCAGGTAAGACGGTTTGGAATGTTGAATTCACGGAAATAATTGAAGAGACTGCGGCTCAATTGGTGAAGATAGATGCGACGAACAATGATGTCTTGGCAAGCGGAGATGTTGGTGTGATAGGAGACCATCCGAAGCACATGGAAATAGGAAATAATAGCAATACGCTTTACTATTTGAACAATAAAATATACTCATTTAATACAGCGGGTGGAGAGTTGCCGGGCACTGTTTTGATTGATCAAAACTTCAATTCTCTTGATTTGCGCGATGGTGAAGACTTATGGCTTACGAGCATTCCTAATTTTACCACTTCATCGACATTGTTTTGCTATAGTCTCAGTGGTTCATTATTGAATCAATGGACTGCTGGCATTGGCACTAATGGAGTGGTCTTTTTTTAATCATACCACCTTTGGTATCCTTGATGCTGTGCATTACTACGAAAGCATTTGGATCAATTTTTTCTATCTCAGTGGTTAAGGAAGACAATTCAAGGCGCGTGATGACGGTGAAAATTATTTCTACGTCGCTCACGTGCCCTGTTTTTCCATAACCTCTTTTTCCTTGATAAACTGTGATGCCACGACCAAGGCGGTGAGTAATCATATCGATGATTTCTTCATGGTGCGAAGAAATGATGGTTACTCCTGTGTATTCTTCGATACCTTCAATGATGAAATCTACCGTCTTAGAAGCTGCGAGGTAAGTAATCATTGAGTAGAGTGCTGTTTCAATATCAAGTAGATATGCAGCGGCTGAGAAGATGGCCACATTGATGATTAAAATAACATCACCGATGGTAGCGCTGGTTTTTCTACTGAGAAATATGGCTAATACTTCTGTGCCATCAAGCACGCCGCCTCCTCTAACTGCTAATCCAATACCAGCACCTAAAAAGAATCCTCCGAATACCGCGACAAGAAGTTTGTCGTGTGTGATGTCAGGAAAAGGAACGGTAGCCAGTATAGTGGCTAATCCCGCTACG
>JBILSZ010000059.1:0-16771 GCA_044371755.1 Flavobacteriales bacterium | reverse complement strand
GAGTAAAATGATGAAAGTCGCTAGGTTGGTTTTTCTCATTGCTTATGGGAATTTAGAAACGAACTATTACAAATAACGCCGTAGGAAATAATAGCTCTACTTCTGTTTTTGTTCGGTTAATTTCAGCATTGAATTCTGGAAACTCAGTATTTTCTCTTACTGTTGAGATCTCGTTGTTGAGATATCTAAAGCTCATTTCCGTACCGATGCTAAAATTTTTAGAGAAATGGTATTGGGCGAAAATAAACGGTGCTACTCCAAATCCACTTGACTCGGTGTTATTAGTGGTTTCGTGGCGGATATTGTTTGCATTTACAAAAATCGTATTGCTATTACTCGAACGGTTTGCCACGATAGCATCCACACCATACTTGATCGACCACTTTTCATTAAAGTTCTTGTAAAGAACCACGCCCAAGCGTAAATCCATGGTAGAAGTGTCCTGAACGAAAGTGTTTTGTCCGTTGAAATCCGAAGGTTCCTCAGTATTCTCAATGGATCTATACCCGGCACCAACCCTCAATCCAAACTTACCAAAGCTCTTCTCAAGTTGCAATGCATATGGGTTTAACGTAATATCTGATTCGGCGGAGTTGTAATTTCTTATGACAGGAAATACATTCAAGCCTATTTCAAAAAATGAACTGTCTTTTTGAGCTGTACCCAAAATAGAAGAGCATACAAAACCAATAATAAAAAGTGTTTTTTTCATAAAAGCTTAGTTGTGATTAGCTAAGCAAATATAAATCAAAACTTTTAAAACAATTTTTCTTGCTTTCCAGGACCTGCAGCGGATCCTTTTTTTCCCAATTCAATTTCCGTTTCTGTCCCTACGCTTTCGTCTGGACGCTCTATTTCAACCTTTTTGGGCTGACGCGCCTTGATCATTTCTTGCAACAAATTCTCACTTTCCTGTTCCCGTTGTTCATCTGGAGCCAACAACTCAAGGTTCAACACGGGCAGTGATGTGAGTTTATTACCTATGGCTTTCAATCCTTTGACTGCAATGAAATCTCTAAGATTGACGCTTTCGTCCATCTTGTTTTGAGCCTGTTTGAATTTCTTATTGTAGCGTATGTACAGCGTTGGATGATGCATTAGTGTTGCAATTCCCAACTTTGACTTAGGATGTTCTGATATAAACGTTACAGGACCTTTGCTTGGTTCCACTAAGAAACGTTTTACAAACCATTGTTCTTTCTCACCGTCAAAATAAACGGCAGTGATTGCTTTTTCGGGAATGAACTTTTCGACTGCTATCATATTCTCGTCAAAGTGAGTGCTCAGTTCTGGAGATATAAGCTTATAAACACCACTTTGCAAAATAATGATCAGTTTGTCCTCAGCATCAAAGTCACCTAGATAGCGGCCATGGCCTTCTTCATTGAGACGCATGATGCTTTCGTCGAGCCAGAATTTTCGCGCGCCAAGGGTGCTGATTCCAGATTGCTTCAGTTCCACTTTTTTCACCGGATACTTCGAGCAAACATTTCCAATGGCATCTCTTCCTTTGATGGCTAGTTCTGAGAAGTCTATGTCAAATTTTAGTTTTTTCAAACGATCCAATGCTCTCAAGTGAATCGTCACAACCTCTGCTTCGCCATTTGGATTGGCGCTAAAATGAAGCACTTCGCTTCCTGATGTGCCTTTAGTAAGGTCATACTCACGGTCGCGAGTGATGGCTGTAACGGCAAAGCGCTTCATCATGGCTCCGCCATTTTTGCCATCTTTATAAATCATATTGTAGATGGTACGCTTGTCATCTTTTTTCCAAACCGAAGCATGGATGATATCTTTGCCCATGAATGCTTTTGCTTGAACCTTGCTTACAAGCATTTTTCCATCCTTCCTGAATACGATGATATCATCTATATCGGAACAGTCGCATATGTATTCACCTTCATCGCGCTTGAGTCCGGTACCCACAAAACCTTCGGCAAAATTGGCGAAGAGCTTTGTGTTGGCAATTGCCACCTGAGCGGCCTGCACTACATCAAAAGCCTTAATTTCTGTTTTGCGTTCTTTTCCTTTGCCGTATTTAGCTTTTAAATCTTTAAAATAAGCGATAGTAGTATCGGTCAGTTTATTCAGCCTCTCCTCCACCTCTTCGATATTTCCCTCAAGTTTGGCAATAAAATCATCTGCCTTTTTACTATCGAATTTAGAAATACGCTTGATTTTAATTTCGGTCAAACGCGCCACATCTTCGTCAGTAACAGCTCTGAGCAAATGTTTGGTAAAAGGTTTTAATCCTTTATGAATCGTTTCAATGATCTCCTCCCACGTTTCGCACTCTTCTATTTTACGATAGATTCTTTTTTCAATAAAAATCTTTTCTAAAGAAGCGAAATGCCATTGTTCGCGAAGTTCTGCCAACTCAATCTCGAGCTCTTTACGAATTAAATCTTTGGTGTGCTCTGTTGATTGTCGAAGCAACTCGTCTACTGGCAAAAACTTCGGTTTATCATCCTGAATCACGCAGGAGTTGGGAGAAATACTTACTTCACAATCCGTGAAAGCATAGAGCGCATCGATTGTTTTGTCTGGCGAAACGCCAGGTGCGAGATGCACGACGACTTCGACAAACTCTGCGGTATTATCTTCGATTTTCTTAATCTTGATTTTACCTTTTTCATTTGCCTTGAGCACGCTATCGATCAAACTTCCCGTGGTTGTTCCAAAAGGAATCTCTGTAATGATGAGTGTTTTGTCCTTGTCGTCTTTTTTGATGCGAGCTCTCACACGCACCTTTCCACCTCGCAATCCGCTTTTGTAGTCTGAAAAGTCAGCGAGCCCTGCAGTTTGGAAATCTGGGAGAATATTTGTTTTTTTTCCTTTAAGAATATCTATGCTCGCGTCAATAAGTTCATTGAAATTGTGGGGTAAGATTTTGCAAGCAAGTCCCACGGCAATCCCTTCAACTCCTAACGCTAAAAGCAATGGGAATTTGATTGGAAGCGTTTCTGGTTCCTTATTTCTTCCATCATAACTGCTCAGCCACGTGGTCGTTTTAGGATTGAAAACAACATCCAATGCGAATTTATTCAATCGCACTTCGATATAACGTGGGGCGGCAGCTGAGTCGCCTGTAAAAATATTCCCCCAATTTCCTTGTGTATCTAAGAGGATATTTTTTTGTCCAATTTGAACCATGGCATCTCCAATCGACGCATCGCCGTGAGGGTGATATTTCATGGTGTTACCAATGACATTGGCGACTTTGTTGTAACGACCATCGTCCATTTCCCAGAGAGAATGAAGAATGCGACGTTGCACGGGCTTCAAACCATCATTGATATGCGGTACTGCTCGCTCTAAAATTACATAAGAAGCATAGTCCAAAAACCAGCCCTGATAGAGACCCTGTACTTGGATCACATCGGCTAGGTGACCATCTTCTGGATTTTCTCCGTTGATATTTTCGATTTCTTCTGACATGATTAATCCTCCTCTACCTCAACTTCCACTGGCTTTGCGTCTTCTGTAAGGTCTTTTTCTACTTTCAAATTATTAATAATAAACTCTTGACGATCGGGTGTGTTTTTGCCCATATAAAATTCGAGCATGTCCTTGAGGTGTGCATCTTTTCCGATGATCACTGGTTCGAGACGTATATCTGCTCCAATAAAGAATTTGAACTCATCCGGACTGATTTCACCCAATCCCTTGAATCGAGTAATTTCAGGCTTAGCTCCAAGCTTTTTAATAGCATTTTGACGCTCTGTTTCGCTGTAACAATAGATTGTTTCTTTTTTATTTCTCACTCTAAAGAGTGGTGTTTGAAGCACGTAAAGATGTCCTTGTTTCACCAAATCAGGGAAAAATTGCAAGAAGAAAGTAATCATCAAAAGTCGAATGTGCATGCCATCTACATCGGCGTCAGTAGCAATTACAACTTTATTGTATCTCAGATTTTCTAGCCCATCTTCTATATTGAGTGCGGCTTGTAAAAGATTGAATTCTTCATTTTCGTAAACCACTTTTTTTGTCAATCCGTAGGTATTAAGTGGCTTTCCCTTCAAGCTGAATACACCTTGCGTTTGCACATTGCGCGATATGGTTATTGATCCGCTCGCACTATCTCCTTCAGTAATAAATAAGGTGGTGTCGCCTGCGAGCTCGTGTTTGTCACTAAAGTGTACCTTACAATCTCTCAACTTCTTGTTGTGTAGATTTGCTTTTTTAGCACGGTCACGAGCTAGTTTAGCGATACCTGCAAGCTCTTTGCGTTCACGCTCACTTTGCAAAATTTTCTTTTGCAATGCCTGAGCGTGTTCTGTGTTTTTATGTAAAAAATTATCAAGTTCTTTAGAAAGAAAATCCAAGATAAAAGCCTTCATACTTTTGCCATTGGGTTCTATTTCATTCGAACCTAATTTGGTTTTTGTTTGGGATTCAAATACAGGTTCGACTACTTTGACTGCCACTGCGGCTACTATACCCGACCTAACGTCAACAGCTTCATAATCTTTTTGAAAAAAGTCGCGAATTACTTTTACATAAGCTTCACGAAACGAACCTTGGTGTGTTCCTCCTTGTGTGGTGTACTGGCCGTTTACAAAGCTATAGTATTCCTCACCGTAAGAGTTCGTGTGTGTTATGGCAACTTCAATATCATCCCCTTTGAGATGTATTATTGGATATAGAGAATCTTCAGAGAGATTGTTAGTTAACAAATCTCGAAGTCCATTTTCGGATTTGAATTTTTGCCCATTAAATACTATGGTCAACCCAGAGTTGAGGTAGGCATAGTTCCACAAAAGACGCTCTATATATTGCGCTCTGAATTGATAATTGTGAAAGATGGATTCATCGGGAATGAAAGTCATTACCGTTCCGTTTTTCGTATCTGTTTTAGCTACTTTGTAGTCTTTGCTAATATTTCCTTTTTGAAATTCGGCTTTTTTCGTTTCGCCCTCTCTGAATGGTTCGACTTTAAAATAGCTGCTGAGAGCATTGACAGCTTTCGTACCCACACCATTAAGTCCAACAGATTTTTTGAATGCCCTTGAATCGTACTTACCGCCTGTATTTATTTTAGAAACACAATCAATGACCTTACCCAATGGAATGCCTCGTCCATAGTCTCGAACTGTCACTTCTCCGTCTTTGATGGTAATATCGATGGTTTTGCCATGCCCCATCACGAACTCATCAATCGAGTTGTCTATGATTTCTTTGAGGAGTACATAAATCCCATCATCTGCCGTACTTCCATCTCCTAATTTACCAATATACATTCCCGGTCTGAGTCTGATATGCTCGTGCCACTCAAGGGATTTGATATTGTCTTCTGTGTATTGAACGTTCTCTGCCATTGCTTTTTCTCGATACCTAGTTAATCGACGAGCGAAAGTACTTTTTTGAAAGATAGGCTTTCAAGCCATAAAAAAAGACTTTTCAACACAAAATGCTAATAAATTTTGCATTATGCATCAAGCCTACATTTCAAAGCGAAACACATCCATAGCCTTCCTTGAAACCTGAAAATCAAAATCGATGTATAAAGACGATTATACTTTATTTGTTTTCTAAACCCTAGTTATACCACCTATTACTATGATGAAGAGAATATTACTTCCCAAAGTTTCCGTCTTTCTATTTTTCATTTTTTCCGTATTCAGTTCAATATCACAGGAATGGCAAAAGGATATGTCAGACCGGAGCGTCAATTTCTATCAAGTTCAGCAAGAATTTAGAGATGACTGGGCAGGTAGAGAAATTGAAAAAGGAAAAGGTTTTAAGCAGTTCAAACGCTGGGAGTGGTTTTATGAACCCAGAGCTTATCCAAGTGGAGAGCGCTTTGCAGCCAATGCTCTAGACATTGCGAGACAAGAGTCTCCATTGATGTTTCAACGCAACGCCATGTTGCCTGGAGGTTGGTCTTACATAGGTAATACTACCATCCCAACGGGTGGCGGTGGAGCTGGCCGCGTCAATAGTGTGCGAAATCTACCGGGAAGCACTACCACCTTCTTTGCATGCGCCCCTGGAGGAGGAGTCTGGAAGACCACCAACTCAGGTGTCAACTGGATAGTATTAAATACCGATGAGTTAGCCTCTATTGGAGTTTCGGATATCGCAATTGATCCATCAAACACAAACATTTTATATATCGCAACTGGTGATGGTGACGCTGGTGACACATACTCACTAGGTGTGCTAAAGTCTACAGATGGCGGAAATACTTGGAACAGCACTGGATTGACGTGGACTGTCCAGAACCAAAGAACTACTTCTCGTATCTTAATTCATCCCACTGCCACTTCGACGCTTTTAGTCGCTACAAGTAATGGTATTTGGCGCACCACAGATGGTGGTGCAAACTGGAGTCAAGTTCGAACTGGCAATTTTAAAGATATTAAATTCCACCCTACAAATCCATCTATCGTCTATGCTTCGGGAACAACTTTTTGGCGATCAACTGATGGTGGCGTTACTTGGACTCAAATAACGAGCGGTGTTCCTGCTGCTGGCAATGTTTCAAGACTTGCGCTCGCAGTAAGCGAAGCTTCTCCTGACTATGTCTATATACTCGCGGGAGGAAACGACAACGGTTTTCAGGGACTTTATCGCTCTACGAATGCTGGTGTTGATTTTAGTACGAGATATAGTGGTCCTATTAATTTAATGGGTTGGGATCCTGACGGGCTTGATGAAGGCGGACAGGCATGGTATGACCTCTGCATCGAAGCAGATCCAACCAATGCAGAAGTTATATACACAGGAGGTGTCAACGTTTGGAAATCAAGCAATGGTGGAACAAGTTGGAGTCTCAATGGTCATTGGTATGGTGGCGGTGGCGCTCCTTATGTACACGCTGATATTCACAGTTTGTACTTCGTTCCAGGTACCAGCCGCCTGTTAGTCGGTTGTGATGGAGGTGTTTTTACCACTACCAATGGAGGAACAGCTTATTCTGATATTTCGAGCAATCTTCAGATTGCCCAACAATACCGACTTGGTCTTTCAACTTCAAACTCGAATTTAATTATCACCGGTTGGCAGGACAATGGGACTAATCTAAAAAATGGCGCAACACACACACGCCCAATTGGAGGCGATGGTATGGAATGTATCATCAATCCTACCACGAATAATATCATGTATGGTGAACTTTATTACGGTTATATTTTAAGAAGTAATAATGGAGGGGTTAATTTCAATACCCTTGTATGCGGTTCGGATGGCACAGGTGTAAATGAGCAAGGTGCTTGGGTGACACCTTATGTTTTGGGATCGAATGCCTCTCACTTGTATGTTGGTAAGTCCCGCGTTTACAAATCTCTAGATGCTGGAAATACTTTTACAAGTTTAGGGGCAATGGGAGGTGGAAATATCAACGCCCTGCATGTAGCACCGGCAAACAACGACTATATCTACGCCTCAAAATCAGGTACGTTGTATCGCTCTACGGATGGTAATAATTTTACCACACTCACTGGAATGCCCGGTCTTTACATAACATATATCACAACAAATCCTGCAAATGAAGAAGAAGTCTATGTGACTTTTTCAGGTTTTAATGCAAGCAACAAAGTATATAAATCTATAGATGCTGGTGCTACTTGGCAAAATATCACTGGTGCCTTGCCCAATATTCCTGCCAACTGTATTGTATATCAATCGGGTACATCAGGCGGTTTATATGTGGGAACAGATGCTGGTGTGTATTATCGTGACGATATTTTGGGCAATTGGATTCCATTTAATAATGATATGCCGAACGTGGTTGTAACAGAATTGGAGATTCATTACGCAACAAATACTATTGTCGCTGCTACCTATGGAAGAGGATTATGGTCATCTTTACTTTATTCACTTCCAGCGTATGACGCAGTGTTGTCATCTATAGATTCTCCCGAGGGGACATATTGCACCACGTCAGTGATTCCTGAGATTTCGGTTGCCAATTCAGGATCAAACACCCTGACTTCCATTCAAATCACATACAACGTTTCTGCAAACCCATCCTCTACTTTCACTTGGACGGGGTCATTGGCCACCGGAGAGTCTACGGTTATTACTTTGCCTGCTATTGACCTCGGAGCTGGAAGTTTTGTCTTTAACGCTTCCATTACGCAAATCAACGGTGGGGTAGCAGAAAATGAAACTAGCAACAATAGCGGCAGTACCAATTATACCGCCACCAATGCGTCCAATACAGCTATATTGACACTTCTCACGGATTGTTATGCTGAGGAGACCTCATGGGCTATTTATCAAGGACCAACAGAACTTTTCTCAGGATCAGGATATACGAATGATACAGAATATACGATTCCGGTATGTCTTCCAGACGGTTGTTTTACATTATTTATATATGACACCTTTGGCGATGGATTATCATCATGTTCTGGTGGGTATTACTCACTTACAGATGATGCAACAGGTGATTTACTCGCAGAAATCGGAGCCTTAGATTTTGACCTCGAAGCCTCACATAATTTCTGCTATAACCAAGCAAATCCCGGTTGTACTAATCCTATAGCTTGTAACTTTGATCCTGCCGCTGAATCTGACGATGGAAGTTGCATTTTACCGCCAAACAATGATGTTTGTGCCAATGCAACAAGTCTTACCATTGGTGGGCCGGCTGTTGTTGCAAACAACCTCACCTCATGCACCAATGCTAGCAACCCTAGTTGCGGTGGTACGCCACAAATGCAGGATGTTTGGTACTCATTTGTTTACAATGGAGGTGATATTCTCATCACGACCACATCTGGAACTGGAGCTGGCACTCCCCTACTCACTGATACCAGAATCGCAGTTTATAGTTCATGTGGTGGAACACTAATCGACTGTAATGATGATGGTGTATCAATGGGCTTGTACTCGCAAATTCTTCTAGAATGTGCGGACTTAACGATTGGTAACACTTATTATGTTCAAGCCGGCGGTTATCAGGGGCTGAGAGGTTTCTTCAGAATCCAAGTGACTACAATAGACATACAAGGTTGTACGAATGCGCTTGCATCAAATTATAATTCTTGCGCGAATGAGGATGATGGATCGTGTATCATTCCTGGATGTACGAATCCTGCAGCATCGAACTACAATCCAGCTGCAACAGTGGATAATGGTTCTTGTATTATTCCGGGATGTACTAATCCTGCTGCATCGAACTACAATCCCGCTGCGACAGTAGACAATGGATCATGTATCATTCCTGGATGTACGAATCCTGTTGCATCGAACTACAATCCCGCTGCAACAGCAGATAATGGTTCATGTATCATTCCTGGATGTACAAATCCATCAGCCTGCAACTACAACCCAGCTGCTAACACAAATAATGGAAGTTGCACATTTGGAGTGAATTATTACCAAGATTTGGATGGAGATGGATTTGGAAATGCAAGCGTTCTTTCCAACTCTTGCTCTCCTTTGCCTGGATATGTCACTAACTCCACAGATTGTGATGACTCGAGTAGCGCCATCAATCCAAGTGCAACAGAGGTTTGCGATGGAGATGACAATGATTGTGACTCGACAATAGATGAAGGCTGTAGTGGTGAGTTCGCTGTAAATGATGAACAGAGCAATGCAATGATGTTGAACGTAGCACCGATGGGCAATTGCAATTCAATTAGTGGTGATTTGTCTGCAGCAAGTCCTTCCGCTCAAGCACAATCAGTTTGCCTAACAGGAGAAGATCTTTGGTATCAGTTTGTTGCTGTGACCAGTGGTGTTAGAGTTCAGGTAAATTCCAACCAAAATAACATTCTCATAGAAATCCAAGATAGCAATGGCAACTTGGTGAATGTTGAAAATCTTCAATCGACACCGGGAAATGAAATACTGAATTATGGTGATTTAGAGGCTGGAGAAATGTACTTTGTTTGTGTAAGAAATTTCAACTCAAATCAAGGAAGTGGAGCATTCAACTTGTGTCTGAATTGGATGGAGGAATCTAGTTGTGATATCGGAAGCGGACCGTTCAATTTGTGTACGCTCTATAAAGCAGATTATACCAATACTTTAAATTACATATTCCACTTTACACCTGTTGGTGGAGGTGAAACGATTTCATACACGTCACTCGGATCTACTAAAATAAGATTGGATAATGTGAGTGGATTAGAGTTCAACTCCTCTTATACGGTGACGGTCGACGCCATATACACAATGAGTAATGGTTTGGGACAAAGCGAGCAAGTAGCGGTTACTGGTACTGCCGACTGTGCGATGCAATTGGGAAATCCTCAGTCGACCCAAATCAGGACAATCGATGGTTGTCCAAACACAAAGGCCCTATTCTCGTTTATTCAAGTCAATCCTCACGTATGTGGTAATTTGGGTTACGAATGGGAGGTTACAAGAACAGACCAGCCAGGAGAGCCCATCTTATTAACTAGTAATATGAATAATAGATTTTTGCAACTGAGCTCGCTGAATGGTTTTGTAAGTGGTGCGAGTTACAGTATTAGAGTTAGACCAATCGTTTTGTCTGCCACGGAAGTGCCTTTTGGCCCCGCCCGTTGCGTTCAAATCGCAGGTTCAGCAAGTGCTCAGCTAGCGTCTGTAGGAGAAAATGGTGCTCTGAACATGATAGTTTATCCCAATCCAGCATCAGAATTATTAAACGTAGTAATAAACAACTCCGGCACTGCAGTTACCAAACTTGAGGTGTTGGATTTGTCGGGTAGAACTATTGCCAGCCAAACATTGAATGTTGAAAGTGGTTATTCTACTACCATGAACATTGGAGAGCTTTCGGCAGGTGTCTACTTGGTGAGAGCTTTTAATGGAGACCAATCCACATCGACGCTTTTTGTGAAAGAATAACCGCCCTGAAAGGTAGATAAGCAAATACGAATTGTTAATCGTGATGATGAACGAATTATTTTTTCTACCTTTGCAGGCCGAATTGTATGTCAAAACTTCCGATTAGTTAGATTGGATAGGTTATTGGCAATGGTGTTATAACAAAAAATAATTATCAAAAAAATAAAGCAATGGCATTAGAAATAACTGATTCAAACTTCGCCGAAGTAGCGATGAATTCAGAAAAGCCTGTAATGATTGACTTCTGGGCTGAATGGTGTGGTCCGTGCCGCATGGTATCCCCAATTGTCGAAGAAATGTCACATGACTATGATGGAAAAGCCGTTATTGGCAAAGTGAATGTAGATGAGAATCCAGATATCAGTGCAAAGTTTGGTATCCGCAACATCCCAACAATCATTTTCCTTAAAGGCGGTCAAGTGGTAGACAAGAGCGTAGGCGCCGTTCCTAAGAATGTTCTTACAGAAAAAATGGAAGCGTTGCTAGGTTAATCAATCAAAAAAAATTAAAAGCCCTCTTTGAGGGCTTTTTTTATGTCACGACTTTAAGAGACCTAAGAAAAAATGGCATAGTTTTGATAAGCCAATGTCATAGCATTAAATCAATACATATGAAATCTATTCAATTCATTTTCTCCATTATTGCAATTTCTGCAATTGTGGCTTGTGGTAAAACTTCGCCGATGGGCGAAAAAGTAAAGGAGCCTTTTACTGGAAGTAAGTACGAAAGTTCTGGTCGCTTTTTCCGAGCGGTAGGCAAAGGAGATAGCAGCGATGAAAACATTGCTAAAAACAAGGCGGATCTTCAAGCAAAAAAAGAACTGGCTCAACAAGTCGAAACGCGTGTGAAAGTGGTTACAGATCAATATTTGGCAGAAAATGAAACCACCTCGGGAAGCGAAATCAACGATAAGTTTCAGTCATTGATTCGTGAGGTTACCAACACAACCATTGCAGATCTCCGAAAAATCGACGAACAAAAGTTTATAACAACCGAAGGAAAATATACCGTTTATATTGCTTATGAAATCCATAAGCGCGACATGTATCGTTTTATGAAGAGACAAGCTAAATTGGATACGAAGCTTAATGATGCTCAAAGAAAAGTCATTGAAGAAATCATCGATGAAGAGCTCAAGAAAGTAGAAGCTCTTGGAGAAGGAGAGTAATTCAAAGTATTATCTCAAAAAAAAATCCTCACAAACGTGAGGATTTTTTTTGAATATCATTTTAAACTTATTGAACGGGCTCTACCTTGATTAATTCTACTTCAAAGATGAGTGTAGAATAACCTTCAATTGGGCCAGTTGCGCGAGCGCCATATGCAAGCTCTTGTGGGATGTACAAAGTAGCCTTACCGCCTTCTTTTAAAAGCTGTAGTCCTTCTGTCCATCCTGGGATTACTTGATTCAACCCGAAAGTAGCAGGCTGACCGCGATCCACAGATGAATCGAATACCTTACCTTCGATTGTAGTGCCATGATAGTGCACGGTCACCTTATCATTAGCGTCTGGCTGTGCACCGGTACCTTCTTGGGTGATTTTATATTGAAGTCCACTTGCAGTCGTCTGAATGCCTGCCTTTGATTTGTTGGCCGCTAAAAAGTCCTCTCCTGCCTTTTTATTGTTTTCAGACTTCTTTTCCGCCATTTTCTGCATTTCAGTTCGAATGAATGTCTCGGCTGCCTCAACATCCATCTGACCAGTACTGTCCATGTGTTCTTGAATCCCTTTGAGGAATACTTCATAGTTTACCTCATCCAGACCACTTTGAGAAAGATTAGTAGCGATTGAAACACCCAATGCATAAGAGAGTGAATCTGAGCTGTTTTCTAATTTTGCAGCGCTTTTTCCGCTGTTTTTACATGAGCTTGCTATTGCTGCAATAGCGAGACCAGCGATAAATACTTTTTTCATTTATGTATTGACTTGAATTTGAGGCTGCGAACATAGGATGAAGTTGTCATATTTACACCATCATCGTGTAAATACATAGTCATGATCTGTGCTCACTTTTGGGTTGAAGCAATAACCTTCTGTGTCAAATGCTTGCAGATCGCTTGGTTTAGTGATTTTGTTCTCAATAATAAATCTTGCCATTTTGCCCCTCGCCTGCTTGGCGTAAGTGCTCACTATAGCGTATCCAGTGCCTTTTTTCTCTTTAAATTCACAATTTACCACTCTCCTATCCAGCACTGTCTTGTTTATGGCTTTGAAATATTCTGAAGACGCAATATTTACTACAACTCCTTTTGGGTCTAAATCTGCTTTGATATGATCTGTGAGTCTATTTCCCCAATACTGATAAAGATTCTTAATGTCTTTGTTTGGACTAAAAGGAGTGCCCATCATCAATCGATATGGCTGAATGAGGTCCAACGGTCTCAATATGCCGTAAAGTCCACTCAAAATACGCAGGTGAGATTGTGCCCACTCAAGCTGTTTGGCCCCCAACTCTTCAGCTTTGAGTCCGCGGTAAACATCGCCTTTGAACATTAAAATTGCCTGTAGCGAATTGGAAGACGTGAATGGAAGTTGCCATTGTTGAAAGCGCTCGACATTCTCGATGGCGAGTTTTTCGCTCAAGTCCATCAATTCACCCAAGTCTCTCGCCTTGAGTTTTCGTAGTTGATTTGTTAGATGTTCTGCTTCAACACCAAATGAAATCTCCGAGGATTTCAATTCGGGGTATCTTGATGATTCATCCAATAATTTAGCTGGAGAAATCACTGCAATAAGTTTAGAAGACATTTCTTTTAGTTTGAATATTTTTCATTGAGATAATCACCGAAGGCTTTTCTAAAAGCTTCAAACATCATATCTGCCTGCAATTCGTAACCCTTTTTCGTGAGGTGAATGCGATCAGAAGCTGCCAGCTGAGCATCTTTCCAGTCGTCTATAGACCCGAGGCCGCCCATAATTGTAAACAAATCATATACTGCACCATCATATTTCTCGGCAAGGCGGTGCATTGATTCCTGAACTTTATAAGCGTTTTTATTTGGACTTCTCTTTTGATAGTATGTATCATTATTCGTAATAAAAACAAACACCGCATCTTTATTTGAGCTTTTTATCATTTGCATCAGCCTTTCGTATCGCTCTTCAAATCCAATTTGATTAAAATCTCCTTCGGGAACATTTGCATCGTTTACTCCAATACCGAAGAAAACCAAGTCAGGTTTTATCGTGTTCATTTGACTTTCAAACTTTGAGGATCGTAAATAGCTGTAGGTACCCGCACCATTCACGCCAATTGCGTTGTAAGTGAAGCCCTGACGATCTGTATCACCGAAATAAATTCCTTGCAGAATAAAAGAAGAAGATTGATCAACACATTTTTTTATGTTGAAGCGAAATGAATCATAGGACTTCGCGAATGTGAATACATCGTAGCCGTCCTCCATGTTTCGTGCGATTTCGACCAACATCATAGAGCTATCTGGAATTATTTCATAATCTTCATTTCCATTATGATAAATCATAACAACATTGGATTCAAAAAAAGTGCTGTCAATGTCAGATACCATTATTTCAAAAGAAGCTTGATCATCACTTGTGATAGCAGAAATTCCTGACATGCCCCAGTCGCAGTCATCAGTGCTAACGCTAGATCGACATCCAGACCAATTGCCTCGCCAATTGCATTTAATGGAATACGGACTGTTGGTGCCTGCAATTTTGTATGGAAAAACGAATCCTCTTTCTCCTTTTACACCGTAAGTTAGACTGCTAAAATTGTATCGCAAGCGATCAGTTAAAAAACCTCCTTGCACGTGGCTTCCGCCCATATGTAAAATGGAAATTCTTCCTTCGCCGTTGAAGACAAGATTCTCCATTTTTTCAAAAAAAGGAAGAAACTTTTCTTCATTATTGTAGGTCGTAAGATCGTTTAGATCGAGTTTTACAAAAGATGGTGCTAATAGCGTTCGACTTTCCCAACCTTCAATTCTGTATGACGCTTTATTTGAACTAAAGGACGCAAAAAACACTATTGCGATCAAAAAAATCGCAATAGTGTTTAAATTAAATATTCTCTTTTTTAAAATCAAATTAGAAGTTTGGTTTTAACAAGTAATTCGAATAGAAGCGGTCGATTTCCTCTACTACTTCTTCTGGTGTATCAACTACTTTGAATAAATTTAAATCTTCAGGGCTGACATTTTTTTCCTTTTCCAACAAAACTTTTTTGATCCATTCTACTAATCCATCCCAGAAACTGTGGCCTACTAGAATGATTGGGAATCGACCGATTTTATCGGTTTGAATAAGTGTGAGTGCTTCAAAAAGTTCGTCCATAGTACCAAATCCTCCTGGCATTACGACAAATCCTTGACTATATTTGATAAACATCACTTTGCGAACAAAGAAGTAATCGAAATTGATGTCTTTATCGTGATCAATGTGTGGGTTGCTGTGTTGTTCGAAGGGCAGCTTGATATTTAGTCCCACACTCACACCATTACCCTCTTTAGCTCCTTGATTTCCCGCCTCCATGATACCCGGGCCACCTCCTGTAATCACACCATACCCTCTTTGGGTAAGTAAAAATGCAATATCACGTGCAGTTTGATAATAGGGATTGTCGGGCTTAGTGCGAGCCGAACCAAAGATAGATACACAAGGGCCAATCGAACCCATTCTATCATATCCTTCCACGAACTCACCCATTATTTTAAAAATTGACCAAGAGTCATTGCTCTTTGTCTCGCTCCAAGTTCTTTGCTTGAATTTATTTACAATTCTGCTATCTTTTTCCATAATTAAATAATTATATTATCCGAATAAACCACCTTTTTTCTTTTTACTTCCTCCGCCCAATCCAAGGACTCCGAGCAAGCCTCGGGCCACTTCTCTGATGACCGTATTGCCCACCTGTCTGACCATAGTGTTTTTGGAAAGCTTTTCAAGTGCAGAGGGCTCTTCTTTGGGACTAGTGGCTCTTCGAGCGGGTGGTGCTTCTATTTCTTTTTGCTCTGTCTGAGCCTTTGCATTATTTATTTTTGCTTGTAATATCTCATATGCGCTTTCTCTATCTAGGGCATCATTATATTTTGCAGCGATCGGTGAAAAAGAAATAACTCGCTGTAATTCGTCATCATTTAATACACCCATTCTACTCTTGGGAGCACGAAGGTGTGTAGCAGCAAGAGGTGTTGGGATACCTTTCTCGTTCAATCCAGTAATCAGTGCTTGGCCAATTCCTATTTGAGTTAATAAATCTTCTGTTTTATAAAATTCTGAAATAGGGTAATTCTCTGCCGTTTTGCGTATGGCTTTTCTGTCTTTTTCGGTGAAAGCACGCAAAGCGTGTTGCACCTTTAAACCTAACTGAGCCAATACATCCTCTGGAACGTCATAAGGATTTTGGGTGCAGAAAAAGATGCCGACACCTTTTGATCGTATTAATTTGATGATTGCTTCGATTTGGTCGAGAAGCGCTTTTGAAGCCTCCTTAAAAATCAAATGTGCTTCATCGATAAACACACAAAGTTTTGGTTTATCTAAGTCCCCTGCCTCCGGAAAAGACGCATAAATTTCGGCGAGCATTTGCAACATAAATGTTGAAAACAACTTTGGCTTATCTTGAATATCAGTTAATCTGATGATACTAATAACTCCCTTACCGAATTGGTCAAAGCGCACGAGATCTTGAACCTCGAAAGACTTTTCCCCAAAAAACAACTCTGCACCTTGTGCCTCGAGCTCAATTATCTTTCGGAGTACTGTTCCTACAGACGCTTCTGAAATTTTCCCATATGATCTTTCTACCTCTGCTTTTCCCTCTTCCGTGGCATATTTAAGCAACTCTTTAAAATCTTTTAAATCCAGGAGCGGGAGATTATTATCATCGGCAAACTTGAACAGTGCTGCTACTATTCCGCCTTGAACATCGTTTAAGTCAAGAATTTTGCTAAAAAGTACTGGACCGAATTCGCTCACCGTTGCGCGCAAACGTGTGCCTTTTTGCTCTGAAAGTG
>JBILSZ010000151.1:0-5070 GCA_044371755.1 Flavobacteriales bacterium | reverse complement strand
GAACTCCCTCGGATTTTCCGTAAGTAGTTCATATCGAATTTGATAATGTCCGCGGCTCAATTTGTTCTGTTCCGCATATATAATAGGTAGGTTATAATCCTTGGCGTATTTCTCAGCTCCATACAAGGCGCCCGTCTCTTGACCCAAGAATGTCACCCACACACATTTCTTTGGATTGGCGGGCGATTGGTCGAAGCCAAACACCACGGCGATGTTTTTATCATGCTCATTTTTAAAGAGCTCACCGGTATCGAGGGTACGCACGAGTCGGAGGCCAAACTTGCCGCGACTTTCCTGCATTTTTTTATCAAAATAATCATTTCGGAGCTTCTTATAAAGTGCCACCACATTGTGTTTCAAAGGCAATGGTCCCGCCACCGCCCAAAATTCCCAATTGGCATAATGCCCACCACATAATAATACGGATTGTCCTTTTTCTGCGTAGCGATTCATCACTTCCGCATCCACGGTCAACATGCGGCGCTCGGCGGAGGCTTTGCTGATGCTAAAATTCTTGACACTCTCCATCACCAGATCACAAAAATGCTTGTAAAACTTCTTCATGATGTCCTTCAACTCCGCCTTACTCTTTTCTGGAAAACTGTTTTGAAGGTTTTTAAAAACAACTTTCTTACGGTAGCCAACGAGATAGTAGATTACCACAAAGAAAAAGTTCGACACCCCATACAACACCCGATGCGGGAGCAGACTGATGGGTTTTAATAGGATATAATAAAGTAACGCACTTCCAATCATCGCACAAAGGTAATACCTCTCCCCCAATCCCTATCCTATTCCCCTATTATCATACTATCATACTATCATACTAAGTCCATCAAACGCCACAAACACATTCTCCGGCAAGGTCAATTCGACTTCGCTGTGTAGGCCCAACTGATGAGAGATGTGCGTGAGGTAGGCGGTTTCGGGTTTTAGTTCTTCGATGAGTTCGAGGGCCTCGTCGAGGGTGAAATGGGATGGGTGTTTTTCGCGGCGAAGGGCATTCAATACGAGAATTTTACTGCCCTTGATTTTTTCCTTTTCTTCTTCACTAATATAATTGGCGTCGGTGATGTAGGTGAAATCTCCAACGCGATAGCCGAAGACAGGCATTTTTAAATGCAACACTTCTATCGGCTGAAAGGGAATGTTGCGAATGCTAAATGGCTCCGAAGTGATTGGTTTGATTTCCACTTCAGGAATGCCGGGGTATTTGAAATCCGCGAATATGTAGGCGAACTCGCGACGCAATGCTTCTTCTACACGCGCGGTGCAATAGATTTCCATTTTCTCCTGCATAAAATAATTGTAGGCGCGGATGTCGTCGAGGCCCGCTATGTGATCTTTGTGTTCGTGCGTGAAAAGCACGGCATGCAAGCGATCCACGCGGTGACGCAACATCTGTTGGCGAAAATCCGGACCACTATCAATCACAATGTTGATGTCCCCTTCGGAAATCATGATCGACGAACGCAAGCGATTGTCACGCGCATCCTGCGAAGTGCAGACTGCACAATGACATGCGATCACGGGTACGCCTTGAGAGGTTCCGGTTCCGAGGAATGTGACGGTCATTTGAAATTCTATTGCGGCGTGAAATTAGGCAATCTCTACCTTTGCAAAGATGAACAAACCGAAACATCCCAAAAAAGTTCCGTACATGGTATATGCCGATGCGGAAGGAAACATCTTTGAAGACACACGCTACGAGGCCGTGGGCCGCTCGGGCTACAACGTATATCCCCTCCAACCGGAGGACTTCATTGAAATGCCCTACGGCAGTGATTTGTTTACACTGCCTGGCCGTCGCCCTTATGGACTCAATATTGAGACGGGCGAATTTGATGTGATCGAAGATGTGCAGGCCGTGGCGGCACTCATCAGTCCAGCGCATACGCAAACATACCTCGCCGCTTTTGGCACCGATGAGGAAGATGCTCCCACGCTGCCGCTCTACGCATACACGGTGATCGGTTGGC
The DNA here is from genome assembly GCA_044371755.1 of Flavobacteriales bacterium. GTDB lineage: Bacteria > Bacteroidota > Bacteroidia > Flavobacteriales_D > Sanyastnellaceae > JAIXWP01. The sequence goes on along the minus strand of JBILSZ010000151.1, from coordinate 3,091 downwards.
TCGATGAAAAGTTCTACTGTACAGCGGTGCGTATCGATCCAGACGAACGCCAAGACTTAGAAAATTTCGATCATGAATTCATCGTAGAAAAAACAAAAGAGCGACTCGCGCAACATCCCGAAAACCGCCTCATTCAGCACCTCGGACAAAATTGTAGCATCCGCTACTCATGTCCTGCTGCACGCAACTTCTTTATGGGACGTTGGGAATGTCCGATTCCTGTGTCGCCTGCGTGCAATAGCAATTGCATCGGCTGCATTTCATTTCAACCAGAGGAACATGAAATTTCTTCTTCGCAAGATCGATTGGATTTTATTCCAAGCGTGAATGAAATTGTAGAATTCACCATACCGCATTTGGAAAAAGCAGAACGCCCCATCATCAGCTTTGGACAAGGCTGCGAAGGCGAACCCTTGCTCGTGTGGCAATTGATTCGCGATGCGATTATCAAAATTCGATCTTATACCGATCGCGGCATCATCAATATTAATACGAATGGAAGTAAGCCTGCAGCAGTAGAAGAATTGTGCAAAGCGGGATTGAACAGCATTCGCGTGAGCACCAACAGTGCGCGCAAGAATATTTACGAAGCCTATTACTTGCCCAACAATTATAAATTCGAAGACATCCGCGACTCGGCGCGTGTGGTGCGTCAGTACAAAGGATGGGCGAGCATCAACTATTTTACCTTCCCCGGCATGACCGATCAGAAGGAAGAATACGAAGCGCTGCGCGACTTTATCAAGTACGCCGACATCACCATGATTCAATGGCGCAATTTCAACATCGATCCCGATTGGTATTTGGGCAAATTGAACATAGCAGAATTGCCCGAAGGCATTGGTGTGAAAAATATGATGGACTTGATTCGCAAAGAATTCCCAGCATTGGCCTTCGGATATTTCAATCCGCCGAAGGAAGTACAAGAAAGTTATTTTTTGAAAAGAGAAAAATTAGTCTGATGCGCATTTACATTTTCATTACGTGCATGATGCTGACGCAAAGCTTGTGGAGTCAGTATTCCATCATTCCACAACCGCAGTCGATGCATGTGAAATCGGGAGTATTCACTCTCGATGAAAATGTAGAAATCGTGAGCAAAGAAGCATGCGTGAAAGAAGCGCGCATGTTTGTGAATTGGCTGAATAGCGCCACAGGAGCCAAGTTTGAAGTGGTGCCTGCCGAGACATGGCAATACAGCAAACCCTTTATCCTCTTTGCCAGTGAAGACGCCAAGTCAGTAGGTGAATTAAAATCGAATCCCGGCGTCAATCAAAAGTATTTGGACCTATTGGAAAAAACACCCGGCGGCGCCTATACCATCTCCATGGAAACACGCGGAGTGACCGTGACAGGCACAGATCCCAAAGGCGTGTTTTATGGAGTACAAACCTTGATGCAAATGTTTCCTGTGAATGCATACAGCAGCGAAATGCGACTACCTCATCAATTCACCTGCGTCACTATCAAAGACCAACCGAAGTTTGCGCACAGAGGACTATTGCTGGATTGTTGTCGCCACTTTATGAGTGTGGGCTTCATCAAAAAGTACATCGACCATTTGGCCTATTATAAAATGAACGTCCTGCATTGGCACCTTACCGAAGACCAAGGTTGGAGAATTGAAATAGAGAAATATCCGCTACTTACCGAAATTGGTGCGTGGCGCATCAATGCCGATGGTAAAAAATACGGAGGCTTTTACACCAAGGCGCAGATACGCGACATCGTGCAATATGCCACAGCGCGCCACATCACCATCATTCCCGAAATAGAAATGCCCGGGCACAGTGTGGCCGCCATTGCCGCCTATCACCACCTTGGCTGCACGAAAGAACACATACCAGTGGAGCATGAATGGGGCGTGTTCAAAGACATCTACTGCGCCGGCAACGATAGCACCTTTAAATTTTTGGAAGACGTGCTCACGGAAGTATGCGAATTGTTTCCCGGCACCTACATACACATTGGCGGTGATGAAGCGCCCAAGTATCGTTGGGAACACTGCGACAAATGTCAAGCGCGCATCGCCAGTGAAGGCCTTGAAAACGAAGCACAGCTGCAAACCTATTTCATCGAACGCATCGCAAAATTTTTGGAAACCAAAGGCAAGCGCATCATAGGGTGGGATGAAATATTGGAAGGCGGCATACCCGCATCTGCTGCCGTGCAAAGTTGGCGCGGCGTGGAAGGCGGCATGGAAGCCGCGCGCCACGGGCATGATGTGGTGATGTCGCCCACCAGTCATTGTTATTTTGACTACGGCTTGGAGAGCATTGATACTGAAAAAGTGTATGCCTTCGACCCCATACCAGCGGAGTTGGAAGCGAGTTTTAGAACTTATATCCTCGGGGCGGAGTGCAATATGTGGACAGAGCGCGCGCCGCAGGAAGAAGTGGACGATCGACTCTTTCCGCGCATGCCAGCGTTGGCGGAAGTCTTGTGGAGTTACAATCCCAATCGGCAATACATAGAGTTTGAAAGAAGGTTGGCCGTGCATTATAAAATTTGGGACCGAATGAACATTCGGTATGGATTTGCTACCGTGCCCTTGAAGTTTGAGACCCGCATTACCGATGACAAAAAAATAGCCGTTACCGCCATCAAAACACCCGCTGATATGAAGCTGGTGAAAGTCGAAGGCAAAGGAGAGAAACCTTGGGAAGGAACGTTGACAGTGGGAGAGAGTCAGCGCATTGAAGTGAAAGCCATTTCGCCCAGTGGCAAAGCCTTTAAGAAAAGTTTTGTATTGAATCTTGCCATACACCAAGCCTTGGGATTGCAAGCGCAGTTGAACTACCAGCCTAGTAAGTATTATACCGGCGGCGGCATGCAAGCGCTTACCGATGGAGTGAAGGGCAGTAGCAATTTTAGAGATGGCCATTGGCAAGCGCAGACTGGGCAGGATTTGCAAGCCACCATTGATTTTGGAAAAGACATCAGTTTTACAAAAGCCGGGAGCAATTTTTTTCATTACGCCAACGCCTGGATTTTTAGGCCTGAAGAATTGATCATTGAATACAGCAGTGATGGCAAAGCTTGGAAGGAGTGGGCCACCATCCCCGCCACCATCGACCCCGCCCAAAGCGGC
>JBILSZ010000058.1:0-16848 GCA_044371755.1 Flavobacteriales bacterium | reverse complement strand
TGCTATTTCCATGAAAAATGATGAGGCCCGCTGGAAAAATTATGTGCTTTCATCACTAATAGAAACCGTAATTACAAAAGATGTGCTTATGATGCAGCGCATAGATAAGCCCGCCGTGCTCAGGCGCGTATTTGAAATTGGCTCTTCTTATTCGGGACAAATACTTTCTTTCACAAAACTACTTGGACAACTTCAAGATGCAAAAAACACTACCACGGTTGCGCATTATTTAGAGCTGCTTTCACAAGCCGGCCTTTTAGTTGGTCTGCAAAAATTCGCTATCGACAAAGCAAGGAAAAGAAGTAGCAGCCCAAAATGGCAAGTAATGAATAATGCTTTATTGTCTGCCCAATCGTCGACCAGCTTTGAAAGTATCCAAATTAACAAAGCTTTATGGGGTAGATGGGTTGAATCTGCAATTGGTTGTCATCTCATTGCGCATCTTAGTAATGACATTGACATATTTTACTGGAATGAATCAAATGCAGAAGTGGATTTTATAATTAAAAAAGATGATAAATATATTGCCTTGGAAGTGAAGCTTACGAAAGATCGCGTTTCAGGCTTGACACAGTTTTCAAAGACTTTTAAGCCACACAAGGTTTATCAATTGGGTACATCGGGGCTGTCATGGAAGGATATTATTTCCATCAACCCGAGAGAGCTTTTCTAATATCAATCCTTCAAAGATTTCTCCCACTTGCTCACGGCGACTGTGGCAATAGCATTACCGACGACATTGGTGGCACTGCGTCCCATGTCGAGTACGTGATCTACTCCAAGCAATAAAAGCAGACCAGCTTCTGGAATACCAAATGTGGCCAACGTTCCTGCGATGACTACAAGCGAAGCCCTTGGCACTCCAGCTATTCCTTTGCTTGTCACCATTAGCGTCAGCAGCATCAGCATTTGATCGCCGATAGACATATCAATGCCATAGCTCTGAGCGATAAATAAACTTGCAAAAGTCATGTACATCATGCTTCCATCGAGGTTGAAGCTATATCCAAGCGGCAGCGTAAAACTTACTATACGATTGTTGCAGCCAAACCTCTCCAGTTCTTCCATCATTTTCGGATATGCGGCTTCGCTAGATGCCGTTGAAAAAGCCAACAACAACGCTTCCTTAAGTCTTCCAAAAAGCGTAACGATTCGCTTTTTTATTAATAAATAACCTACTCCAATTAGAATCAGCCAAAGCAATAGCAGACCAGCATAGAACTCCCCGATAAATATTGCATAGGTTCCTAAAACTCCTAGGCCCTTTTTTGCAACAACCGAAGCCATGGCTGCAAACACCGCGAATGGCGCCACATACATCACCATACTCGTCACCTTGAGCATTACGTGACCCACAGAGTCCAATGCTTTGATAATGGGCTCCCCTTTCACTCCAATTGCCGCCGTCGCCACGCCAAACAAAAGCGAAAAGACTACTATTTGGAGAATTTCATTTGTAGCCATTGATTCTACAACACTGCTCGGAATGATGTGCGTTATAAAGCCCTTCAATGTCATCGAACCTTTATCCACTCCTGAGTCCAAAAGGGCACTTGGTGGCTCCAAATTCATCATACGACCTGGCTCAAAAATATTGACGAGCAAACAGCCCAATAACAGCGATACGAACGATGCGGATATAAACCACAACATCGTTTTGCCTCCTATGCGTCCTACGGCCTTTAAATCGCCTAATTTGGCCACACCCACCACCAGTGTTGAAAACACCAAGGGCGCAATGATCATTTTTATTAGTCTCAAAAAGATATCTGTGAATATGCTGATGATCTCCAAAATGTTTTTCAGAGCGGGATTCATCACTTCCTCTCTCGAGGCCGCCTTTGCTGCACGCTCAGCAAAAGCTGTTTTCTTTTTTTCTGATGTAATGGCAGAGGCTATTTGCTCCCAACGTTGCTTAGTGGTCGCGGTGCTGTCTTCCGAAATTTGATGCAATTTGTCTTTGAGTGATCCCGTACCTTCTTCCTGTTCCAGTGCCTTTGTTACGTCAGCAATGGCCACTTCATACGATTTTGCGGGCAATGCAGGGTACTTCGCGTTTAAAGCCGCACCCGCTAGTACTCCCAATACGAGCGCGACAAAAATCCAAACAGTTAACTTATTCGATTTTGACATATCAGAAAAGATTTCGGCGGCAATATAAGCCGCCGAACCTTCTCATTAACTCCCTATCTTATTGAAATAGTTGTTGACCTTGTCCTTGTAGTAAGGCTTCAAATCGGGCGGAACGGTGCGCAAGAGCTCCGTTTCTTGCTGTTTCCTTCGAATATACTCTTCATACTTCTGCGGATTACTCACAGGTGCTTCTCGCGATTCATTTGATTTGCGCTGATTATCCTGATCACGCGTGCGCTCGGCTTCTTCTGCTTTTAAAAGTCGAATCATGATGTCTTGTTGACGTCTGAGCGTGTTCTCATCAATTTTATTATTCACAATGTCCTTTTGCAGTTGCTCCATTTCTTTTGCAATCTGTTTCATTTCATTGCCTTGGCCGCTTCCGTCTTGGTTTAACTCTCCTGCCTTGTCTTCCATCATCTTTCGAATAGCAGCTTGTTTCGCCGCCATTTCAGCCAACTGCTTGCTCATTTGACCTTCACCTCCTTTGTTATCACCTTTGTTTTGGCCCTTTTTCTTCATTTCTTCCAATTGTTTTGAAAGGGCTTCTTGCATTTTCTTGATATCGCCGGCGCTTGGCTTTGGTTTGCTGCCGCTGCCACCAGGCTTTTCACAATTACCTTGTCCTGGCTTGCTCTGCGACTGTTGTTGCTGCATTTGCTTCAAAGCTTCATCCAACATCAGCGCAAGATTATTAAAGGATGTCATCGCATATTGCTGAGCTGTGGTAATTTCCGGCGTGCGCTTATCAGGAACGCCCTCCAGAGCGGTTTGCATATTGTCGTTGATCTGATTGATCTCGCGATTCACCGCGGCAGAGATTTGTGGAACGCGCTTGCTCAAAGCAAACAACGAATCCTCGACCATCTTAGCATCATCCTTCAACTTGCGCTGCACCTGGCCAAGCTTGATATATTGAGGATCGCGCATGTCCGTTTTCTTAAAGCGATTCATCAAGGCTTCCTGATCAAAACTAAGCGTAATGATGTTCTCCAACAAAGCTCGCAACGCGTCCATGTCTTCTTGCTGTTGCTCTTGCTCTGCGCCCTGCATGGCCATTTCCATCTGCTGTTGCATTTGTTTCATCTTATCAGCAGCAGACTTCTGTGACTTGCTCGCTCCACTCTTCTTATTCTTTTGAAGTTGATCTGAACTCTCCTTTTGGTCCTTTTGAATCTCTTGCTCCTGCTGCTCTGTATCGGGCATCGGATTGGGACTCTCCAACTCTTCATTCTTTTTCTCCAAATCTTCTAAGTCCTTTTTCACATCGTCAAACTCCTTGTTGAGCTCATCTTGTTTTTCCTTAAGCTCCTCAGAATTTGCGTCCTTCTGCTCGCTTTCTTTACTCAACTCTTCTTGTTTTTCCGCGAGTTTCTCAAGCTTGTCCATGGTCTGTTCAAACTTCTGTTCAAACTCTAGTTGTTTGAATTGTTCGAGCGCTCGATCGAGTTCTTTTTCCATGTCCTCAGCATTCATCTGCATCTTGTCGAGCTCTTTTTGAATGTCATCTTTGTTGAGCTCTTCCATCATTTTACGAATCTCTTCCATCAGCTTTTCCAACTCCGGATTCATTATTTCCTCCATTAGTTTTTCTAGCTGTTGCTGCTTTTCGAGAAGATTCTCTTGTTGCTGAAATTCGTTTTGCTGGTTGTTCTTTTCTTTATTTTCTTTTTGAATGTCTTGAATTTGTTTTTGCAACTCTTGTTGTCTTTTCAAGATATCCTCCATCTTCTTTTTGTCTTGCCATGTCATTTCTTTTTTCTCCAAAAGTTGACGCTGCAAGTCCTCTAATTCCTTCTCCAATTTCTTCGAGTCTTTCAAGCCCTCTTCGAGTTTCGACTTGATGTCTTCATTCTTTTGCTCCACCATCGCTTCCAACTCATCCTCTGATGGGAGTTTGTATTCCAGCGTAGCACTGCGGCTCGATTTGCTGCCATTCACGCCATCATTATCCCAAATTTCAAAATAATAATTTAGGATATTGCCCGGCTGCACATTGAGCTCGTTTAGATTCCATGTGTAGAAAAAATTATCTGTATTGAGTTGACTGCTTACACCCACTTCTTTTGAAACCCAAGCTGCCTTATCATCTCCTTCGGCATTTCGAAGTTGGTAGTTGAAGGTGAGTTTTTTAAACCCATAGTCGTCCTTCACTTCTCCTGTAAAATAGAGCTGCTTCAGTGACATGCTGTCGCGCTCCTCGTTCACATTAATGAGCGGGTATAGATCGGGTATCACTTGAATCCGATATAACACACTATCATTGCCAGACATGTACTGATTGGCCGTATGCACAACATACTCTGTGTTTGCCAAAGCCGTTTTAGAAAATTTAAAAAGATCATTGCTGTTATTGAGAACGTAGGTACTATCTCCGTATCGTATGCTCAGCCTTTCTGTGTTCTTTGTATTAAAATCCCAATTGATTCTCGTTCCAACAGGAACTGTTACATCGCCTGTATTGCGCACGGTTTCACTGAGTCGTTTCGTATAGCTGGGGTAATTCAATGCGAGCGCAAAGTCCACCAATGAAGGCACAGGAAAAACTTCCAACTCATAGACGTCGCTATAAAATCCTGATGCATAAAAATTAAACGCAGTAGTTTCTTTTACATTCCTAAAGGTGTATGAAAAGTGAAATGCGTCTATTCTTTCAAGCAAGTATTGCTGCTCGTTCAATACCAAATAAACTTTATCTGGTATTTCTTTTCCTTTTAGCGTGATGTTAACGGTAAAGTCTTGGTTTTGCGCGGCCTTTAGATTGTCATTATCTACTGAGATTTTAAAGGGGGCTTCCTCTACAACGAGCTGCCCATGTTTGATCAATCTCTCTGTTGGTTTTGTTAAAATGCTTGGTGCTGCAAATAACAGAATCAAGAAAATCGCCACCGGCGGAATCGCAAATTTCAAATACTTTTTATTCTCTCTAAAATCAATTGCGCTCGAAAAAGGCACTGGGCGCAACTGCTTGATTTTTTGTTCTATACCAGCATACAGCAGTGAATTGTCCTGATCCTTATCTACCAACTCTTTGAGCTGAAGGGTGTTCAGCAATTTATCTTGTACTTGAGGAAAATGTGTACCGATAATTGCCGCCGCTTGATTGTGTGAAATCACTTTACCCAATCGAAAAATCTTGAACAACGGAATGATAATATTGCGGGTGATAATGGCAAGTGCAGAAAGCACAAATGCATAAAAGAGCACAGTGCGCATGATGATTGAAAACCTTCCGAAATACTCTAGCAGAGTCACCAAAAGATAAGCTCCCATAATCAACGCCACGCAATAAATGGCACCCCGAAGCATCTTATTCTTATAATACTTTCTGGTAAATTGATCCAGCCTTACAATTAACTCATCATATCCGTTTACGCGCATAATTCCTCCCAATGACTTTTTGATCAGTCGACTTTCAAATGTAAATAAAAGAAATGAGTTACAACACTCTCAATTAGAAGTTCATCAAGTAATTAGAAAAACTTAAGAGATTTTTCTCTTCAAAGTTTTTTCCCATCACCTGAATGCCGAACGGCAAACCTGACTTTTTAGTTCCTAAAGGCAGCGAAATCGCTGGAATTCCAACAAGATTTGCTTGAACTGTAAATATGTCTTCCAAGTACATTGCAATGGGGTCTTTGGTGTTTTCACCTAGCTTGAATGCCTCATTGGTAGAAGTTGGTAGAATAATAAAGTCGAATTGATTCAAGACTTCTGATGTCTTGTCGCGCAACATTCTTCGCACTTGTTGGGCGCGCCCGTAGTACGCGTCATAGTAGCCGGAGCTGAGTACAAAGGTGCCCAGCATGATGCGGCGCTTTACTTCCTTGCCAAATCCTTCGCTGCGGCTTCTTTTGTAGGTGTTGTCAATTCCTTTTGCTTCTTTGCTTCTGTATCCGAAGTGAATACCGTCATAGCGCGCAAGGTTTGAGCTTGCCTCGGCTGTGGTGAGCACGTAGTAGGTAGGCACCAAATACTTCAGATAAGGAAAATCTACCGCTTCCACCGTATGGCCTTCTGCTTTGAGCTTTTCGATGATCTCTACGATGCGTGATCTTACCTCTTCGTTGAGACCAGGGCTTTCAATACATTCTTTGAAGAATGCTATTTTCTTTTTCTCCCCAGAAGCATTTATTTGAGAATAGGCTTCTACTTTTTTGTTGGAGGCGGTGCTATCGAAGTCGTCTGCACCCGCCATTATTTCCAAAAGCAATGCGGAATCGTACACGCTTCTGGTCATGGGGCCAATCTGGTCAAAACTCGAAGCATATGCGAGCAGGCCGTGGCGCGACACTCTTCCATAGGTAGGCTTGAGTCCTACAATTCCTGTGAGAGAGGCTGGTTGGCGAATAGAGCCTCCTGTATCGCTTCCTAGCGCCGCCAGGCAAAGATCTGCTGCAACTGCTGCCGCTGAACCGCCAGATGATCCACCGGGCACTCGTGTTTCGTCCAAAGGATTCAACACTGCACCATAGGCACTGTTTTCATTTGACGAACCCATGGCAAATTCATCGCAATTCACACGGCCGATAAAAATCGCGTCCTCTGCGTGCAAACGCTCTACCACGGTGCTATTAAAAAGAGAAGTAAACCCTTCAAGAATTTTTGAAGAGCCTGATACTTTGTGGCCTTCGTAACAAATATTGTCCTTGAGGGCGATTACCATTCCGGCTAGTCGACCTGCATTTCCAGCCTGAAATTTTTCTTGAATTCTCTTTGCGCGATCTTGCGCTTCTTCGCCCCAGACCTCCAAAAACGCGTTGAGGTGTTTCTTTTCATCAATGTTCTTTAGGTAATAAGAAACGAGATCGGGGATGGTTAAAGCTCCTCCGCGAAGATCATTTTGAACCTCGAGTATTGATGTATATTTTTTCACAGAATTAGAACTTAGTTCTTTTCGACTTTGTCGTTTTCCTTTGTGTCACCTTTGCTTGCGTCCTTAAATTCCTTCATTCCTTGGCCAAGACCACGCATTAATTCTGGGATTTTCTTTCCTCCGAAAAGCAATAAAACGATTACTAAGATGAGGACGACCTGCATCGGGCCGATAGTGCCTGCAATAATCTCTGTGTTAGCTACCTCTTTCATGATTATAAAATTGGATGGCAAAGATAGATGAGAATACTTTTACGTTGGCGGATACAGTATGAGATTCTTTGTTAAACTCTTGAGAAATAAAAAAGCCTCACCATTGGTGAAGCTTTTTTGGAGGTCCCGAGCGGATTCGAACCGCTGTACGAGGTTTTGCAGACCTCTGCCTAGCCGCTCGGCCACAGGACCACAATTTTGAGGCTGCAAATATAACCGATTTGTATTGCCAACAAAGAATAAACACAAATCGTTTTTAATAAAAATGAAATTTCTTCGTTACGCAATCAGGTCAAAATGATAATTTTGCCTGTGCAAGGAAATTAAAACCAATTCATTATGAGCAACAAAGTCTATATCGGAATTATCGCAGTGCTTGCGGTATTATCCATTTATCTGGGTATTCAGGTAAAAAATGTAAATGAAAAAATAGTCTATATCGATCGCGAAAAAAACACCATCATGGACGAACGCGATGTATTGGCGGTTGAATTAGAGCAAATGCGCATGGGATATGACACCCTCCAAACAGACAATGCGGAGATGGCATCTAAAATTGCTGAACAGCAGTCGCAAATTGAAAATCTCATCAAACGGGCTAAAAACAAAGACTACGACATATCAAAACTAAAAGCCGAGACCGAAACATTGAGGTCAATCATGAAGGGCTATATTCATCAAATCGATTCTTTACAACAAGCCAACGATCGCCTGTTTGCTGAAAAACAAGCTGAATCTACTCGCGCCAATCAAGCTGAAGAGCGCAGCAAATCGCTCGAGGGTGATTTGAATGTCACTAAAGAAATGGTAAGCAAAGGATCTGTTTTGTCAACAGGTGAATATGCAAATACAGGAATCAATCTACGCGGCAGCGGCAAGCAAACAGAAACAGATCGCGCAAGCCGCGCCGAGATGATCAAGTCATGTTTTACAGTGCGTAAAAACGCAATCGTAAAAGGCGGAACAAAGAGAATTTATCTTCGCATTATTGGTCCAGATGGCAAGGTATTGCCTGGTTCAAATGCTGGTTCAGTGATGGTAGATGGCAGCGAAGAAGCAGCAAGTGTTTCCCGTGAAATCGACTACCAAAATCAAGACACAGATGTTTGCGTGTTCTACGAGGCAAAAGGAGAGTTGAAGAAAGGCAATTATAAGATTTACACATACGAGTCGAACAACCTAATCGGTCAGAGCGACTTGATTTTGAAATAATCTTTTTAAAATGAACTTGAGGGCCGCTTTACTCTAAGTAAAGCGGCTTTTTTTATTTCTTTTTTATTGGGAAATAACAGCCCAACGCCCAGCTTCTTTCTATGAAATCAATCTTTTGTGAGGCCCTGCTATCAAGATGATCTTGCAACAGAATATCGGTGAGATTAGTCTTCCCAACCTGCACATTCCCTTGAATGAAAAAGTGCTTGAAGAATTCAAATCTCATTCCCGTCGCAAGGCTGAATCCATAGCCGGCTACGTGGGGTTTGTTGCGATAATGAACACCAAAGAAAGTCCAGTCAGTCCACGGTAACATAAAACCAATACTTGCTGCCCCATTTGCAGCCAACATGTGCTTTCCATTTCTGCTCATCCATAAGGGCACGCGCTGTTCAATGGCAAGACGCACAAAATTAAATCCATCACTGTGATGGTAGTCCATGAAACTTTTATTGATGGTGACATATTCATCATTGAATGTTCCAACCAACTGGCTTCCTGGGTTGTAGCGCTCATCTATGTAACCTGACATTCTCACCCGTTGAGTCGATATGGCGTGATACTTCATGTGATCCCAACCCATAGATATCGCCGTGTTCTTTTTTACATAATAGCCCAAACGGAAATTAAACTGAGGTATGGTCAATTTTCCAGGATCAAAATAAACACTTGGATTGAATGGCTCGGGCATGTCTTCTGCATCGACTTCGTACAGTGTAAAGTCAAAACCATCACCTTTAAAATGAATGTCAGACTCGTCGTAAAAAGCACGATTATAACCCCAGGTAAAAAACATTTGACCTTCCCTATTTCCCAATAAATTTAGAGGTGAAATGCGCTCTTCTTCTTGACATATTCCAAGCATAGGAATGAATAAGAATGCATAAGATATGACTTTCAATATGCGTTCTTTTGCCCCAAATCTTTTGTCATGCATAATAAAACAGAAAACAAAATTAAAGGAGCCAAAGGTGAGGATGAAGCGGTAGATATTCTTGTGAAAAAAGGCTACAAAATCTTAGAGAGAAATTGGGTTTCGGGAAAGCTTGAAATCGACATCATCGCAACAACAGGAAAATATGTTGTTTTTGTAGAGGTTAAAACCCGGCATAGCAATGCTTATGCGGAGCCTTGGGAGGCGGTGAACAAAAAAAAGCAACAGCACATACTTCGGGCTGCGCATTATTACATTCGAAAAATGACCGTACAAATGGAGCCGCGATTTGATATTATTTCAATCATTTCGTTCCCCAATAAAGAGCTGCATGTGGATCACTTTGAAGATGCTTTTTGGCCAATGGCATAATACCAATACCTTTGCATCTGAAAAATATAGCAAAATGGCTTCATCAAGCAAACCCAATCCTAGGTCGAAAAATCAGGCCTCCAAAAGAAAACCGGCCATCACCAAAGATTCTAAACTCAATAAGCCATTCACGCCCAAAAGAGGTTATGTGTCAAAAACCGAGCAGGCAGGTCTTATTCGTCTCAACCGCTTTTTATCGAACGCAGGTCTCGCTTCCCGTCGTGAAGCTGACAAACTCATTGAGCTTGGCTTGGTAAGTGTCAATGGTAAAGTGGTCACAGAACTCGGGGCAAAAGTAGATCCCCGTGTAGATGTTGTAAAATACGATGACCGTGTGCTTCGACCAGAAGCTTTGCGCTACGTATTGCTCAATAAGCCAAAAGACTATCTCACTACTACAGAAGATCCGATGGAGCGCAAAACCGTGATGACACTCGTTTTGGACGCTTGTCGCGAAAGGATATATCCTGTAGGTCGTCTCGACCGAAACACAACCGGCCTGCTTCTTTTCACCAATGACGGAGAAATGGCCAAGCGTCTCACAAGCCCTAAACATGGTTTTCCAAAGCTTTATCACGTTGAAACTATAGAAAAAGTAAAGGCTGCAGATTTACAAAAAATACGCGAAGGCGTGAAGCTCGAAGAGGGATACATCAACGCTGAGGAAGCCGAGTACGTAGGAGACGACGCTCACCAAGTGGGTGTACGAATTCATAAAGAAAAAAATCAAATCGTTAAAAAGATGTTCGAGCATCTAGGTTATACGGTAAAGAAAATTGACCGCGTGATGTATGCGGGTCTAACCAAAAAGGACCTTACCCGAGGTCGTTACCGCCATTTAACAGAAAAAGAAATTAGTTTTCTCAAAATGATTCGCTGATTGCAGCATGGGTGAAATCATTCCAAGGGCCTCGTCGCAATTGTCAGAAGAATGGATGTTTCCCGTTCTGCTGATCTGTTTGATGATACTCGCTTATTTGCGATATCAGAGTCCATCTCGGCTCAAACACACGTGGCGCAGTACTTTTAGCACAAGATACATGCGGCAAGTGATCCGAGAGGAGTCAAACCCTCCTAAGGAGTATTTGCTGTTGGCTCTCCAATTCGCACTCGTCGCTGGGCTTGCCGTGTATGCTGGGTTCAAACTCTTGGATTTTCAATTGTTAAAGGGTTTTGGTTTGTACTCCTCGATTGTTGGAGTGATAATGATACTCTATCCAATCAAGGCTTTGGTAATGACCATCATTCAATGGCTCGCAAATGGCGACTTTTCATTAAGTGAGTACCGTTACATTACTTTCTTGGTAAATAGGTTCATGGGAATAATTCTTTTGGGTCCTGTAACGCTTGCTTGTTATCTCCCTACAAGCTCCGCTATCCCCGTGTTATACGCGGTATTCTTACTGCTGCTACTTTCTTTTTCATACAGAATTATCATAGGGTTAATAAATGCTTTGCGTTCAAACGTGGGTGCGTTCTATATCTTTTTTTACATTTGCACCCTCGAAATTCTCCCCTTATTGGTTTTGGCCAAGTTAGTATTGTTTCGAAACCCGCAGTACTAAAGGGAGAGCCGGAGATAACAGATTAGGACAACAAGATTATGGGTGAAAAAATCAAGACCATTCTGATCACGCAGCAAGATCCGGGCGCTGAAAAGAATCCCTACACTGAGTTGGCGAAGAAGTACAAACTCAAGATTGATTACCGCCCATTCATTCATGTTGAAGGCCTAGAATCACTTGAGTTTCGTCAGCAACGCGTTGACTTATTGGAGCATAGCGCTGTCATTTTTACCAGCCGCAATGCTGTAGACCATTATTTCCGCTTGGCGAAAGAAATGCGTCTCACCATTCCTGAGACCATGAAGTATTTCTGCATGTCAGAGGCGATTGCCTACTACCTCCAGAAATACATTCAATTCAGAAAACGCAAAATATTCTTTGGTCACAGCACCTTTACGGAGCTGATGGAGCCCATAAAAAAGCACAAAGGTGAAAAGTTCCTTTTGCCATGCTCAGACATCTTAAAGCCAAGCATCCCAGAGGCTCTGGAAAAAGACAAGATCGATTACACCAAAGCAATCATGTATCGCACTGTGTGCAGTGATTTGAGCGACCTTGCAGATGTGAAATACGATATGCTCGTTTTCTTTTCTCCGTCAGATATAGAATCTTTATTCAAAAACTTCCCAGACTTTACGCAAAATACCACGCGCATTTCCGTGTTTGGCTCCACTACAGCCAAAGCTGTGGAAGACGCTAAGCTGCGCATAGATGTAATGGCACCTAACCCTAAAGCCCCGTCTATGAGCATGGCAATTGAGCAATATATTTTGGAGAATAAATAAGAAAGAATATTCCTGCATTATTCGGCCCGTATGTATGCGGGCCTTTTTTTTTGCATTCCTCTTTTTATTTGCCAAATGCAAGACGAAAACGAAGAGGCAATATTCACAATGGCATTGACGCTCATTCCTGGCATAGGGCCGTCAAAAGCCAAAAATCTCATTGCTTATTGTGGCGGGGCTCAGGCAATCTTTCGAGAAAAGAAATCTGCCTTGCTCAAAATTCCAGACATTGGTCCCCATACTGTTCAGGCCATCAAGAGCAATGACTTTAGCGATCAGGCTAAAAAGGAGTTTGACTTCGCCCAAAGATTCGGAATTGATGTATTGCTTTATACATCCACCCTATATCCTCAACGACTGAAGAACTGCGATGACTCACCTGTTTATTTGTTCAAAAAGGGAAGTGTCGATCTTAATCCAAAACACAGCATTAGCGTGGTCGGTACCCGCGCCGCAACATCATATGGCAAACAAATGGTGCAGGAGTTGCTCGAGGGGCTGCAGGAATTGGAGCCTCTTGTGGTGAGTGGGCTTGCCTACGGGATTGACATTGCAGCGCATCGCAATGCGATGAAACTATCATTACCTACTGTGGCTTGCCTTGCACACGGCCTCGACCGCATCTATCCACCACTCCATACTTCTGTCGCCAAAGAAATGCTTAACAACGGTGGCTTACTTACAGAGTTTCCAAGTGGCACCAATCCTGATCGTGAACTATTTCCGGCTCGCAACCGCATCATTGCTGGCCTTGGAGATTGCACCATCGTTGTTGAGACTGATATGAGCGGAGGTAGCATTATCACTGCGCATATTGCCAATTCCTACGGACGTGAAGTATTTGCCTACCCAGGTCGCACTTTGGACAAGCACAGCTCGGGCTGCAACAATCTGATTAGAAAAAATATCGCGGCCATCATCACCTCTCCTGCCGACCTAATGGAATATATGAATTGGGGAGAAAACCAAAATCTTTCGAAAAAACAACGAGGTGTGCAGCAACAATTGTTTATCACGCTAAGCGCAGAAGAATTAAAACTCGCACACATGCTCGAAAAGCGCGGCCGGCTCTCTATAGATGTACTTTGCTTTGAGTCTGGGCACAATTTGTCATTCACAAATCAGTTACTGCTTGAAATGGAATTCAAAGGCGCCGTTCGGTCATTACCAGGGAAGATGTACGAAATCATTCCTGGTGTTTCATTATCCATGTGAATAACACGGTTAGAAAAGTTAGGTAGTAAAACAAAAATCTCTTAAACTTGCGGGTGTAATTTGCGTACTGAGTGTAACGTACATAAATCCAATCATATGTCATCGCATCAAAGAACATTACAGTTTCCATCCGTGATAGAGAGTATTACGCTCGTGGAGCGCCTCATTGACGATGTCTTTGCGGAGTACCAAGTGAAAGAAGATTTCTATGGTGAACTTTTGATCGCCATGACCGAAGCGGTAAATAACGCTATTGTGCATGGCAATAAGTTGGATCCTGCAAAACAGGTTTCGGTTACTTTCTTCATTGACGGTCAAGACATGGTATTCCGCGTTGAAGATGAAGGTCCTGGATTCGACTACAGCAACCTTCCGGACCCAACAGCTCCAGAAAATATCGAAAAGCCTCACGGCCGTGGTGTTTTTCTTATGCGCAATCTAGCAGACCAATGTTCTTTTGAGGACGATGGTCGCATCTGCATTCTTCGCTTTGAAGTTCTAGAGCAGAAGATTGTAGCTTAATTGTCTTAATTTTTAGATTGATCTTCATTATAGCCTCCTTTGGGAGGCTTTTTTCGTTTTGAACAACTCCCTATTGATTGATTTCTAAGGCCTGTAGATTAACTCAAGCTTCAAACGCGACCTTTGGGGTCAATATGGCCCGAATAAGCTTTCATAACGAGGATATTGCCTTTGTTCTGCCTCAAAAGAGGCTTTACAAACAGTGGATTGAACAAACTGTGCTTTCACACGGTAAGACAGTAGGAGGGTTGACCTATGTCTTTTGTAGCGATGAGTATTTACTCGAGATGAATAAAACTTATCTCCAGCACGATTACTACACTGACATTATCACCTTCGACTATTCAGAAGAAAACAACATAAGTGGAGATCTTTTCATAAGTGTTGACAGGGTCAAAGACAATGCTTTGAAAATTGGTGTATCTTTACAAAATGAAATGCAACGTGTTGTAATTCATGGAGTTCTGCATCTTTGTGGATTCAAAGATAAGGAAAAAACAGATGTGGAAATAATGCGTAAAATGGAAGAAAAGGCACTCCTTCTCTTTCCTCAAAATAAGAAAATTTAATGTTTCACGTGGAACACTTCAAAATATGTATCCTGATTACGACGTCATAGTTGTTGGTGCCGGTCATGCCGGAAACGAAGCCGCAGCCGCTTCCGCAAGGCTCGGAATGCGCACTCTTTTGATCACAATGGACATGAATAAAATTGGTCAAATGAGCTGCAATCCTGCCATGGGCGGCATAGCTAAAGGACAGATAGTGAGAGAAATAGACGCACTCGGTGGTTGGAGCGGTATCGTATCCGATAAGAGCGCAATACAGTTCCGAATGCTCAATCGAAGCAAGGGCCCAGCCATGTGGAGTCCTCGTACACAAAACGATCGAATGATGTTTGCCGAAGAATGGCGCCTCGCACTAGAATCTGTAGCCGGTGTTGACTTTTGGCAAGATATGGTAAGCGAAATTCTTGTGGAGAACTACCGAGTTACTGGCGTTGTAACAGGTATGGGGATACGATTCAATGCCAAGGCTGTAGTTCTAACAAATGGAACATTTCTGAATGGTGTAATTCACATAGGTGAGAAGCAATTTGGTGGGGGGCGAATAGGAGAAAAAAGAGCAGAAGGACTCACGGAACAACTGATTTCATTAGGCTTCCGTTCTGGTCGCCTCAAAACAGGTACCCCCCCGCGAATCGACGGGCGCTCTCTCGATTATTCCAAAATGGAAGAGCAAAAAGGAGACGATCAACCCGTAAAGTTTTCGTATTCACCCACTACTCAACCACTACAGCACCAAAGAAGCTGCTGGATAACGTACACCAACCAGAACGTACACGACATCCTTCAAACAGGATTCGAAAAAAGCCCCATGTTTACAGGCCGTATTCAAGGCGCTGGTCCTCGCTATTGCCCATCCATTGAAGATAAAATCAATCGCTTCGCAGATAAAGATCGTCATCAGATATTCGTAGAACCTGAGGGCTGGAAAACTGTAGAAATCTATGTGAATGGCTTCTCTACAAGCCTTCCAGACGAGGTGCAATACAAGGCCTTGCGCGAAATACCCGGATTCGAAAACGCCCTTATGTTCAGACCGGGATACGCAATCGAATACGACTTCTTTCCGCCCGATCAGCTCAAGCATAGCCTTGAATCGAAAGATATTTCGAATCTGTTTTTCGCAGGTCAAATCAACGGCACCACTGGTTATGAAGAGGCCGCATGCCAAGGTCTCATTGCGGGAATAAATGCTGCCCAGCGTGTTAAAGAGGCTTCTCCCTTTATTCTCAGAAGAGATGAAGCGTACATTGGAGTTCTCATTGACGATCTCATTACGAAGGGCACAGACGAACCATACCGCATGTTTACCTCGAGAGCAGAATATCGGACGCTACTTCGTCAAGACAACGCAGATGAGCGCCTCACACCACTCTCGCACGCCATCGGATTAGCCTCTGATGAGCGTTTGGAACGTGTAAATCAAAAATTAGGGGGTAAAAAAGCACTCATTAAGCACTTGGAGTCCTACACCATAGAACCAACTGCAATAAACGCCCTATTGGCCTCTAATGAATCCGCTGAAATCAGTCAAAAGGTCAAAATCTCCACTTTGATTAGCCGTCCTCAGATATCCTTGGGTCAAATTGCAGCGGTTGTTCCTGATTCTGTTTCGCCTACGTTTAACTATGGCGACCTCGCTCATGAAATTATGGAGCAAGCCGAGATTCAGATTAAATACGAAGGCTACCTAGCCAAAGAACGCGAGCTGGCTGATAAGATTAGCCGCTTGGATCACGTGCCACTGCCAATTAACTTCGACTACAGCAAAGTCAACAGCCTTAGCACTGAAGCGCGAATGAAACTGGAAAGAATCAGACCCGAGACGCTTGGCCAAGCCAGCCGCATAAGCGGGGTTAATCCCAGTGATATTTCCATTTTAATGATCTACATAGGGCGCTAGATTGGCAATGTAACCTTTCAACAAGTCTCAAGTAAAAGGGTGACCCTATACACCCATAAACTTGTTGAATCGTCTTGGTTATATACTTTTCTCTCTCCTCGCCCTGGTCAGTACACAGGTCCAGTCACAAGTGGAGTTTCAAGCTGCACAGACTAGCGGCTGCGCTCCTTTTGGCGTTGTGATTAATGTAACCGCTCCCAGCAGCGGCATTTCCACCTACGCTTGGACGATTACGACACCAAGTGGTACTCAACTCACTGCCTCAAATAGTCAGTATATATCCATTTTTAATAATCCCGGTACCTACGACGTGAGCCTAACGGTCAACGGAAATCAAACTACCACACTTTCAGATTACATTACGGTTTATGCTAGACCAGAAGCCACGTTTACAATAGACGACCCATCCGGTTGCTTCCCTCATTGCGTGAGCTTCACCAACACTTCTACACCAGGAACAGGAGCTATAACACAAATCAACTGGGACTTCGGAAATGGTTCCACGGGAAACGGAGCGAACGCCAACCACTGTTATGCCAACGTCGGCAACTAC
>JBILSZ010000150.1:0-5114 GCA_044371755.1 Flavobacteriales bacterium | reverse complement strand
CCTCTAGCTCTTGAGGAGACACTGCTACCTCGTGAGCTGCCTTTTCATACACCGCCAATTCCTTGATCAAATCAAAGACAGCGGGTATGTCGGAGGGTTTTCCTTTTCTAATATCAACAGAAGACGGCATGGCACAAAAGTAAGTAAGGAGCGGATTGATTACCTTTGCATCATGTCAAGTATTCGATTGGAAAAAATAGGTACCCTCATTAAGAAAGAGTTGAGTATCATTTTTCAGCAAAATATGCATTCGCATTTTCAAGGATTGATGATCACCGTGACCAGTGCGCGTGTGTCGCCAGACCTCAGTACAGCGAAGATCTACCTCAGTTTTTTTCCAACAGAGAAGAAAGAAGAAGGCATTGCGATTGTGAACGACAAGATATCTGTAATACGCGGATTGCTTGGGAGTAGCACAGGCAAGCAGTTGAGAAAAATTCCGAGTTTGAGTTTTTTCATCGACGACTCGTTGGATTATTTTGAGGAAATAGATCGTTTATTAAAAAAGAAGTAAGTCACAGGGACAACACGCCACATGCATTACGATCCGATAAAAAAGTCATTGGGCAAGGTATTCAACCGTTCGCCTTATACGAGAATTTTATTTTATAAGCTCTTAGATATTTTGTTGCTGCGCACATGGCACATCCATCGCGAATTGCGCAAATGGAAGAAGTCAGCACCTTTAAAAGCGCATATTCTGGACGCTGGATCTGGCTTTGGACAGTACAGTTATCACATGAGCAAATTTTCGGATAAGAACTGCTTGTTGGGAGTGGATGTGAAGTGCGATCAAGTGACAGAGTGCAATGAATTTTTCCGTGCGATAGGCAAGCACAATGTGCTTTTCAAAGTAGAGGATTTGACGAAGTTTCGCAAGGACAATAGTTTTGATTTGGTGTTGTGTGTGGATGTGATGGAGCACATCTTGGAAGATGTGGATGTGTTGAAGAATTTCAATGTGAGTATGAAAGAAGGCGGGATGTTGTTGATATCGACGCCGAGTGACCAAGGCGGCAGTGACGCACATGGTGATGAGGATGAGAGTTTTATCGAAGAACACGTGCGCAACGGTTATGGCATGCAAGAGATGAAAGATAAGTTGAAGTTGGCAGGTTTTACCAAGGTTAAAGCGCATTACAGCTATGGAAAGCCGGGGCAGTTGTCGTGGAGGCTCTCGATGAGTATTCCAATGCGCTTGCTCAATATTTCACAGGCATTTTTCGTGATATTGCCAATCTATTACTTGGTGGTGATGCCGATATCGATGATATTGAATTTTATAGATAGTCATACTGCACATCGCACGGGCACTGGTCTGATAGTGCTTGCTTGGAAATAACAAAGGGATGAACATCTCTTTCTACATAGCGCGTCGGTACTTATTTGCAAAAAAATCGCGGAACATCATCAATATCATTTCGATGATATCGATGACTGTGGTAGCCTTTGTAGCCGCGGCTATGATCACGGTGATGAGTGCATTCAATGGTATTGAAGATTTAGTAAAAGAGTTGTTTTCGAATTTCGATGCGCCGCTCACAATCGTGCCTGCGGAAGGGAAGAGTTTTGCGGATAGCCTTTTTACGGACGCTCAATTGGGTCAAATACAAGGCATCAAAGGGTGGAGTCGTGTGATTGAAGAAGATGCGTGGTTGCAATACGCAGATTACAATAGTGTGGCTACGGTGAAGGGTGTGAGCACCACTTACGCATCCTTATCTTCCTTGGATAGCATGATGTATATGGGCAGTTTTAGATTGCGCGAAGACAGTTTGAATTATGCCGTGTTGGGATTGGGGTTGTATAGTGAGTTGCGCATGCCGCGACCCGATGTGACGCCGCCAATCATTACGATGAACGCGCCGATTCGCGGACGCAAGCTTTCACGATTTAAAGAGAATGCATTCAACCGTGTGCCTGTGATGACGAGTGGAGCGTTTTCTGTGAATGCAGAGTTGGATGTGAAATACGCAATTGTATCATTGGATTTTGCGCGATCGCTTTTTAATATGGAAGAGAATGTGTCTTCGATAGAGATTTTTTTGAATGACGAAAAAGATGAGGAAGCTGTGAAAGCGGCGCTGCAAGAGGTATTGCCAGCAGACTTGAAAGTTGAAACGCGATTTGATAGAAATGCGTTGGTGTATAAAACCAATGCCAGTGAGAAGTGGTTTACGTTTTTGATATTGTTTTTTGTCTTGTTGATTGCGTGTTTCAACATCATTGCATCGTTGACGATGTTGATCATTGAAAAGAAGAAAGACATTTATATTTTGGAAAGCATGGGCGCCACGCGCAGCATGATTCGACGTGTATTTGTGCTTGAAGGAATCTTTATTAATGTGGTCGGTGCGGTGGTAGGAGTGAGTGCGGGATTGGCCTTGTGTTGGGCGCAACAGCAGTTTGGTTTGGTATCGATGGAAGGTGCGATGGTGGATTATTATCCAATAATGATTAATTGGGTGGACGTTATTGGCATCTTTTTAACTGTCGTGATAGTGGGCGCCATCTTCTCCTTTGGACTAGTGGGTCGCTTGATGAATCGCTTTGCGTGGCGTGCTCCCTGATATCAAGCTATTTTTCAGCGTCGTTCTTTTGAATTACGTGTGTGTGAATCCAGTTTTTAATTTCTTCGAATCGAATTTTACCGGTACTTGCTGTAGTGACCATGTAATACTTTTCATCCTGCTTTGCATTTATATCATATCCTCCTTCCAGAAGCATAAGTCTCATGAGGACATAAGCAGTTCTCTTGTTACCATCGATAAATGGATGATTGATTAAAATACTCTCTAACACGGCGGCGGCCTTTTCAATTGGCGAAGGGTAGAGCTCTTGATTCTCAAAAGTTGCGAAAGGGCGATGCAACGCGGACTCTAATAAGCCAAGATCACGAACTCCTGTGCTTCCCCCAAATTTATCGATAAGTATATCATGTATATTAAGAGCATCTCTTAACTCTATCATTGAGCTAGTTTTTCAAGGAGATCTTTATCCTCGGAAAGAATTTTACGCAAGTTACTGGTGAGTCGCATCTTTTCCTCAGGCTGACCTTGTAACTCTTTTAAAAAAGTAAGTACATCCATCAAAACACTTTCAGGCACACTGTTTAATGCCTTTTGTATTTCCGATTGAATCTGTGTCTTAGTCATACTCAAATATAATAAATTATCATTTCCAATCCTACTTTACCCCACCAAAATCTGCGGCGACGGCGTCCCAGTTGATGATGTTGAAGAAAGCGTTGATGTAATCTGGACGTTTGTTTTGATAATTGAGATAGTATGCATGTTCCCAAACGTCGATGCCGAGGATGGGAGTGCCCACTTTTTCCACCAAATTTTTCATCAGTGGATTGTCTTGATTGGGTGTCGAAGTGATGAATAGTTTTTTGTCAGACCCTACTGAAAGCCATGCCCAACCGCTGCCGAAGCGTGTTTTGGCGGCTTCGGAAAATTGTTTTTTCATTTCATCAAAAGAACCAAAAGCGCTGTTGATGGCGTTAGCGAGCTCGCCAGAGGGAGCTTTGGCGCCGCCTGGAGCAATCCACTTCCAAAACTTGGAGTGGTTGTAATGTCCGCCTCCATTGTTGCGCACTGCTGCCATGTCGACTGTGACCATCTCACAAATCTGCTCCAAATTTTTTCCATTGAAAATTTCTTTGTCGGCAATGGCTTTGTTGAGGTTGGTGACATAGGCACCGTGGTGTTTGTCGTGGTGAATTTCCATCGTAAGGGCATCGATTTGTGGTTCAAGGGCATTGAACGCATACCCTAGTGGCGGTAGCTCGAAAGAAGTCGGCATCGCAATGGGGGCTATGACGCCCGTTTTTGCAGCACAACTGATGAGGGGCGACAATACCAATCCTGTGGAAAGGATGCCTGCTGTCTTGAGGAATTCACGCTTTTTCATAAGGCTAATGTAATCATTCGTTTGAACATTGATATGTGGGTTTTTGTGAAGATTTGAAATTTAATGACACATATCATGTTATACTTTCACAGTCGATAAAATGGAACGCACCAAGCGCATATTAAAACGAGTATTGATAGGCATTGTAGCTGTGCTTGTTCTTTTCTTTGGAATTGTCTTCGTCATTCTCCGTTTTTATGAAGATGATGTGGTGCGATTGGTATTGGATAAGCTGAACGAACGTCTTATAACAAAAGCCAATGTTGAGGCAGTAGATCTTACCTATTGGGAAACATTTCCCAATGCCTCGCTTAAGTTTACCAACGTTTACATCCAAGAAACTTTTCCAGAAAAAGATACGCTGCTTGCTGCGAAAGAATTGTATTTGGAATTTAGTCTTTTGAATCTTTTTCGCGGAAATTATACTCTCGAGGAGATTACAGGTACAGGCATGCACGCGCACTTGAAGCTGAATGCGAAGGGAGAAGACAATTGGCATTTTCTAAAACCTTCAGAAGGAGAAGAGTCAAAGTTGAGTTTGAATTTAGAAGAAGTGAAATTATCTGTAACGCGCTTCGTGTATGAAGATCGCAAGTCGTTGTTTTTTGTAGATTATAATGTTGAAAATGCAAAACTTTCAGGCGCTTTCAATGACGAGCGTTTCCGAATGAACGCGGACATTGCAGGGGAAATGATGGATTTAATTTCTGGCGATGATTCATTTTTATCCAATCGGGAAGTATTGATAGATATGGGATTGGACGTTGATCTGGTCGGGGAGTCGTATGCTTTTGAAGATGGAAAAATTAGTATTGATGCGATACCATTTTTGGTGAATGGAAGATTAAAGACAGGAGAGACACCTTTTGTGGACATGAATTTTAGAGGCAATGAGCTCACCATGAAAGATGTGTTGAATGTATTGCCAGCGGACTATAAAGAGAAGATTGGGGAGTACGATGCCGACGGAGTGGTGACCTTTGATGCGCAGGTGAAGGGGAGTACCAAGGGAAAATCGCAGCCTGATGTGAATGCCAAATTCCGCATTTCCTCGGGAGCCTTGGTGCACAAGGGAAGTGGAGTGAAGATGAGCGGGATCTCAATGAACGGGAAATACGTCAAAGGAGCGAAGCAAGATCGATTGGATGTAGAAGAATTCTCCGCGAGCTTAGAAGCGGGAAGTATAGCGGGCAAGGGAA
>JBILSZ010000008.1:0-51341 GCA_044371755.1 Flavobacteriales bacterium | reverse complement strand
GCAGCTTGGGTAGGTGAAGTAGCGCAATTGGCTAAGAAGTCTGATAATCCAATGGTGGCAAAGAGTGTAAGAATTCTTGCATGGTTTGTACTCGTTGGTTGGGCTATCTACCCAATTGGTTACATGTGTATGCCAGGCGGTTGGTTGAACACTTCACTCGGTTGGGGTTCTTCAAATGTAGACTTGTTCTACAACATCGCAGATGCTATCAACAAAATTGGTTTTGGTTTGGTAGTTTATAATCTAGCGATTTCAAGTTCAAAAGAGGCAAACGCCTAAGCAAATAAGTTTTAACGGGGCATCTGAAAAGATGCCCCGTTTTTTCTTTAAAGAAAGACATGAATAAAATTACGTTCATATTTATCGTGTTTTCTTTTTTGCTGCTGCCTTTTCAGCAGTTAGAAGGCCAGCTCGTTCAAACAATAGAGCTTATCACCTGCATCGCGGCCATTGCTGTTTTCGGAATTTCGCATGGTGCTATTGACAATCATCTTTATGGTTTTAAGTCGAAAAGTGAGAATGTGCGATTCATTGGAATTTATGTTTTTGCCGCGCTATGCTTTGGTGGCTTTTGGTGGATGAGCCCTGATATTGCCTTTATTTCTTTTCTCGTCATTAGTGCTTATCATTTTGGTCAATCACAATTTGTTGAGTATGTGAAAAGCAATAGAATCATCGACCGCATTCTCTTTTCATGTTGGGGAGCTTGGCTGTTAGCGGCATTCATTTATACTAACCAAGCAGAGTTATTTCTTTCCCTAGAAAACTCAGGTATTTCATTGCCAGTTTTTTCATTGTTACTTTCTCACTCCACGGTCATTTTCATCGTCGCCTCGGCAGCGCTATTGGGCATGCTTGGCTTTTATTTCTTTTCTGAAAAAATTGACATTCAAAAATTCTTTCTCGAATTATATCAATTGTTTGCAATCTTGTTTGTCTTTTCAATTTCATCTCCGTTGCTAGGATTTACGCTTTACTTTGTTATCCTGCATTCTTGCAGAGTTCTAGGACATGAGTTTAGTTTTTTCAAAAATCTGCAACAGAATTTTTCTTTCAAATCGTTCATCAGACTGTTACTTCCATTCACTCTTATTTCAATTACAGGGCTTTTGGTATTTCTAATGATACTTAAGTATTTCAATCTTGCGCTATCGGTTCCGGTAGTTTCACTCATTTTCATTTCTTGTCTCACATTTCCACACTCATTGGTGATGGATATATTTTACCATAAAAACAAGATCAAAATAAACTCTTGAGTGTAGGCCTGCTTCGATTTACTTTTGCAAGTAAAATGTAGTACATGTTGGATCCTGATTTTTTCGAAGCGCACGGCTATCAAGTCGTTGATAATTTTATTTCAGAATCACACGCAAAGAATATTCTGCAACATATTGATTTTTTATTTGAAGAAAATCAAATGAAAAAAGCGGGTATTGGAAAGGCAGATTCATTTGAGGTAAACAATGACCTAAGAGGAGATTTCATAGCGTGGCTTGATCCTCATTCGCCACAGGATGATGCGCAGATTTTTTTGAATCAACTTTCTGAATTAATCACGGAACTTAATCGTAATTTCTATCTCGGCATAAGGGACTTCGAAACCCATTACACACGTTATCCAGAAGGAACTCGCTATGTGGCACACAGCGACAAACATGCAAAGGGAAGTCCTCGTGTGGTATCGTTTGTTTTTTATCTAAACGAAAACTGGCAACCCAGTAATGGCGGCGCTCTAAGAATTTACCAAGAAGACAAGACATTTCAAGAAGTCGAGCCTCGTTTTGGTAGATTGGTTTTTTTTCTAAGTGATAAAATACACGAAGTATTAATAACCAACCGAGTACGCCGTAGCATCACCGGTTGGTTATTAAATGAGTCAAGATTTATCTGATTTCCTTTCGATTAAGCTGCCATCCAAGGTGGCGTAATCTTATTCTTTTTTGCTTCTGCTAAAAGTTGATTGTAGCGGCGTTCCAACTCTTCGTGATGCGACGGAAACATGTTCTTCGTTCGAGACATGCGCTGTTGTAATAGGCGCAGTGTATTTACCAACGCCGACATTTGTTCCAATTGTACGTTTGTCATATCTGTTTATTTGCTAGGTTATTCCCTGTCAATACGACAATTGTTTTCAAAGGTTACTTTAATTCAAATCATCGTATCGCGCCACGAAATCGTCGCGCTTTTTCTTGGAAGTCACAAATTGATATGTAAATCGAATCTTATTTTCTTCGAATTTTCTATTCTCATCTTTAACTTCTGTCAAAATAGTTGCAAATTCTTTATCAGAACTCAACACATTCATGATTCCCAATTTGTATTCAAAGAAGTACCATGTTCCAGCATCAAGTTCAATATAGATGCGCAGTACATCTGCATTTCTTCGACGCTCTACTTCAATTTTACCTTTTACATATCTGAACAATTGCTTTTTATCTATGCTCGCTATTCCTAAAGGTCCTACGGTGCTAAATGTCTCATCAACCGAGTTCCATGTCCATTTCAAATCTGCAAAATAGAATGTGCTCAATAATTCTTCCGGCACACGTTTGAGCTGTCCGCTTAAGTTGAGTTCTGAAATAAGTTTGTCCGACTTTTCAGTACCCAATAATTCGACAAGTCCTTTTTCATACTTGGTCTTTGCGAGATCCACAGGAGTGAGGTTAGGCCATTGCTCTATCTGATCGGAGATGCGTTTGATTCCATTTTCTACAAATGGGAAGTTGAACAGTCCAGTGGTTTGACTTTCCATTTCATCTTTTTGAATTTTAAACTTCATGTCACCCACATTTCGCATTTTCACCATGCCATAGTCTACATTGAAATTCATTACCCCATCTCCGAGAATTTCACAAGCTTCTGTGTTGAGCACTACCAGATTACCAGGCAATTTTGGCTGCTTGATTTTTTCTTTTGAACCAATCAGATATTTTCTTCCCGTTTTGTCAAAATACAGGTATCCATAGGCTTCAACGATTGCTTTGTCTTGCGGATCAATTTTATTGCTCAAGAAGGCTGCGTATACATCCATTGGTGAGTCATCTGTCACTATTACACCAGCGCCGAGCTTACTATAATCCATGTCACGCATGGTGGTGTCAACTGGGATGTATATCTCGAGTGGATTGATTTCCGATCTAAATTTGAAATAGGTGCGCTCAATGGTCTCACAATTGTGCAGAATTTTAGCACCACCATCAAAGGTGAGATATTGCTGATTTGCCGCCAATTCGAAGTTTCCGTAGAATTCGAATGCTGGAGATAGGAAGAATTGATCCTCAATTTTTACACTTCCTTTTCCAACGGTTTGTTTGGATGTATCTATTTTAATCTCGTCCAAATGGATGGTCTGCAATCGCTTATTTTCGTCGACATAGTTGATGTCGCCATCGCCGTAGTATTTATTGCGACCTTCAATTTTCAACTTAGCGTTAAACATTTTATGGTATTGCGTTACATAGTTGCTCAGTATTTGGGCTCTTGTAAGCTCTTCCATGTCTGCATATTTCTGAATCACCACTTTACCGCTATCAGGAGTGATTTTAGAATCCGCCACTATTATATATTCAATTTTTTGACAAGTGAGCTTGGATTTCTTCAGGTCATACTTGGCTTTTGGAGCAAGGAAGTTGAGCGAGTCTTGACCTTCGGCGACGCTAAAGAAATTGCTCTTTTTAAATTCTTCACTCGTGTCGATTACAAGATCATCTGTTTGTTTGCGAGACGAACTCAAGTCCATCTCGTCTTTGTCCATAAACCAAGTGAATTGGTCCATGTAACAGATGTATTGAATGGTAGGGAATTCAATTTTTGTTTCTCCACTATTACTTTTAAAGAGGGCTTGGCGTTTATCGAAATCAACATTGGCATTTACATCATCAGTCTTAAAGGCGAGACCTCCGGTTTCGCTCATGCTCGCCAATTGGAAGGCAGATGTATCTGCAAGAATTCGTCTTCGAGTATATGAAAAATCATTCGAGGACAATTTAGCGCCACTGAACTCCATTACTCCTTCTCCTCTCATGCCGCTAGGCGTGAGGTGGAGGGTGCCCGATAGGTTGGCTTCTTTTTCGAAAAAGTCAATGGGCGTCTTTAAACTCTCGATATCGAGGAGGTCTTTTTTAGGATAAAAAGCAAGATCTGTGGTGTCGCAGGCCGCCTTTGGAACTTCCAGCTTTGCTGTTTGCTCCCGATTCACAAAAGAATGCGTTCGCCCAAGTGTGGAGTCGGGTAAAAATGTAAACTCATTTGATGCCGCTTTTGCGGTGAGGTATTCCAAATCACCACCTCCCTTGAGACCACTATAGTCCAGTTTCAAATCTGCTGTGACTTTTGCTTTACCACCATAGGCAGGCAAACCGCTAGCACCGGTGCTACGTTTGAAGCCAAGTGAATAGTCATCCATCAGTACAAGAGGCTCTTCGATATCTGGGAAAATCCCCCCCGATACCAATGTCCCGTTAAACTTTAAATCCTTCTTCGTGAAGTTGTCTAGAGAGTCGATGGTGAAGG
The DNA here is from genome assembly GCA_044371755.1 of Flavobacteriales bacterium. Classification (GTDB taxonomy): domain Bacteria; phylum Bacteroidota; class Bacteroidia; order Flavobacteriales_D; family Sanyastnellaceae; genus JAIXWP01. Next base: position 46,829 of record JBILSZ010000008.1, on the reverse strand, counting down.
GTTGAACTTGATAATAGAATTTTTCACGTTGGTAAACTCCTTTTTGAATCGACTTATCATCCCAATAAACATAGGATGTTTTGGTACAAGTGAATATGGGGTATTGTGGGTAAGCATAGGAGTGAAATCCTCCTTTGTTAGTTGGAGAGTCCACTTTGATGTTGCCTGCGAGATCGCGCAACACAGATTTTATTCTTCGCTTATTATAATTTCCATAAATATCTTGCCCACTCGTCTCATCTTCTACATAAATACGACAACTATCTACGTTTAAAAGCTCTAGTTTAAAATCATCATAGGTGAATTCATACTCACTTCCGATAAATTCAAAATTACCTGCAAATACGCGCCCTCCAAATGTGAAGTTTCTGTCTTTACGCATCAATACTTCTCCGTTTCTAGGGTAAATCACAACTTTTTGAGAATCTGAAAGCTGAAAGGTTTCAACACCTTTCATAAGCAGGTCATAGTTCAACAACGACAAAGAAGCATTGCTTCCATCAGGAACTTCACTTGCGAATTGGATTACGTCAAAGTCTTTTTTTCCAATATTATTTTCAATGTAATGGTAAAGCTTAGGACGGATTTTACAGTAATGAGCGTTCATGTCATACTGCACGAATCCCTTATTATTCAAATCAATCAATACCAAATGCCATTGTTCTTCGCTGCTATTGGTGAATTTAGCAAGGTCAATGGTTGCAAATTCCTCCTTTTTACTATTCTTCACAAAATCCTTTAGTTCATACAGCGGGTGAGAATAGCTGATACCCATCATCGAATCATACCTTTTTTTCTTGAAATAAGTATTGGACTCAAAAGCTGCAATATGCTGTGTGCTTCCTTCGAGGGATCCCATTTTGATCATGGGGTCGTCGATGTTCCAATACATCGCTTCAAAATACATGTCGACATTGTGATAGGTATTTTGAAATGGTGATTTTGAAACCCCTTCTTCTGTTCTTAATAAAACAAGCTGTCGTGTTTTTTTATCAAAAGTCAAGTTCAGATCCGGGTGTGTGATGCTGTCTTTATCCAAATAAAATGTGACATTGCAATGTCGCGATACGATTTGATTTGGTTTGATATCAAACTCAATGCTTCGGGCAATTAAGAATTTCTTTGAATCTTTATAAAACGTAAGCAATGCCGGTTCTTCATTGGTGCCCGATCCAGCGAGCTTTGTTCCCGCCAGCGTAAAACCTCCATCATAGTCGACGCCTTTTACGATATTCTGAATTTGCAGTCTTTTGTAATAAGATTCAAACTTTGGGTAGGTGGCATTTGCCGCTGATTTGTCAGCTAAGATTTTCTCGGTGATTTGCCCGAGTAGAGGTTTATCGAAAAACTCATTGTAAAACGTTACTGAGTCAATCACAAAGGTGGCGCCTTTGATTCGAATATTATAGTCATTAAATTCAGCGTAAGTCTTGTTTGGATCAAAACCAGCACGTTGCCATGTAATACGTCCCTTGCCTCCAAAAAAGCGCTCTAGAGTGGGGTAGTAGGCTCCAGATGTCTGATAGATTACACTACTATCTCCCTTGCTGTAACATTTTAGATCCAATGCAGGAAATTCGATTACGGGAATGGTATCATATGAAAATTTGAATCCAGGGCTACTGCTCTGCCACTGAACTGCTTCACTTCGGAAAAAGACTCTGTCTGTGAATAATCCGACAGAAGTCTCAATAAACTCAGGAACATATTTTCGAACTTTCTTGTCGGCCATCATTTTAGTAAGTACGGTCTGCCATTCAAGAAAGTCTTTATCCGTTTTTCCACTTTTAGGAAATGCAATTAGAGCCTTGACATAATTTTCGATATCCGGATAAACCTTGTTCTTATTTTTAAGAAACATATCGAAGGTTTCATAGATAATTTCTTGCTGTTGGGCAGTATATGCGTTGGTTGGAAACCATACCAGCCCAAACTCTTTCTCGATAAAGTCTTTACCTGTACCTTTTTTCACATCATTGAAAAGTCCAGAAAGCTCCTCCAAAAATTTCTCCTGCTGACGAGAGAATTGATCCAATCGTTGAGCGAATGAATTGTAAGATGCTGATAATAATAAGAATATGAGGATGAGTCTAAATTTCATGACCATATTTCCCTGCGTATTTGTTCGTTCCAACGTAAAATACAAGATTAAAGTTTGTCTGCTTCGTTGCATGTTTTGAACCAAAAAAGTTACTCACATAGTTTATAAAGTCTGGCCTCGGCTAGATTTGTCATAACTTTTTATGACTTTTATTAAAAAATACTTGGTGTAACTTGTACACTTTCTTTTTTTTGTGGTTTCGAATAGAAGATTATGATAAAATACCTGAAAACCGACCCATGGCTCGTGATCGAGGAGGGTTTTGAAGCGAAGCATCACCGCAGTTCTGAGAGTATATTCTCTTTGGGCAACGGGACATTCGGACAAAGAGCCTGTCATGAAGAGAAATACAGCGGCCCCACATTACAAGGGTCTTATGTAGCGGGGGTTTATTATCCCGACAAGACACGCGTCGGTTGGTGGAAAAATGGGTATCCAGAATATTTTGCAAAAGTCCTCAATAGCACCAATTGGACGGGTATCGACATTCAAATAGACGGGGAGGAGCTCGATCTTGCGAAGCTAGAAGTATCTGAATTCAGAAGAGTATTAAACATGAAAGAGGGCACCCTTACGCGTTCTTTTATTGTTCACCTCAATGAGTCGATGATCGGTTTCCGCGACGGCGGTCATTCTAAGCAAATGAAGGTAGAGGTGACTCGTTTTATTTCTATGGCTGATTATGAAACAGCAGCCATTCGATACAGCATCACACCTCTTAACTTTTCTGGAGAAGTTACCTTTTCGCCTTATCTCGATGGGGATGTGAAAAACCACGATTCGAATTATGATGAGAAGTTTTGGGTTGAAGTGTCCAAGTCTGTTCAAGATGGCGAAGGGGTTTTAGTGACGAGAACGAAGAAGACAGATTTTGAGTTGGGCGTTGCCATGAATTGTGTATTGGAAGGCGCGCGTTGGCAAACTTCTATGGATTATAGCCTCGTTCGCAGTACTGCAACAGTTAAGGCGGATAAAGGAAAAGAAATAGTTTTTTATAAGTACATAGGCTTGGTGAGTTCTTTGAATTACGCCGCGTCGGAGTGTGCGGAAAGTGCAATGAAGGCAGCAAAGCGGGCCAAAGAGATTGGTTTTGAAAAAATGCACAACGCACATATTGCCAAGTGGGCTGCCATTTGGGATTTAGCAGACATTCGTATTGATGGTGACGCCGAGGCGCAGCAAGGTATTCGTTTCAATATTTTCCATCTTAATCAAACCTACACAGGTGAAGATGCGCGTTTAAATATCGGGCCGAAAGGGTTTACTGGAGAGAAGTATGGAGGCTCTACGTATTGGGACACAGAAGCTTATTGCATTCCATTTTATATGGCAACAAAAGACACGCAAGTTGCAAGACAATTGCTTGTGTATCGATATAATCAATTGGGCAAAGCGATTGAAAATGCTGAGAAACTAGGCTTCACCAAGGGAGCTGCGCTATATCCTATGGTGACGATGAATGGAGAGGAGTGCCATAATGAATGGGAAATTACTTTTGAAGAAATTCATCGAAATGGAGCCATTGCTTACGCCATTTTCAATTATGTACGTTATACCGACGATAAAAAATACCTCGCAGAATACGGATGGGATGTTCTTCTCGGAATAGCACGCTTCTGGTCGCAGCGCATTCATTGGAGCGAAGACAGAAAGAAATATGTAATGCTTGGAGTGACGGGGCCAAATGAATACGAAAACAACGTCAACAATAATTGGTACACCAATTACATTGCTGTGTGGTGTATGAAATATTGCGGCGAGGTATTGGAATATTTGAAGCAAAATCACCCCGATGCCTATGCTGAAAAAGCGGCGAAGTATAAGTTTGAAGAAGCGACAGAGCTAACACGTTGGAGAGATATTGAGGCAAACATGTATTATCCCATAAAAGAAGGCACCAACATTTTACTTCAGCAAGATGGATTTTTGGATAAAGAATTAAGAGCTGCTGCTTCATTGCCCTCCGATCAGCGCCCTATCAACCAGCATTGGAGTTGGGACCGCATTCTTCGCTCTTGTTTTATCAAGCAGGCTGACGTTTTGCAAGGTTTATATTTCTTTGAAGAACATTTTAGCACTCAAATATTAAAAGATAACTTTGATTTTTATGAGCCGATGACGGTGCATGAAAGTTCACTGTCACCTTGTGTCCATTCTATTCTTGCGTGCTCTTTGGGTTACGACGAGAAGGCTTATGAAATGTATCTTCGTACCGCACGACTTGATCTAGACGACTACAATCACGAGGCGCATGAAGGTTTGCACATCACATCGATGGCAGGAACTTGGATGTCTGTAGTGCAAGGATTTGGAGGGATGCGCGTTTATGATGGCAAGCTTCAATTCAGTGCCAGATTGCCAAAGCAGTGGAAGGGTTTTGCATTCAACATTCTCCACAATGGCAAACGTGTTCACGTAGAGGTTGACGCCAGTGGCGCCAAGATTTCGGAGTAATATTTAAGAAATAGAAATAAAAAAACCGCTCGAAGAGCGGTTTTTTTAATATCTAAATTTGAAAATTATCCTCTTTTAGCGAGCGGCACATAATCGCGAATATTAGCACCAGTGTAGATCTGGCGAGGTCTTCCGATAGGTTCACCCTGCTCAATCATTTCTTTCCATTGAGCAATCCAACCTGGGAGACGTCCTAATGCGAACATCACAGTAAACATCTCAGTAGGAATTCCGATGGCGCGGTAAATAATTCCAGAGTAGAAGTCTACGTTTGGATATAACTTACGCTCTACAAAGTATTCGTCTTTCAATGCTACTTCTTCTAATTGCTTGGCTATATCGAGCACTGGGTCATGAATTCCCAATTTATTGAGAACGTCATCACACGCTTTCTTGATAATCTTTGCTCTTGGGTCAAAGTTTTTGTAAACTCTGTGTCCAAAGCCCATCAAGCGGAAGCTGTCATTTTTATCTTTTGCTTTAGCAACCCATTTTGCAACATCTCCGCCATCGGCCTTGATGCGCTCCAACATTTCGATAACAGCCTGGTTGGCACCGCCGTGAAGAGGTCCCCACAAAGCAGCGATACCAGCGGAAATAGAAGAATAAAGGTTGCTTTGTGATGAGCCTACCATCCTTACAGTGGAAGTAGAACAGTTTTGTTCGTGGTCTGCATGAAGGATGAGAAGCTTGTTCAAGGCATCGTCCACAACAGGGTCTACATCATAATCGTCTGTAGGCAATGCGAACATCATGTGCAAGAAATTTTGAGTATAGCTATAGCTATTCTTGGGGTACATGATGGGGTGTCCAATGCTCACTTTGTGAGCTTGCGCCGCCAGCGTAGGCATCTTAGCCATGAGGCGGTGCATAGTCAATTCGATATCTTTAAATGGACGATTTGGATTGAGCGACTCAGGATAGAACGTAGACATCGAAGCTATCATCGAACTCAATACACCCATTGGGTGCGCTCCTGTTGGATAAGCTTCATAAAAACGCTTCATATCCTCGTGTACGAGGGTGTGATTGCGAATTGAACCTGTAAAATAGTTCAATTCTTTTTCGGTTGGCAGCTCTCCGTAAATCAAGAGATATGCTACTTCCAAAAAGGTAGCATATTCAGCTATTTGTTCAATAGGGTATCCTCTGTACCAAAGAATCCCGGTTTCTCCATCGAGAAAGGTAATATTGCTTTTGGTAGCACCAGTGTTTTTATAACCACTGTCTAATGTGACATAACCGGTGATGTCACGAAGTTTGGTAATGTCGATGGCTTTTTCATTTTCTGAACCAACAACAACAGGCAATTCATATTCTTTGCCTTCCAGAATCAATTTAGCTGTTTCGCTCATAGGTGGATTTCTGAATAATGTTCCTTGGAAATTCGGCGCAATATAGGTGCGACTTGCTCAAGGGACAATGATTTTTCACAGGTTTTGTAAACTTTTTGCACTTTAAACGTTTATCACAAAAAAATGTTTGCATAAGGTTCGTAAACTTTAAAGCATGAGGAAGGGTTTTTCTTATATTCCTTGTATTCCAAAGTTTTATAAACCAAATGCAATTGTTGAAGCGATGAAAGTAAAACTATCATTACTTTAGCATCCAGGATTATTTTAAAACCAAACAAAAATCAAACTTCACAAATGAAGAAATTTTACCTAGTAGCCCTTTCTCTCTGGGCCCTTGCCGATTCAGCCAGCGCTCAGTCCTTTACGGCTTCGAGCATTGGTGGTAGCGCTAAGAACAGCGGTAACTGCGGTGCAGTAAGTGATGTTAACAATGATGGACTTGCTGATGTGATCATTCTTGATCAAAGCGAAAACGTTTATGTAGCCTACCAGCAAAACGATGGTTCTTTCAACACTGTTAATTACGGTTCTGTTTCAAGCGCCAGCCAATGGGGTATGACAGTCGCCGATATCGACAATGACGGGTGGGCCGAGGTTCTCAGCGGAGGAAATTATGATGGTGTCCATGTTTTGGATATCGATGGTACCAATATGTCGGATCTTACTACCTACAATTGGGCGAGCATCTTCATGCAAGCATGTAGCTTTGCTGACATCGACAACGATGGTTGGCTTGATGGCTTTGCTTGCCACGATGATGGACACAACGCTCTTTTCCACAACAACGGTGACGGTACATTCGACAATGGTGTAGGCATGATTGATATGGTATTTTACCCAGAGGTGAATGGTAATGATAACAGTGGTAACTATGGTGTGGTATGGTGTGATTTTGATCGCGATGGTGATCAAGATTGCCTTATTGCAAAATGCCGCCAGTTCATCAACGATCCTTATGATCCACGTCGCACAAACGTTCTCTTGGTAAACGATGGCCAGAACAACTACAGCGATGAAGCACCAGCTCGTGGCTTAGTAAATTTGGAGCAATCTTGGACTGCTGACTTTGGCGATGTAGACAATGATGGTGACTTTGATTGTTTTATAACTACGCACTCAGGAACACTTGAAATTTACGAAAATGATGGCTTGGGATATTTTACAAATATCACAGCTGGCAGTGGACTTGAGGTTAGTGGATTCTTTTTGCAAGGTAAGTTGGCAGATTTTGATAATGATGGATACCTCGACGTGATTTACGCTGGAGGTACCCACGGTTACTATCGCAACAATGGTGATAAGACTTGGACTAACGTTCCTAATACGTTCCAAAATTCAGACACCATGCACAGCTTTGCGTTTGGTGACCTCAACCACGACGGTTTCTTAGATCTATACGCTACTTATGGAGACGGGTATGTAAGTCCTGACTTTGGAAATGACAACGTTCTCTTCTTGAACAACACCAACGACAACCACTATATCGTTTTTGACCTTGAGGGTACAATTTCAAATAAAATGGCTGTTGGTGCTGTGGTAGAAATTCACGGAGCTTTCGGCACTCAAGTGCGCGATGTTCGCAGCGGTGAGTCTTATGGTATTACCAACACCAATCAATTACACTTTGGTATTGGTGAGGAAACATCTGTAGACTATGCCATTATTCGCTGGCCTGCTGGTGGAATCACTGTAATCGAAAACCCAGCTATAGATCAGTTCCACAATGTAATTGAAACAGCTTGCCCAAGTGTGAACGTTACAGCTTCAATCGTTGGCAGCGCTACAGGCTGTCCAATCAATTTGGAGTCTAGCGGTAACTTCCAAAACCATATTTGGAGCAACGCAACCATGGAAGCAACTACACAAGCATTCTCTGATGGTCTATATTATGTTATAGTTTATGATGAAAACGGCTGTGGTTCAATTTCGAACTCTATTGAAATTGATGTTACAGAAGATCCAGCTCCAGCTGTAAGTCTTATTGGTGAAACAACATTCTGCGAAGGCGGTTCTTTGACGCTCAATGCTAGCAACGGTAACGCCTTTGCTTGGAGCAATGGCGCGGTTTCGCAATCAATCACTGTCAGCGAATCTGGTGAATACTTTGTAGACGTTACGGGAGGCTGTGGAACACAAAGAACAGAAACTATCGAAGTGAATGTCCTTTCAAATCCAGATCCAGTAGCGAATGATGTGGAAGTGGAACTAAACCAAACCGCTAACTTGACAGCTACAGGTTCCAACATTCAGTGGTTTGATTCTATGGATGCAACCGAGCCAGTAGCTTCAGGAAATAGCTTTACTACGCCTGAAATCACTGGTAATACTACATATTACGTGCAATCATCAACACAATATGGTGGTGCAGAAGCAGGAGGAAAGACTGACTTCGCATCTGACGAAGGTGGAAATTTAACGAATGCAAACTTCTTCTTACGATTTGATGCTTATGAGCCTTTCACTTTGAATAGTGTAATGGTAAAAGCACAGACAGCAGGCAACCGCACAATAGTTTTAGTTGATGCTGCAGGTAATACAGTCCAAGAAGCAACTGTGGATATTCCTGCCGGAGAGTCAGTGGTTACTCTTAACTTCAACGTGCCAGCTGGTGTGAACCATGGTTTGAGAGGACAAGGCGGTTCGAATCCAAATCTTTGGAGAGATAAAGATTTGACTACTGCTGCGCCATTCGGATTCCCATACGAATTAGGTACTTACGGTGCCATTACTGGTACTACCGTTGCAGGTCAAGACTTTGACAATTACTATTACTTCTTCTATGATTGGCAAGTGAGCACACCAATTTCAGAATGTGTTTCTGAAAGAGTGCCTGTGAACGTTTCGATCCTCGTTGGAGTTAACGACATTGAAGGATTGAATGATTTCAGTTTGTTCCCAAATCCTGGTAACGACATCGTGAATGTAGCTTTCAACGGCAACTTTGAAGGTGCTGCACAAGTGAATCTTCTCGATGCACAAGGAAGAATGGTAAGTTCAAACCTTATCAATAATGCCAAAGGCAAGCAGAACGTTGCATTTAATGTTTCTAACCTTGCTTCAGGTGTATATCACGTACAAGTAATCGCCAACAATAAAACGGCAAACGCGAGCGTGGTAATAAGATAATAGGATAATAAGTTAATAAGATAATGGGGTAATAGGATAATCTTCTATTACCCCTTTTCTTTTTTAGCTAGTCCTCCTAGGGACAAGCGCTATAGTTCTATCCTTCGAAAGTGAATGACACGATGAATGTTCGTGTGCGGAGTTGGTCGATGGGGGCGCTGAAAGGTGTGGGCTCTTCCAATAAGACATTGCGCAAACCGATACTGGTTTTGAACTCCACAGCGAATTTGAAATATTGAAGAAAAAAATCGAAACCCCCACCGAAATCAAGTGATACATCGCGGTCGATGAGCTTTACAATGATGTCACTTGCCAGGGCGTTATTTACATCTTTTTGAGACTGCATGTCGAGAGAATACTTTCCCCCCATCAGCGCATAAGCGGCAAAATTGCCAGTGCGATTGGTTCGCAACTTTAGCAACAATGGAAAGTCGAGCCAAACCGATTCGGTTCGCTTTAGATAAGATTCTGTCTCCCCAGTAATTGTTTTAAATGTAAAGTTCAAGCCTCTGTCTTGAAAGCTCAGCCCCGGAATAAAGCGAATATTGACGTTTTTAACGGGATTATAACTAGCCAAAAGCGCCAAATTAAATCCTGCCTGCGGTACGTTTTCTATACTCAGCAAGGAATCATTTGGACTTGGTGGAAACTTTCTATCGATATAAAAGGAAGAACTGTTGGAAGAAAGTAAAAAACCAAAGTGATACAATCTATCGTCAAATCGAGGAAGATTGGTGCCACTGCGCGCTTGCGCCTGCATTTGTAGCGACGAAACGGAAAGTGTTACTGCAAAAAAACAAAAAGGGATTAATCTCATTCTACCTCTATTGGCGGCCAAAGGTAAACACAAGCCGCTAATCTTTATTGCCTACCTCATTTTTAGAAAGTATCGGAAGAGTAAAACAGCGAAAAGCGTATAAATGAGTGATACAAAGACAAGTACAAGGAATGAAGCCGAGCTCACAATTTTTGGGTTGGTAAAAATTTCAGTGCGATCATTGGCGGCTTTGATTATTTCTTCTCGACTAAGATTTTTCAACTGAATGTTTTCACTTCGCACTTGATTTAATTCCTCCTCAGTATCCAATGCTTCAATCGTAGCTTGCTGATCGCGTACCCTGCGGTTCTGAAGTTCTGTACTGATGAAGTTATAGAAGATTGCTAGAGCAATTCCGACGCCCAAGCAATATTTTAAAGTTTCTTTGAGTACTGCTTTAAAGTCATTTAAAAAACTAGACTTAGCACCGTTTCTGCGTTCTTTATAGAGTTTTGAAAGGACAGAAAAAATGATGAAAATTAAAAACAAAAGGTTGATCATGACTCCAGCGGACCGCGCACCGTCAGGGTTGGTGGCCTGCATGGAGTAATAAAGCGACACGCGGATTCCCAGCCAAATGATGGCGAGAATCCACGGTGCATATTTCATGATTTTGGAAGACATTGCTATTAAGAGTTCATGGTTGCAAGAAACTCGTAGTTGTCTTTTGTCTTTTCAATTCTATCTTTCACAAATTCCATCGCCTCCACAGGGTTCATGTCTGCTAGGTGACGGCGAAGGATCCACATACGTTGCAATACATCTCGATCGTGCATGAGATCTTCTTTTCTTGTGCCCGATGAAAGGATATCAATAGCAGGGAATATGCGGCGGTTGCTGATTCGGCGATCCAACTGCAATTCCATATTACCGGTTCCTTTAAATTCTTCAAAAATGACTTCATCCATCTTCGAACCTGTGTCAACAAGGGCAGTAGCGATAATGGATAATGAGCCACCATTTTCAATTTTGCGCGCGGCTCCGAAAAAGCGCTTTGGTTTTTCGAGTGCGTTCGCTTCCACACCACCGGATAATACTTTACCACTAGATGGAGCTACTGTATTGTAAGCACGTGCCAAACGGGTGATGGAGTCAAGAAGGATACATACGTCATGTCCACACTCAACAAGTCTTTTAGCTTTTTCCAAGACAATGTTAGCGATGCGCACGTGGCGTTCTGCAGGCTCGTCGAAAGTAGAGGCTACCACTTCACCTTTTACACTGCGCTTCATATCTGTTACTTCCTCCGGACGTTCGTCAATAAGCAAAACGATGAGATAGGTTTCGGGGTGGTTCTGTGCAATAGCATTGGCCACATCTTTCAGCAAAGTCGTTTTACCCGTTTTAGGTTGCGATACGATCATACCACGCTGTCCTTTTCCAATAGGAGAGAAGAGATCCATGATACGCATCGACACATTCGAATTATTGTCGGCAATGTGGAAACGCTCGTATGGGAAAAGAGGAGTGAGGTATTTGAAAGGCACACGGTCGCGCACCCATCCTGGATCGCGGCCATTGATGCTGTCTACTCGAATAAGGGGGAAGTACTTTTCACCTTCTCTGGGTGGACGAATGGCTCCGAGCACAGTATCACCTGTGAGGAGGCCATATGTCTTTATTTGCTGTTGAGATACATAAATATCATCAGGAGAGTTGAGGTAATTAAAATCACTAGATCTCAAAAATCCGAAGCCATCAGGCATGATTTCTAAAACACCTTCTGCTATTACAACGCCGTCGAAGTTGTAACCATGCTCATCCGGTTGTCCGCGTTTGCTGCGGTCTGGACGCGCTATATTTTGCTGATTCTGATGCTGCGATTGATGTTGCTGGCCACCATTGTTTTGGTTTCCAACATTGCCTTGGTTTCCGCCATTACCTTGGTTTCCTCCGTTGTTTTGGTTTCCACCATTGTTGCCTTGGTTGTTTCCTTCGCGTTGGCGGAAATTATTATCTCTTCTATCGTTGCGATAGGGTTCGCGCTGTTGATCACGTTGTTGATCGCGTTGCTGATCTCTTTGCTGATCGCGCTGCTGATAGTTGTTGTCTCTTGGTTTGAATTCTCTTCGCTCTTGTTGTTGCTGCTGTCCTGCATTTTCTTTTGGAGCAGCAGGTGCTTCAGCAGGAGCCTTTGATTCTTGAGGAGCGTTTTCCTTCACTTCACTTGACGCAGATTCGCCAAAGAGATCTGCGGTATTTTCCTTGGCAGGAGCGGCAGCCTTTTCGACCTTTACAAAAGGCTTACGTTCTCTTTTTCGTTTATCGTCAGCGATTTGATTTTTGTTTTCGTCTTGCCCTTGAGTTGGTGCAGGAGTGCTTGGAGCTTCTGCTTCGGCGCGCATCGCTTGAACGTCGATGATCTTATAGATGAGATCTTGCTTCTTTAGTTTGTCCAGGTTGGTCACTTCCAACTTCTCTGCGATGGCTCTCAATTCGGCCACCTTCATACCTGTTAAGGTGATTATATCATACATAAATGTGAAAATTCCTTACGGATAAAATTTGAATATAAATTAGGAGAAAAAACAGGATTGCCTCGAATGGGCAGTGCAATTGTACGTCATTTTTCGTGAGATGCAAGTGTATTTGAAAAAAATTGTGTTCTTTGTACCCCTTAATAGGGTACAAACATTCAAACTTATAGTTTATATTAATCAATTAAAAGCACTATGATTCAAAGAGTTCAGTCGTTGTTCATGCTCATCTCCATCATTGCCGTGGTGGCTACTTTTTTCGTTCCTATAGGTTCGGTGGCTGATGAGACAGGCGTATTGCACATGACTCCTTATGGGGTGCAGGAACCAGAGTCAGGCCAAAAGATGGCAACTAATAATTACTATTTTTATGCACCACTTACGGTCGCATTGGTGCTGACAATTCGTGCTTTGCTAGCATTTAGAAATAGAAAAGCTCAAATCATGGCACTTAAACTTACTTTTCTTTTGTTTGCGGCAACTTTCGTCCTTATGGCCTTGTATGTCAATGATGTACAGACATCTCTGCAAGGCATGAAGTTTGCTTTAGGTATTGGGTTTTTCTTGCCACTCGCTGCTACAGCGCTCAATTGGCTCGCTGCACGTGCCATCAGGAAAGACGAGGAGTTGGTAAAATCAGTAGATCGCATTCGATGATGAAAAAGATTAGTCTGTTCGTGTACTTTTGTTTTTTTACTTTATTGTCATTTGCTCAAAATGATAGCACTCAATCTGCACGTCTGATGCAGCTCGAAAAGGCTACTGTAGAGCATTTCACAAGTATGCGTGAGTTTCATTTAGGCTTGCGCGAGGAGGTTGGTACCATGCAAGGCTTACCATACTTTCGATTGGATAGTCTTTTTATAGCCCTAAAAAACCATGCGGATAGCGCAATTCTTGCGCGTACTGCTTTTGAATCAAAGAAAACAGAGCTTCAGCAAGAGGAAAGAAACACCCTCTTCATTCTTACTGAAAGAAAAATATCAGATTTCAAGGCCAATGCAAAATCAGCAGCCAATTATTACCAATCTGTTTGCGCTGGCTTCAAAGTAATGCGAACGGATAAATTTGCACTTGTTGAAAAGGTAGGAAAATACACTTTTGACATGCAAGACAGTCTTGAAGTGCAGGGAAAACTAATTTCCGATGCAAAGCTTGATTTACAAAAAAGATTTCCCAATAAACAGAGCAAAGAGTACATCGGGGCCTATGCTCCCATTTCAGAAATGCAGGCGATTCATAAGAAATTTGAAGGTAACATTGTTCAACTCGAAAATTTACAAAACAGAATTGAGGAAAGCAACGGAGCCGCATTCTACTACTATGGTCCCATGATTCAGCCTCGGCCAGAGGTAGCTTCGGCCGATCATATTCTCACCAATTGCTTTTTACAAATAAAAGAATTGAGAGAGTGGAATGCTAGATATTGGCTTTCTCAAAAGCAGTAATGATGCGCTTTACAAGTTTGTGACGAATAACATCGCTGCCATCGAGTTCTACAATCGCAATTCCCTCTACGCCTCGCAACAAGTCAACAGATTTCATTAGTCCACTGGGTTGATTTCTTGGTAAGTCAACTTGTGATGCATCTCCTGTGATGATGAATTTGGCGCTTTGTCCCATACGTGTCAAGAACATTTTCATTTGACCGACAGTCGCGTTTTGGGCTTCATCTAGGATGACGAAAGCCTTGTCGAGCGTGCGTCCGCGCATGAAAGCCAGGGGAGCAATTTCGATCACACCTTTATCCATATAATCAGCCAATTTTTCATAGGGCAGCATGTCCATTAAAGCGTCGTACAGGGGTTGGAGGTATGGATCGAGTTTTTCTTTAAGATCTCCCGGGAGAAATCCCAAGTTTTCTCCGGCTTCTACCGCGGGGCGCGTGAGTACGATACGTTTAACCTGTTTTTCCTTTAACGCTCTTACAGCAAGTGCCACGGCAGTGTAAGTTTTACCTGTTCCAGCAGGACCGATTGCGAAAACCATGTCGTTTTCATCCACACCTTTTACCATCAACTTCTGATTGCCTGTGCGCGCAGTGACTTTATTGCCACCGGGACCATAGACCAATACATCGTCGCCATTGGATTCGCGAGCGATTTCTTTTGTTTCGCCATCGAGAATTTTCTCAAGTTGATTGAGATGGAGATGGTTGTACATTTCGATGTGCCAAAAGATCAGGCTCATCTTATCAGCAAAGTGCTCTAACTCGGCGGGCTCTCCATTGGCTTTGATAATATTGCCTCTAGAAAATATCTTGAGTTTAGGGAATCGAGAACAAATGAGTTTGAATTTGTTGTTGTTTGGCCCAAAGAGCTCTAAAGGGTCTATGGCCGGGATGAGAATTTCTTTATCTACCAAGGTTAATTCCTTTATTGAAAACTTATTCTTTTTTCTGTGATCAGTTTGACGAAAGTAGAGCAATTTCGTTGTTTGAAAAAAGGAAGATTTAAACAGCCTTTCTTTTCACCTATATGAGCATCATTACACTAACATCAGACATGGGCGTCAGTGACCATTATTTGGCCACTGTCAAGGCTACTATTCTCACCAACATGCCTGATGCCCGTATTGTAGATATCTCGCACGACATACGTCATCTTGATGTGCAACATGCGGCTTATGTGTTAGGTTCATCGTGGTCTCATTTTCCTATGGGAAGTGTTCACATGATTGGAGTGAAGTCAGAGCTCACAGCAACCACTCCGCATCTCATTGTGCATTATATGAGTCATTATTTCATTGGTGCGGATAATGGGATTTTCAGTTTACTTTTTAAAGACCAGCCAGAAGATATTTTTGAAATTACATACACCCAGCCGGAAGATTGGTACTTTCCGATGCGAGGTGTTTTTGCAACCTGCGCAGCACACCTTGCCAAGGGTGGGGCGCCTGAATTATTAGGTCGCAGAGTTCAGGATTTTAAGCGCATTCGTGTGCCCGTGGCCACGGGGGATGATTTTTCTATCAAAGGGAATATTATCCACTTTGACAATTTCGGAAATATTCACACCAACATTCACCGGTCGATGTTCGATATGTACCGCGCGTCGCGTCCATTTGCGATCCAACTGCCCAAGAGTCGACATGTGATTACGAAGATTCATAATGATTTTGCGGAGGTGACCATGGGAACTGCATTGGCTTTTTGGGGAAGCAATGGTCATCTGATAATTGGTATAAATCAAGGCACTACACAGATGGGAGGCAGCGCTCAATCGCTTTTTGGCACTAAGTTACTCGAAGCTATTATTATCAAATTTAATGATCACCCGAATAGTTAAAATGACCTTCCGCGCTGAGGCGTGCGATGATTTTCTGATTCTTTTTGAGGAGTTTCACAAGCATATCCGCGCTGCTGAGGGCTGTTTGTCGCTCAAACTGCTTCGTGAGTTGCCAGAAGGAAATGTGTTTTTTACATACAGCACATGGCAGGATGAATCTTTTTTAGAACTATACAAACAATCCGATACCTTTGGCATTGTTTGGCCAAGAACCAAAATGCTCTTTGCGGAAGCGCCGCAGGCATGGACTTGCAAAGAATTTTACGACTTGTAATTTGAATTTATGCTGGCTTTATTAAAAAAAGAAATACGCTCGTTTTTAAGCTCACTCATCGGGTACGTAGTAATCGCTGTGTTCCTATTGATTACAGGGCTATTCATGTGGATATTCCCTGGCGATAGCAATGTACTCGATATGGGGTTCAGCTCTATGGAAACGCTTTTTTATATCAGTCCATGGGTATTTATGTTTTTGATACCTGCCATTACGATGCGTTCGTTTGCTGAAGAAAAAAGAAATGGCACCATGGAGTTGCTATTTACCAAGCCTCTTAGTGATATGCAGATCATTCTTGCAAAGTACTTTGCTGGTCTTATATTGGTAATTATCGCATTATTGCCCACTTTGCTTTACTACATTACCATTGTTCAGTTGGGTAATCCAGTGGGAAATATTGATAGTGGAGGCACCTGGGGCTCCTATATTGGACTGATTTTCCTTGCCGCTGGCTATGTCGCTATTGGCATTTTTGCTTCTAGTTTGACAAATAATCAAATTGTTGCTTTTCTATTTTCTGCCCTGCTTTGCTTCATTATGTATGCTGGTTTTCAGGCTATTGGTGACTTCAAGTTGCTCGGTCCGCTTGATAATTTTATCATAGGTTTAGGCATTAATGATCATTATTTATCTTTGAGCAAAGGGTTGATTGATTCGCGCGATGTTGTGTATTTCTTGGCGTTGATAGCGGTTTTTATTCTTTTAACCCAAACCAAATTGCAAAGTCGCAAATGGTGAGTTAAACATTCATTCAGGTGAAAAAACTCTCAGTTCTTCTTCTCAAATCATACATCGGTCCGTTTTTCGTGACCTTGCTCATAGCGATGTTTATATTTGAGATGCAGCTCGTATGGGTTTATCTGGATGATTTGATGGGCAAGGGGCTTGATTTGCCCGTCATCGGTGAGTTGCTTCTTTATGCAAGCGCACGGATAGTAAACATGGCGCTTCCGCTTGCAGTGCTGATGTCGAGTATCATGACGATGGGAGCTTTGGCAGAAAACAACGAACTCACGGCCATGAAAAGTGCGGGAATATCACTCTTCCGCATTATGCGACCTCTTATAATTTTCAGTGTAGTAATCAGTATCACTTCTTTCATTTTTGCAAACAACATTTGGCCTATTGCCAATTTGAAATACCGCACCTTACTCTTTTCAATCATTCAAGCGAAGCCTGCACTCAATCTAGAAGAGGGAGTATTTTATGGAGGAATTGAAGGAATTAGTATTCGCGTGATGAACAAAAATAGGGAGACTGGTGAACTCAAAGATATTATTATCTATGATCATCGGAATAAGTCACGGGGCAACCGAACGGTCATTCGGGCAGAGCGTGGAATGATGGATCAAACCGAAGACAAACGATTCTTGGTATTGACCATGTACAATGGGCATAGCTACGATGAACAGGAAGAAGAGGGCAATCGAAAAAAAAGGAATTATCCATCTATTTCTTCCAAATTTGAGAAGAGTATCATCCGTTTAGATCTTAGTTCATTTGCCTTCAAAGCCAATGACGAGGAAGTATTCAAGACATCTTATGAGATGATGAATATTCCTCAACTTTCAGAGGCTATCGATAGTTTGCAGTCTCGACTAGACAGCACAAAACTGAAAATGGCTCAAGCTAATTTTAAAGTTCTTCATCTTGATGCCTATCGAGATAGCACTGTTGTAAAGACTCAAGGTTGGTTTTTTAATGACATTTCAGCACGCGAAAAGCAAAAGGCATTGAACAATGCGATTGAGACGACAAAGCGTTTGAAAGAGAGCATCCCTAGACAACAGGATGAAGTTTATGCCCGAAACAAGTTTTTAATAAGGCACAAGGTGGAGTGGCACCGCAAATTCTTTTTGGCGGTGGTGTGTATTGTACTTTTTTTCGTGGGCGCACCGCTTGGGGCCATTATTCGAAAAGGAGGGCTTGGTATGCCAACAATCATTGCATTGGGACTATTTATTTTTTATCAAATGCTGACCATAGCAGGAGAGAAGATGGCCAAATCGGCCATTGTCGAACCGTATGTGGGTATGTGGATTAGCACTGTGATATTGTTGCCTCTGAGTATATGGATCACGTACAAGGCCACAAAGGAGTCTACATTGATTGATAGAGATAAGTTTTCTCGTTTTTTTAAAAAGATATTTGGTTGGATAAAATTCAAAAAGCGCAATGAAGATTCTGCAACTGTGTCATAAGCCCCCTCTTCCAGCGGTGGATGGCGGTTGCATCGCCATGAACAATATTACCCAAGGCTTGCTCAAGGCTGGGCATAAAGTGAAAGTACTCACGATCTATACCCATAAGCATGATTTCATGCCTGAGCAAATGTCAGAGGATTACTTGAACGCTACGGAGATTGAAGGAGTTTATGTAGACACACAATTGAACATTGTGGATGCATTCTCCAGTTTTATGACAAGCGATAGTTATAATTTGAATCGCTTTTTTAGCACCGATTTTGACATAAAACTCACCCGAACGCTAAAGAGCAATAAGTTTGATATCATTCATGTAGAGTCTCTTTTCATGACTCCCTATCTGGGCACCATTCGACGCTACAGCCGGGCTCATATTGTATTGCGAGCTCACAATTTAGAATTTGTGATTTGGGAAAAAATCGCGAAGGGGACGAATAACTTTCTTAAAAAATTATATCTCACCTATCTCAGTGGGAAATTGCGCAAGGTGGAATTGAAAACCTTAAATGAGGTATCTGGCGTGGCCTCCATTAGTGAAGAGGATGCATTGCGATTTAAGAGTTTGGGTGTAAAAACACCAATCATTACAATTCCATTTGGTGTGGAACACAGCGTCTATTCGCCCTACGCAGGCAGACCTTGCGAAATGGCTTTGTTTCATTTAGGAGCCATGGATTGGAGCCCCAATATTGAGGGATTTCATTGGTTTTTGAGCGAAATATGGCCCAAGGTGAATGCTACACATCCCACTTTGAAATTGTATTTGGCAGGAAGAAATATGCCCGGGGATTTTACCAACGGGCGATGGCCTAACGTGGAGATAGTAGGAGAGGTGGAGGATGCAAAGGAATTTATGAGTTCCAAAGCCATCATGGTGGTCCCTTTGTTAAGTGCGGGCGGTGTTCGTGTAAAAATCATTGAAGGTTTAGCATTGGGTAAGGCCATCATTTCGACTTCCATCGGTGCAGAAGGCATTGGTGCGGTTGATGACAAAAACATACTTATTGCAGATGCTACAGCCGAGTGGTTGAGAGCTATTGATCGGGTATTAAATGAAAAGGGACTTATCGAAAGACTTGGTGCGGAAGGAGTGGAGCATACCCGTAATTTTGATAATGAGGCCATCATCGAAAATCTTGTCCGTTTTTATCATAAAATAAAAATGAAGTGAAACTAGTCATTCTCCTGTCACGCGTTCCTTATCCGCTGGAAAAAGGCGATAAGTTGCGTGCCTATCACCAAGTGCGTTTGCTTTCACAGCGACATGAAGTTCATTTGATATGTTTGGATGATAGTGGAGCGATTGAAGCAAGTAAAGTTCATTTATCCGGATTAGTAAAAAGTTTACATGTTATTCCTCTCAACAAAGGAATGATTGCATTGAATATGCTAAGGGCTTTTGTGAGTGAGAAACCATTTCAGGTTCATTATTTCACACAAGGGCAGGCAGTAAAGAAGGTGAATAAAATTATCGATGAAATTGGCCCAGATCATATCTATTGTCAGCTTGTAAGAACGGCAGAGTATGTAAAGCACAGACATGATATTCCCAAAACTTTGGACTACATGGATGCTTTGAATGCTGGGGTGCGTAGAAGAGTGGAGGGAGCTTCTTTCATTAAGAAATATTTTATCAAAGAAGAAGCACAACGATTGGTGCGTTATGAGAATATAATATTTGATTATTTCGATCATCACACCATTATCTCATCTCAGGATCGAGAGTTGATTTTTCATAAAGACAGACAGAAAATAGTGGTAATTCCTAATGGAGTAGATAGTGATTATTTTCAGCCTCTAGCTGAGAGCGTTCCAAAATTTGATATTGTCTTCACAGGCAATATGAATTATCCGCCTAATATTGACGGCGCGAGACGTCTTGCTTTGGAGATATTGCCATTATTGCGAAAAAAGAAATTAAATGCATCACTACAAATTGCGGGCGCTACTCCAGCTCGCGAGGTGATGGAGTTAAAAGATATTGAAGGAGTGACCGTAACTGGTTGGGTGGAGGATATTCGAAAATCTTATGCAAATGCATACATTTTCTTGGCACCGATGCGCATTGGTAGTGGATTGCAGAACAAGCTTTTGGAAGCAATGAGTATGGGGTTGCCTTGTATCACGACCTCTTTGGCGGCCAATGCTTTTACGAGTGAACAACAGACTGCATTCACGGTGGCGGATAGTAATGAAGGAATTGTTGAGGCTATTGAGAAATTGTTGATGAGTGACATGATGAGAAAAGACTTTTCATTGCGTGGCCGAGCATTGATAGAAAAAGACTTCAAGTGGTCTTCCACCATTGATTTATTAGAAAAAGTTTTTAATGAAAAAAAATAGAAGAATGAAAAAGTTAGCCGTTCTTTTTTATGCCGTTTTATTGAACATTTCGATGTTTGGGCAATCCTTGTTCAATGCCGCGCCGATGCTTGGACATGTGGACATGAAGGAAATCAATATACTTTTAAATTCAACTATGAAATGCGAATATCGCGTTGATTATTGGCCTTTGGTGAATAAAGCCGAACTCAAGTCCATTAAAGGAATCATTTCGGATAGTGAATTTTTGACGCAAGTGGTTACTCTTTCAGATCTAGAACCTGCAACTCAATATGGATATGAGGTGACGCTTTCAAAAGATGGAGTAGAGGAGAAATACACCAAGTTTGGTGAGCTAACATTTAAGACAGAAGCCCTTTGGCAATGGCGCACGGATGCTCCTAATTTTTCTTTTGCCACAGGGAGTTGTGCTTTTATAAATGAAGAAAAATATGATCGCCCTGGAAAAGCATACGGCAATAAGTACGAGATTTTCGAAGCTATAGCGAAACAACGACCTGATTTTATGTTGTGGTTGGGGGATAATGTTTATTTGCGAGAAGTAGATTTTGAAAGCAAAGCCACGATGATACGACGCTATCAGTTGATGCGATCACTGCCTCAAATGCAACAATTGCTTACGGTTTGTCCTCATTATGCTATTTGGGATGATCATGATTTTGGTCCCAATGATAGTAATGGCTCATTTATTCATAAAGATTGGACAACAGAAATATTTAAAGAGTATTGGGCCAATTCAAGCTATGGCATAGAAGGCGAGGGTATCACTGGTCATTTTGCATATGCTGATGCTGAGTTCTTTTTACTTGATAATCGATCGCATCGCACGTTAAAAGAGATGGGTGAAAGTCAGGGGACTATTTTGGGAACATCACAAATTCAGTGGTTGAAGCAGGCATTGTTGAGCTCAAAATCACGTTATAAGTTTATAGCGATGGGAGGACAGTTTTTGAATACCGAAGCGAAGTTTGAGAATTACTCTACCTATCCGGAAGAGCGACAAATGCTGATAGATTTTATTGAAAAGAATAATATTAAAGGTGTGATATTCTTGAGTGGTGATAGACATTGCTCTGAATTGAGCGCATTGAAATTGTCTAATGGTAATATGATTTATGATCTCACTGCTTCGCCACTTACGAGTGGTGCGTATGACAATTCGAAAGAAAACAACACCTTAAGAGTAGAAGGAACAGTGTTATCTGATCAGAACTTCGCTGTTTTAAATATTAAAGGGGACAAAGCAAATCGCACTGTTGAAGTCGTAATATACGATAGCAAAGGCGCGGAGGTGTGGAGGAAGAAGTTCGAGATTTAGATACTAACGACTAGACAAGTTTAGCGACGAACGACTTAGCGATAGGAACTTTTTTTTCCATGTTCTTTGTTCCCTGTTCTCGTTCTCGTTCCCAAAAACAAAAAACCACCGCACGTTTGCGGTGGTTTTTTGAAATGTTCAGAAGTCTAAATGATCTGACTATTTGACAAGGATCGTTGTTCCATTTTCTTTGATGAGGCGATCGGCTTCACTTAAAGTGATTTTCTCGCCGTTGTAGTAAGCAGTGATGAAGGCATCGTTGATGCCGAGGCCTTTTGCAACATTGCGTTGATTCACTGCGGCATCGAGGTTATTGTAAATACCACTGGTATAGCGGATTTTATTGTTTGCTGTGAGTTCACTGTTCACAGGTGAGATATTCTTGATATTGGTTGCAGGCACAGGCTTGCTGTATACACCAATCTGTACGGTGTAGAACAATCCTTTTACTGTTTCAATTTGCGTTGCTGCTACAGTGTTGGCTACTCCTTTGTAATAATCTGTGCGCTTACCATTTACAGATGGAGCAGGAGTAGAAGTTCCTTTTGTTGCATTTCTTTCTGTTGCAATATTTTCTTCGGCGCGAGCATTCACATTGCCGCTCATGTCATTTGCGCGTTGCGATGGAGCGACACCACCATCACCGTATGCATATTCTTTTTCCATAGATGCCAATGCATCTGGTTCGGTCACGGTCATTGCTTCGTAGAGCGGCACGCGCTTGCCATTGCGATAAGCTACCACGAATGCGTCGTTATATCCAAGGCGACGGATTTCCATTTTGATATCATCCGCTTGATCGAATGTCATGAAAAATCCTGCGATGTAGCGGGTGATTCCAGATGACAGTTTATCGCCAATAACAGGTGCGAATTCGTCGAATAGATTTTGTGGTATCGGATTTCTAAATGCTCCAATTTGTACGCTATAGTAGGTGCCTTCTGGCATCGCGGGACTTACAGGGATAGGATTTGTTGTGCTATACACTGTACGACCTGTTCTCACGAATAGGTTTTTCGATAGGGTAGTAGGAAGTTCGTAATAATAGTCGTCGGCCTGTGCATTTTCATAATAACCGGCATCAGCAGCCGCTGCGCGCTCTGCAGCGCTGGCAACGCGACCCGCATCTCTTCCTGCCGACGCAGCGCTTGATGTGCGCTCAGCATTTGCAGTTGGAGCTGTGCTTGATGGAGAGTTGCTTTCATTCTTAGTAGTCTTTACCGCCTCACTCGGATTTGCGATTGCTACATCTTCGTTGCTCTGTGCCTGTGTACCTCCGTCGCTCGTCGCTGTGTCGCTACGTCCCTCAGTACCTCCGTCACTCTGTCCCTCAGTACCTCCGTCGCTTCGTCCCTCCGTCGCTTCGTCGCTTTGTCCTTGCGCAGCCAAGTCGCTTCGTCCCTCAGTACCTCCGTCACTCTGTCCCTCCGTCCCTCCGTCACTCTGTCCCTCCGTCCCCGTGGGGGCAAGCGCTACATTGTTGTACCTTAAATCGGTCAATTCTTGATCGCTATAGGCAAGGAAGAGCTCCATGTTGTCATGAATATCCACTACTTGTTGAAGTTGATTTATAGCCAAAGCTTCTTTAGCAAATGCTTGACGGTAGTAGTCGTTTTGCTCAATAGGATCTTCAAAATTCACGGCCTTCTTACGAAGCTCTTGTGCTTCATCATAGTTTGTGCTAGCTTGATTTTGTAATTTTTGCACTTCATCGCGCAACATTACTCTGCTATTAAGATCTTCCTGATTGCTTGTATTGAGGTCGTTGACTTTTGCATTTATAGCATCGTATTCTGCGCGGGTCATATTAGCAACCGAACGGTTGTTTCGAATCTCCATTTGCGCTTTTTTGTAGTATAGATCTTCCGCTTTGCGGTCGAGTTTTTTTGCTTGTGCATTGCTGGTAGCCGCGTCTACTTCGGCTTCAACAATTAGAATTTCATCTTGAATGGCGTCAATTTTATACTGGTCTTGCATTTCAGAAGTGTACTCAGGATATTTTTCCATCAACTTGCTCATATCTTTAGACTCGTAAGCAAAGATTGATTCTTGTTGACTTTTCGCATTGAACAATACCTTCATTTTTTCGGCATCTCTCACCATGATCTGTTCTTTTGTGAGAGGCTTTTCCTCTGCTTTGGTGCTAGGAGGATTGTTGTCGCCAGTACCTTTCGTATCAGCAGTAGGAGATGTGTCGACACTATCATCCAGATTTTGGTTCATAACTGCGGATGAGTCGTTGTTCGCGGGAGCCGCAGTAGCTGCAGTCAATCTTAAATCGCTTTGATAGCTTGTGAGTTTTGCATTTGCGACTTGATACTCTTGTTTCACAGACGCGATATCTTTGCGGATTTGCTCAGACTCTGCGAAGTCGGTGCTCATAGCAAGCTGTTCTTGCTTCTTAGCTTCAAGAGCCTCGAGTGTATTCATATAAGATTGGGTGAGTACCACTTGCTCTTCCAATCGTTCGTTGATATTTTGATTGTTGAGAATTTCTTTATTTTCAAGATCGTATGCAGCCTTGAAGGTGTTGATGTCATTTGTTTCTTTCTTCAATGCGACAATCACTGCTTGCAATTCTTTGTCACGAGCGGCTAGGGCGGCGATTTCAGTTTCGCTATTTGTATTTTCGATTTTCAATGCATTTTGGCTGCGCGCTTGCTCCAGTTTAGCTAGCGTTGTTTCTTGATATCCCACTTTTGCGATTGTCTTTTCAATTTCGGTGCCTTCCATATTTTCGAAGTCCACCATTTTTCCAGCATATTCAGGATCTATGTTTGTGCTGACTGCCTTCACGCGTTCTGCTTGTGCAGCAGTAACAGCGGTTGCGGGCAACATTCTTTTTAATTCTGTTTTATAAGCAATCAAGGATTGTAGTTCTTGTTTTTCTTCTTCTGTAATACCAGATGCTCTTCTCTTTTGAATCTCTTGAATGCGAGTTTCCGTTAGAGTGTACGCTGCATTCGCTACCATTTGACGGGCATCCTTCATAGCGGGAGAGCTGCCATTGGTCTTTTTGAACGCAGCATCGCTAGCTGACTTGATGCTTGCGTAACCGTTGTTACTGGACGCGGTAGGAGTAGGAGAAGGAGTAGGAGTAGGGTTTTGGGAGTTAGTATTTGTTATCGCTACATCGGTGTCCCCGTTGTTGTTCTCGTTCTCGTTCTTGTTCTCGTTCTTGTTCTCGTTATTACTTTCAGCGCGCACATTGATGGCCACCTCGGAAGTAAGGGCGTTGTCGGTATTTGCATCGGTAATAAGCGCGAGTGTTTGAGGATCAGTGATCACAAGTTTTTCGAAACGTGTGTCAAGGGCATCTACTTTCATAGAAAGGAAGTTGCGCTGTGCTTCTTCAAGAACTGCGGTTTGATCCATTCCCAATTTATCATTTTGGATCAGCTTTCCGTAAACGTCGGCCGCGGCGTAAGCGTCTTTTGTTTCTTTACCCATCTTTTCGGTTAGGTAAATGCGATCCTTAATCGCTCGACGCATACCATCCAAATCGCTTTTTGCGTTGACAATAGCAGTTTCGATTTCAGCTAACTCACTCTTCTTTTTAGTATTCGACTTTTTAATTTCAAGTGCAGCGATTTCTTGTTCTTTCTCTTTTTCTGATTGACGAAGGTTATTCAACTTGTCTTCCGAGTTGTGCAACTGGTTCTCCTTTTCCTTAGCTGACTTATTCATTTCTGCTAAAGGTTCAGGCTTAGCCATTCTGTTTGCTACGATACGATCTTTTTCTTTTTGAAGAGAAGTGAGGGTTTTGTCAAAATTGTTTTCTGCTTGGGCTGTCTTGATTGCAGCAACATCTTCAGTAAGGGCGGTTTTTTCTGCTTTAGCTGTTTCTACTTCTTTTTGCAAGTTTGTAGCAGCTACGATTGCTGCCTTTGCTTCACGCTTCAGTTCTTGGGCTTTATTGAGTAAAGCTTGTGATTCTTTCAGCTTAGCTACGTCTTCGGTAGTAGTATATCCAGAAAGTCCAGCTCGCAAACCTTCAGCTTTTGCAGTGAGCGTCTCAGCCTCTTTTTGTTTATTGAGCGCAAACGTATAAGCAGTGTTGATTCGTGCTTCAGTTTCTTTGATGAAGGTCGTATATTTATTGATGTCTTTTTCGATATCACCCACAACAGTCGCAATGGTCACATCCGAACTGAATCCTGCAGCCAAGGTCACATTTTCCATCGTTTTTTCTACCGATAGGTTGTTGGCCTCTACAGGGGCGGCATCGCCAGATGGTATTGGAGAGTCATTAACTTCAAGACCAGCTTTGCGGCGGAGCATTTCCGATGCAAGCGCAGCGATATCTTCATTGAGAATTTCTTCGAAATAGTTGGTAACGATCAATCT
Source organism: Flavobacteriales bacterium (assembly GCA_044371755.1). Lineage (GTDB taxonomy): Bacteria > Bacteroidota > Bacteroidia > Flavobacteriales_D > Sanyastnellaceae > JAIXWP01. Next base: position 20,723 of record JBILSZ010000008.1, on the reverse strand, counting down.
TTCTTGTCCAGATTCTTTCACCAATTTCATTTCTTGTCGTAATGCAACGGGCTTATCAAAAGATGGAATTTTGACTTCTGACTCATGCACTACTGGGCTATTTTCTGTTTTAATATAAAACTTATAGTCTCCGCCTTTTGGAACATATAGGGTATAATTGCCATCACTAGGTTGAGTGGTGTTTTCCATCACCATTCTACCTGTCATGCTCTCACGAATTTGAATGGTGGCATTTTTTTGTTCTGCGTCAATCTCGCTACTAAAGCTTCCTTTTAGATAAACAATCTGAAGAGGAATACCTTGAACTTTTACATTATAAACATGCAAGTGCTTTTGATCGCTGCTGCGACCAGAGGCGAAATATGCTTTTTGATTAAGAGAATCGGCGATGTAAAAGATATCATCGTCGGGAGTATTAATAGCAAAATCGAGATTGATAGCTGGACCGAAATCGCCTGATTTTGGATCCATCACACTTTTGAAAATATCATAGCCACCCATGCTATTGTGGCCTTTGGACGCGAAATAGAGGGTTTTTCCATCTGAGTGTAAAAAACAAAAATCCTCATCGTATTTGGTGTTTACATCACCGCGTACTTTCTGAGGCTCACTGAATTTACCATCTGGGAGAATTTGTGCTTTATAAATGTCTTTTCCTGTTGTACCATCTTTTCCATAACTAGAAAAGTGAATGGTGGTGCTATTTCCTGGATAGTGAATCACACCGGGAGCACCTGCTTTTTGATCGAGCTTTGATTGAAGTTCTGCAGGTACAGTAAGAATTTTTCCTCCAATACCGTCAAGGTCCATATAACGAAAGAAGTTTTCACGATCTGCTTCTACTTTATTTAGAACTACGAGGTCTTTGATATTAGCGAGAAGATTGGAACCGTATATGCAGGTTTCGATTTCACGCTGCGCGTTGAGTTTTTCAGCCACTTTTGGATCTGCTTTGCTTACAAAGGTTTCGTAGGCCTTAATAGCGTCCTTGAATTGATAATTGAGGTGAAAAGCCTTTCCGAGATAGTACCAGGCCATTGGGTCGGTGACATTGCGCTTTGTGGCGCTCGTCAAAAACTTGATGGCTTTTGATTTGTCGGGGACGCTATAGATAGCACATGCGCCAAAGCGATAGCTGTAATCCACATTTTGAGGATAAAGAGAAACCAATTGAGAATAGAGCGGGTAGGCCTTGAGAAAATCTCCCGAGACAAAATGCTCATTAGCTTCTTTAGCGAGTTGCGGCTCACTGCCTGCCTTTTGGGCAGAAACAGTTGCTACAAACACGGCCCATAGGGCGATGACCAGTGTTGTGCGTTTCATGCGCTTAGATCAAATTAGACTTCCGTTGTTGTTCACTTATGTACTTTCAAGTCCTTGTCAAATGTCGGTACACGGGTATTGATACGGAACTAATCTTATTGGGTTACAATTTCTTATAGTTAACCCTTTGATCAGCACCAAATTTAGTCAACTTATGCATAGTCTGGTGTTGGTCTATTCATTTAACAACCAGTTGTATTCTAAGTAGTTAATTTGGGTCTTGTCTGAAATCTTGGTGTTGCTATATCTATTTATAAATGAAACTATTGATTCGTTTTTTGTAAAGTCTCCCTTGAACCAGGTGAAGATTTTACTGAGTTCGGAGGAACTACTTGTGATCTTGTTGCGCGAAGGGTCATTAATGAATGCCTTTGCAGCGTTATCCAATTGTGAGTTGATCTTATCGGCTGTATATGCTTCGTTTGTAAGAATAGGGCAAGAGACCGAGGCGCAATTGATGGCAAAGTGGATACGCGGTTCATTGAATTCTTTTCTAAGAATGTCATGTTCTATATTGTTGAGGTCGTATGTGATGCCTTGAATGGTGATGAAACGAATGTCCCAAGGTGTGTTTACTTTATAAATAGCCCCGCCAAGATCTTTGATGGATTTACAGGGGTAGTTGCGCACGATAAGATCCACTGTAAACGCGTTGTAAGCATTGATCCAATAGACGAGGCGCTGTTCACGGCTCCAGTTTTCTGTGTTGGGGTGGCCTTTGCGCAGTAGGTCTAAATAGGTATTGAGTTGACTTTGGTCTTTTTTTAATCCCGCATAATTAACATGACCATCTTCAGAAACGTATTTTTTTAATAGCGCATCCCAGAGTTCGTGACTGATTGGTTTTGAATCGTTCGGTACTTTTTGACTGTTGCATCCTGAGGACAAGAACAGCGAAAGCAATACCAGCATTAGTTGAATAAATTTCATGAATGAACTATCTTATTACGAATATAAGTGACAATTTGCACCCATGCTTTACTAAATTCGTTCCAATGAAGGAAGAATCTGTTAAAATATCCTGCATCATCCCGACGCTGAATGAAGAAGCCCATGTGGGAAGGTTGGTCCGTTGGTTGACACAATGCCCTTTGAGCGATTTGGTAGAGATCATCGTCGTGGATGGAAGGAGTGACGATAATACAGAGAAGTTAGCAAAAGAAGGGGGAGCGCTGGTATTGACATCACAAATTAGATCACGCGCACATCAAATGAATCTGGGGGCGCGCGTGGCAAAGGGTGACATTCTTTATTTCGTTCATGCAGACACAATGCCGCCATCCTGTTGTTTTGAAGATGTAATTAATGCATTAAAAGAAGGGCATCTGGTGGGGGGATTTCGATTTAAGTTTGATAGCGATAAAAAGATACTGAAGTTCAATTCCTTTATGACTAGATTTAACATTAGCTCATTCCGTGGCGGCGATCAGAGTATTTTTATTGAAAAAAAATTCTTTGAAAAATTGAATGGATATGATGAAAAATACGTCATCATGGAGGAGTATGACCTTTTGCGTCGTGTGAAGGCTTTGGGGATTAAATATTATCTAATACAAAAAGATGTGCTCGTGAGTGCTCGCAAATATGATGGACGTACGTGGCTCGAAGTAAACTGGGCGAACGTCAAAGCCATGGCGCAGTTTCGAAGAGGTGTGCCACCAAAGGAAATCAAGAACAGCTACTTACGGCATAGGAAAGTTCTGAATTCCGAATTCTGAATCCCGATTACCGATTTCCGAATGCAGTTTTTCCCCACCTTTGCGATATGAGAATTTTTAAAATTTCAGCCATTCTACTTGCATTGGCCGTTGTGTTTGGAGCTTTCGGAGCGCATGCACTAAAAGCGAGATTGACGCCAGAATCACTCGGCGTTTGGAAGACCGCGGTAGAATATCATTTTTATCATGCTCTGGGACTGATGGCATTGGCTATCGCCTTTCGCTTGAATTTTTTTCAGGAAAAAAGTTTTAAGTGGATATCCGGTTTGATGTTGGGAGGACTCGGATTCTTTTCAGGATCGCTCTATCTTCTTTCTACACGTGATATCCACGGACTGCCAGTCGGTTTTCTTGGTCCAATTACCCCTATTGGTGGTGTATTATTTATAGCAGCTTGGATAATGACTGCTCTCAAAGCGAACGTTCATTCGGTTGACAAATGATGAAGAGCATTCAACCTTGGGATGGTGAGGTGTGGGCTACTTGGACTTCACACACGATGCAAGAAGTTGAAAGTAAAATCACTTTTGCGGATCAAAACCAAGCGGATCGCATTCACTTTCCAACCAAAGCAATAAAGCTTGCTTCTCTTTTGAGACAACATCAACAAGACCTCGCTCATTTGATCACTCGAGAGATGGGAAAGCCTATCACACAGAGCCTTCAAGAGATTGAGAAGTGTGCGATTTGCTGTGAATATTACGCTGAAAATGCTTCTTTTTATTTGAAAGATGAAGAAGTATTGACCCCGGGACAAAAGTCGATTATTCGATACGAGCGAGTAGGAGTGTGGTTGGCAATCATGCCATGGAACTTTCCATTTTGGCAAGTTTTCCGTTGTGCGATTCCAGCGCTGGCCGCTGGGAATAATTTAATTTTAAAACATGCCTCGAATGTTCAAGCGTGTGCGCATCGTATGGAGACATTGTTTTATGAAGCAGGCTTCGAAGCATTCGAATTTCAAAACATCGTTGTTACAGGCAGCGATATGGATGCAATCGTCGCACATCCATCCATAAAAGGTGTTTCACTAACTGGAAGTGAAGCTACGGGGGCTCGTGTTGCCGCTATTGCGGGAGGACAAATAAAACCAGTGGTATTGGAACTCGGCGGCAGCAATGCATTCATCGTCACAGAAACGGCAGATATAAAGCGCGCCGTGGAAGATGTGATCATCGGACGTTTTCAAAATAATGGTCAAAGCTGTATCGCTGCCAAACGCCTTTTGGTGGATGAGAAGATTTATGATGCTTTTATGGTGGACTTGCTCGCACGGATAGCGTCGCTTTCATGCGGTAATCCGTTAGATGAGCAAACTTTTATAGGACCATTGGCAAAAGTAGAATTCAATGATGATTTGTTGGCGCAAGTTTATTCAAGTCTGCAAGAAGGAGCTGACGTGGCTTACGGTGGTGCTATTTTAAATGGCGTATTTCAGCCAACCATTCTAACGAATATCACCCTAGACATGACATGCATGCGAGAAGAACTGTTCGGCCCTGTTTTGCCGGTATATCGTTATTCTGATATAGAGGAAGCCATTCGTGTTTCTAACAACACGGCTTTTGGTTTAGGAGTATCTATTTATGGACAAGACACCGACTATCTTTTCTCGCTTGCATCAAGATTCGAAGAAGGTGCAGTATTTATTAATAGTATTGTAAAATCGGATCCACGCTTACCATTTGGTGGCGCCAAGCGCAGCGGTATTGGCCGCGAACTCGCCAAAGCAGGACTCCATGAGTTTGTGAATGTGAAGACAATTGTCGTTACAAAGGGGCTTTGACCTTAATGTAATACGAAGAAACAACTCTTTAAGGTTTTATTTTTTTATCTTTACCTAGGTCAACATGAAACAATGAGGTTATTTATTCAAAATATGGTCAGCATGCGCTGCAAATTGTCGGTGATTTCTATTTTGAATAATTATGGTCTGTCCTACAATTCAGTGGAGTTGGGTGAAGTGGAACTTAAGGACCCCATCAGTGAGCAAACCCGCACCAGGCTTAAGGCTTCCTTGCATGCATCAGGACTGGAATTATTAAGTAATGAAAAGACGATACTGATTGAAAGGGTGATCAATATAATTGTTGATATGGTGCATCATTCTCAAGAGATGCCCAAGGTCAACATCTCGACATTCATTGCTGAGAAAACCCATCTAGACTATCACCGCTTGTCGGACTTATTTTCGAGGACAAAGGGTGTGACTATAGAACACTTCATCATTTTACACAAAGTAGAAAGAATAAAAGAGCTTATCATGTATGATGATTTGAATCTATCTGAAATCGCAGATAAGATGCATTATAGCAGTTTGGCGCACATGTCTAAACAATTCAAACAGATCACAGGGCTCACGCCAACTTTTTTCAAGAACTTACCCAAAAGAACACGCTCGAATATCGAGGATCTTTAATTCAAAATAATTCTAAGAAAATAAAGATATAAAGAATAACTCTTTGTATGCAACGCATTCCCTCGAATGCCCCATCATCTTTGCCTCGTAGATACAATGAAGCATCTACGTTAGATAAATAAAAGATGAGCACACCAGTTAAATTATTCATAGCTACCATGCTCTTAGCAGGAGTGTCGTTTTATGGATGCAAAACTTCTGCTGAGAAAGTAAAGAAAGCAGAAGAGAATGTATCCGATGCCAACGACGAGTTGGATAAGGAAAATGCCGCATTGAAAAAGGAAATGGAAGACTATAAAAAAGAACAAGAAGCCTTGATTGCTTCTAATGAGAAGAGTATCACTGAATTCAACATGCGCATCGCTAATGAGAAGTCAGAGGCAAAGGCAGATTACGAAAAGAAAATCGCAGAGCTCAATCAAAAGAATTCAGATTTGAAAAAGAAAATGAAAAATAAGTCACTATCACTATTCCTCAGTGGAATTCAAATATTCATCAATAAAAATAATCATGAAAAGAAATATACGTTATATGCTATTCTCTTGCCTATTCGCCGCACAGGCGGCGGTGGCTCAAGATGAGGACAGAAGAAATAATCTCGAATTCGGAATAAAGGCTGGAGTCAATCTATTCGTTTTCGCGTACTGCGACCTTTATCGACGTTCCACTTTTAGTGCAGCTCAAGCCTGCATCATTTGTGACTGTCGTCGCTGGTCCTCAGTTTTCTTATCTTATAGAACAAAAAGACGAGTACACTTTTGGGAGCAACAGTGTGGAACAAGAAGAACAATTTGACACGGATAATATTCGCAAAAATATTCTGGGATTCACAGCAGGCTTAGATTTCTACTATCAGCACTTCCTATTGTCAGGAAGAGTGGGTATTGATTTTCAAACCAACAACGGTGATGGATCATCATTGACGCCACGCTATAAGAATCAATGGTTGCAGTTTACTGCGGGATTCAAGTTATAGTAAAAAGTACAATAAGGTACAAGAATGGGCTCACTTCGGTGGGCCTTTTTTTATTTGTAAAATATAGAATCTTGGCTATAAAAAAAGACTGCCCTTTTGAGGCAGTCTTTAAACTTGTAGGCTTCGCGAATGTGTAACTAACCGTATATTATTTCTACATTCTGTTCGAAGCACGAGAGCGGATTATACTTTCTCCGTCTGATTCTTTTTCAAGATGTTGATTACCTCGTCGCGTTTTTTATTCAAACGGGTTTCAACGCGGCCAAGAAGTTCGTTTTCTTTTCCGGGCTCAAACTTCAGATCTGAATCTGTAAGTTGTGAGTACTTTTGTTTGAGGGCTTTTGATTGCGTGTCCCAGTTGCCTGTGATCTTAAAGATCTCATTGCTGTGTTTTGTTTCCATGATGTGAATGAATTAATGGTAATAGAATTATTACTCATCAAATATCCTCGCACCCCCTCAATAGCTCATTACAACATACAATGATTTATTTGTACAAAAAGAAAGTCCATGCTGGAAAGGGAAGTCGGAATTTGGAGATTGGAGATTGGAATTTGGTATTTGGTATTTGGAATTCGCAATTCCAAACTCCAAACTCCAAATTCTAAACTCTCTCTCCTCCCTTGTTCTCGTTCTCGTTCTCTCCCTACGAATTATACCCCAACTTCTGCTCCAGTGCTTTGGGCAATTGTGGCAGTCGCGAGCGCTCTACGAGGAAACTGGTGAGCTCGGCAAATTCTTGGAAGATGTAATGTTTTAACGCTGCTTCGCGGAGATAACCTTTGCCGCTGCTTCCACCTGTTCCCACACGCGTTCCAATCATTCTGTGAACCATATTCATGTGTCTCCAACGCCATGTGGCGAGTAATTCGTCGATCTCCAAAAGATGATTGATCAATCGATATGGGTTTTGTAAAATTGGAAAATCGCGATAGAGCATAATGAAAAGCGCGCTGCGGCGGGCTTTGTCGCTGAGGTTGCGACCTTCGTTAGTGAGGTCGCTGAGAAAAAGTTCTTCGAATGCACGCACATTTTGTTTTTCACCTTCTCCAAGACTTTCGCCATATACTTCTTTGTAGGTATTCCAAAAGTCTTTGCCATTTTCCCAACCCGTCCAAAATTCTAGTTGATTGAAATAAGGCATGCGTTCCAACCAGTTGTTTACTAAAGAAAGTAGGGGAGTTTTTTTAGCTAAATCATAAATTGCTTGAGAATCTTCGGGCTTGAGCTGCGAAGTAAAATATTCTCTTCCGTGACGATCCTCTACTTTCAAACCAAGCACTGTTTCCAATACTTTGAATTGCATACTCTGAAAACCAGAAGCCGGACGCAACATATCTCGGAAATCTAAGAAGTCGAGTGGTGTCATTGTTTCGAGTACATCCACTTGATGCACTAATAGACGCAAGATTTCAACGGTACGGTTGAGTCGGCGCACAGCAACGGTTAATTCAGGAGAATTGTCGTTGATGTTTTCTTTTGACATGATTTCGTGCACGCTGCCTACTTCAAAAAGGATTTGTTTGAACCACAATTCATACGCCTGGTGGATGACGATAAAGAGCATCTCATCGTGTGCGTGTTTGTTGAGTTTATCGCTCTCAAGGGTTTGAGCGCTAAGGATTTTGTCTAATTGAAGATAGGAAGAATAATACATACGTCTGGTCTTTGTGGTCGCGAATATAGGTGCTGCCGTTTGCTATCATGAATGATTGAGGTCAGCATTTTAAACAATGCTGATAATTTTAGCAAAAATGAACAAAAAAGACTTGAATTGTTTGTACTTCCGTTTCATCTTTGAACCGTTATGCAAGAAGAAGTAATTGAAGTAATTGGTGCCAGAGAGCACAATCTCAAAAACATAGATGTGACGATCCCCCGCAATCAATTGGTGGTGATCACTGGTCTTAGTGGAAGTGGAAAATCATCGCTCGCATTTGATACCATCTATGCGGAAGGGCAGCGCCGATATATTGAAACATTCAATGCCTATGCACGCCAGTTTTTAGGCGAAATGGAACGCCCGGATGTAGATAAGATCAATGGTTTGTCGCCGGTGATTTCTATTGAGCAAAAGACAGTGAGCAGAAATCCTCGTTCTACCGTGGGGACGATTACGGAGATTTATGACTTCTTGCGTTTGCTCTATGCACGTGCTTCGGATGCGTTCAGCTATGAGACCAACGAAAAAATGGTACGTTATACAGACGAACAAATTGGTCAACTCATTCTCAAAGAATATGACGGGGAAAAAATAGTGATCCTTGCACCATTGGTGAAAGGACGAAAGGGACATTATCGCGAGTTGTTCGAACAATTAATGAAGCAGGGTTATGTGAGAGCGCGTGTGGATGGTGAAATCGTGGAGTTGGAAAAGGGATACAAATTGGATCGTTATAAAATCCATGATATCGAATTAGTAGTAGATCGATTGCAGGTTGATAAGAAGGATAAACTTCGCATCGCACAGACCATTCAAACAGCCATGAGACAGGGGAAGGGGAGTTTGATGATTCAGAAGCATGGCAAGAAAGACGTGCGCCACTTCTCCCGCTTTTTGATGTGTCCTACTAGCGGCATTTCTTACCCTGAACCAGAACCCAATTTGTTTTCATTCAATTCACCTTATGGCGCCTGCCCTCATTGCAATGGTTTGGGCGAAGTGGCGGAAGTGGATATGAAGAAGATTATTCCCGATCCGAAAAAGAATATCAAAAAAGGCGGTATTGCACCTTTGGGCGAAGCCAAATCCAATTGGGCCATGTCGCAGGTGGAAGCGGTGCTCAAACACTTTGGTCACGATCTCAATACGCCATTGGAAGACATGGAAGATGAAGTGATTAATACACTGCTATACGGTTCAGAAGAAATATTCAACATCGAATCAAGTGCGGGATATTCTTATCCTGCAAAGTATGAGGGTATTATTAATACCATAGAAAAACAAATAGAAGACGATTCGAACCCAGGCTTACGCCGTTGGGCGGAGAGTTTTATGAATAAAATGCCTTGTCCTGAATGTTCGGGCAGTCGCTTGAAGAAGGAGGCATTGTATTTTAGAATTAATAAAAAAAATATCCATGAGCTCGCGGCCATGGATCTGCGGGATCTCGCGAAGTGGTTTGACACTGCGGACAAACATCTCAGCGAACGACAAATGGCTATTGCCACCGAGCCGCTTAAAGAAATCAAAAGTCGACTGGGTTTCTTGATTGATGTAGGTCTTGATTATCTCACCTTGCATCGCAGTGCGCGCACGCTGAGTGGAGGGGAAGCTCAGCGTATAAGGCTCGCCACGCAGATTGGATCACAGCTTGTGGGTGTTCTTTATATTTTGGACGAACCTTCCATTGGACTTCATCAACGCGACAATCACAGACTCATCAATTCTTTGAAAGCGTTGAGAGATGGCGGCAACAGCGTTATTGTTGTCGAGCACGATCGCGACATGATGTTGGAAAGTGATCATTTGATTGATATTGGACCAGGCGCTGGAGTGCACGGAGGACGGGTGGTAGCTCAAGGAAGCCCAAAAGAACACATGGCCCAAAATAGTGTCACCTCCAAATATCTCAAAGGTGATTTACAAATAGCAGTGCCCAAACAAAGAAGAAAGGGCAGTGGTAAGAATATTGTTTTGGAAGGAGCAAACGGACATAATTTGAAGAATGTCACGCTCACGATTCCGCTCGGAAAATTTATTTGTATCACAGGCGTGAGTGGAAGCGGTAAATCTTCGTTGATATCGCACACATTATATCCAATACTCAACACACATTTTTACAATGCTGTGAAGAGACCATTAACCTATAAAAAAATCAAAGGACTTGAACATTTGGATAAAGTGATTGAGATAGATCAAAGTCCTATCGGCCGCACCCCACGGAGTAATCCGAGCACCTATACTGGTATCTTTACAGATATACGAGCGTTGTTTTCAAATTCACCAGAAGCAAAAATTAGAGGTTATCAACCTGGAAGATTTAGTTTTAATGTAGCAGGCGGTCGTTGTGAAACCTGCAAGGGGGCGGGCTTGCGCACCATTGAAATGAATTTCTTGCCCGATGTATTTGTGCAATGTGAGAGTTGCGGAGGCAAACGATACAATCGCGAAACACTCGAGATACGCTATAAAGGAAAGAGCATTGCGGATATTTTGGATATGACCGTTGAGCAAGCGGTGGAGTTCTTTGATGCAATGCCTAAGATCAAAAATGTTGTGCAGACGTTGAAGGATGTTGGATTGGGCTACATCACCCTTGGACAGCACAGTACCACACTCAGCGGCGGTGAAGCTCAGCGTGTGAAGTTGAGTACTGAATTGGCGAAGCGAGATACCGGAAATACCATTTATATTTTGGATGAACCAACCACAGGTCTTCATTTTCAAGACGTACAGATGTTAATTGATGTCTTGAATAGACTTGTTGATCGTGGCAACACAGTGCTCGTTATTGAGCACAATATGGACATGATCAAAGTGGCAGATCACATCATCGACGTAGGCCCTGAGGGTGGGGAAGGAGGCGGGCAGATCATCGCCGAAGGCACGCCCGAACAAGTGGTCAAAGTTAAAGCATCGCATACTGGTAAGTTTTTGAAGATGGAGTTGGGGTAGGAATATAAACTTGATCATTGGAATCAAAGCCTAGGCTATTTAATTCTATTTATTCCCCTTCTTGTCATTTAAAACAAGGTCAGCACGTTATACTTCACTACATTTGATGGTGTAGCAATACGTGCTGTTCTTTTCTTTGATACCATCCAATAGGTCTACGCTATGAGAATTTTCATCCAACATATGGTGAGTCTGCGATGCAAATTGATGGTCAAATCGGTGCTGGAAAACCTTGGTATCGACTATGTGATTATTGAACTCGGTGAGGTAGAAATTAAGAAAACCCTTTCTGAAACCGAACTTGAACGCCTCAAAGCGGCACTTCATGTTTCAGGTCTTGAACTGATGGACGATAAAAATGCTATCCTCGTTGAGAAAATAAAAAATGTAATCATTGAAATGGTACACTACGAAGATGAATTGCCCTATACCAAGTTTTCAGACTATCTAAGCGATAAATTGAAAATCGATTATAAGGTGCTATCTAATATTTTTTCGAAAGTAAAAGGTATCACCATCGAGCATTATATAGTTTTGCATAAGATAGAGAAGGTAAAAGAATTGCTGATCTATGATGAACTTTCTGTCAAAGAAATCGCAGTGCGTCTGCATTATAGCAGCGCAGCGCACTTATGCAATCAATTCAAAAAAGTGACAGGTTTGACCCCTACTTTCTTCAAAAGCATTAAGGACAAAAGAAGGCAGCATTTGGAAGATCTGTGAATCGTGTTGGTTTGATCTCTTATGTTATAATGATTAGCATTTAACTTTGTACGACCTTTACGACAAAAGTGACTTAACAATAAATATATATGGAAATCCACAAAGATAACAATGGCAATAGGCCATCAGACGCACTAGAGCTTGAAAAAGGAATTGAGCACATCATCGTTGAAATTGTGGAGTACGTTCCCAATGCGGTGGTGAGCCGCACTATTATTAAGAAATCCACTGGTAACGTTACAGCAATGTCCATTAGTGAAGGGGAGGAGCTTTCAGAGAAAATTGTTCCTTTTGATAATTTCATACAAGTGATAGATGGAGAAGCTGATCTGACCATTGGCAACAAAAAATACCAATTAAAAGTAGGAACTGGAATCACAATTCCAGCTCACTCTATGCAGCGTTTTTATGCAAATCAGAAGTTTAAAATCATTTCTACTATTATCAAAAGTGGTTACGAAGACGTGTGATTTTGTTTGAATATTACAAATGAAGGTTGCCAATTTTTGGCAACCTTTTTTTTGTGGAATCCTATAAGAATGCGTGCTATTGATGTAATGAAATTACATGAAAATACCGACAGTTTTGTGGTGTAACAATTAAGTTACACGTAATTCAAAACAAAATGAATACAGATCCTAAAGATGCGAAAAGCAAATCTCAAAAAGATCTACTAATACAGGGCACACCCAGCAATGGCAAAAAGCAAGATATCGTAAAAGAAACACCTAAGGTAGAAGTGCCGAAAAAACACTCCGTGGGTGATGATTACGAAAAAATGCGCGAAACTGAGGTAACCGCTGATCCCAAGGACAGGACAGATGAGCGTGTCAGCGCTCAAATTACTAATGATGATAAGCATATCGTCAACAAACATCATGGAGAGGAAACTCCGAATGCATCAACAAATAATAACGTTTAATTTAAGTAACAATGAAGAAAATATTTATGTTTTTAATAGCTCTCATGATAGCTGCGGTGGGTGCTGCTCAAACAGATACTTCATCAAAAAAATCTAATACGGTTAAGCTAGCTGCAAACTATCCTGATGGCTATCTCTATCAAAACTCAAAGCTACATCTATGTAAGAATGGTAATGTGTCTGATATGAATAATGATATCACCCTAGGCAATGGCATGATCATCATGCAAAGTGGTTACTATATGAAAAAAGATGGCTTACGCACAGCATTGAAAGAAGGCGATCACATTGACTATAATGGGAAGATTACAAATAGGAATAATGATAAGTCATCTCAAGATGCTGAAATGAAGGCTGTAGCCGATGGTTACTATTTCACCGGAGGAAAGTTAATGCTCGTGAAGAATGGAAAAATGTCGGCCGTTAAGAAAGACGTTACATTGAGCAATGGCACAGGCGTAATGATGAATGGCAGCTATATGAAGAAGGGTGGAAAGAAAATGAAGTTAATGGAAGGAGACCATTTCGATATGAAAGGTAAAATGTCCAATCACAATAATAAATGAATGCAAGAAAGAAGTACCATCCATCACAGGTTTATAAAGGTGGTGAAGTGATATACATCATGTTTTAAAAGATGGATGGACTTTTTCTAAAAAAAAAAAATGATAATGAAGAATTCAAAGTTTTTAGTTTTTTCGAAATTAGCAATGATGCTTCTGATCTTAGGAAGTTATTCATGCACCAATGGTGGTTTGATCAACACCAAGGGCATTGCAGAAGATAAAAATGCGGATAGAATGTCAACCCGCGAAGACAAGAAGAATGCACAATTTCTGGTGAACGCTGCGGAAATAAGTCGCAACGAGATTCGCTATGGTCAGATGGGCAAGGATAAAGGTAGCCAGACACATATTAAAGTGCTTGGTACTATGGTGAAGAGCGATCATGAAATATTGCTTGCAGAAGTCACATCCTTGGCCAAAGTGAAGAATGTAGCATTGCCAACTGCTCAAACTGTACGTGGCGTTCGCACTTATGAAAGATTGAACCAAGTGATGGGAATAGATTTCGGTAAGGAATACTCCAAAGTATTGATAGCAGAACACCGTGAAGCTATAAAAATCTTTGAGGAGACTTCTCAGAAAAGTGAAGATGCAGATGTGAGAAGTTGGGCATCCAATTCATTGCCCATGCTGCGCGCGCATTTAAAGCAATCGTTGGAGTGCGAACAGGAATGTCTCAAACTACTGAGCGATAAATGATCAGTTCAAAAAGGAAACATTTTAAATTTAAATCAATATATCATGAGTACAGGAAAAGTAATTTTAGGAGCACTGGCAGGTCTTGCCGTGGGTGCGATAGCAGGAATATTGCTAGCGCCTGAAAAAGGATCGGTAACACGCAAACAAATAGTAGACAAAGGAGATGATTATTTGGATGAAATAAAGTCCAAGTGGAATGATTTTTTGGAGTCGCTATCTGATAAAAAGGAAGGTGTACGTAAATCTGCTGAGGACATGGCAGATCGTGGCAAACTCAAATATGAGCATGTCGAAAACGGGGTAAAAGAAAAAGCCTCAGACTATAAGCCAGCATAAATTCTTATAGAATCATTGTTGCGCGAGAAAAAATATAGGTTGTCAAAATGAACAATAATACCACTCCCATAGCATTGCTGATCGAACGAGCAGAAGAATATGCACAAACCAAAGTTGAACTTTTGAGATTAGAAGCAATAGGCACCACTGCCGAAGTTTTGTCTTCACTTGTATCACGCTTGGTCGTCATAATCACATTATCATCTTCACTTCTCATCATCAGTATTGGCAGTGCTTTGTGGATTGGCAAACAACTCGGTGAATGGTATAGTGGTTTTTTTGTCATCGGGGGCCTATATGCTTTACTCGCGCTTATCATTTACACGTTCAAAACACAACTCTTGGAGAGACCTGTGAGTAATGGCGTAATTCGAAAACTGAAAAAAGGAATGAATCATGAAAAATGAGTTAGAAGCTCTCAGGGACGAGCGTTATGCGCTGCAATTAAAATCCGAATACCAATGGTTTACGCTGCAAGAGCAATTTGACGAAGCCGTAAATTCTATACGCCCTTCGGTATTGATTAAATCAGCACTATTAAGGACTTTGGAAGCTCCAGTAATACCAAACGACATCTTGGAGTCTTTAATCGCCTCAGTGGCTCGCTTTATAGCTCACAAGGCCATGTCGGCGTTAAAAAAGTAGGAAATCCCTTTAGGTCAATGAGTTTATTGAAGGGTAACTCACCAAATATTAAATTCTTTTTCCTTCATCTCTGCGGCGATTTCCTTGATCACTGTGCTGGCCTCTTTCTTGGAAGATTGCATGCGCTGGAGCAGAGAGCTTTGTCGGTCCATTTGATTCCTGTAGTATTTAGCATGAGCCTTGGAAATGAAATAGACAATGTTTGGAGACCCGGCAAAGAAATGTAAGATTCGATAGCGAGGGTCATTTAAGATATGACCAATTTTGTACTCCTCTTCTCGCACTTGTTCCTTCAGCAATTCATTGATATAGGCGAGTCTTTCTTCTGATTGCTTTTCTACAAGTGATTTGTCACTCTGCATCCATTCCAATTCTATTCTCAGTAAAGTTTGAATGTCCTTGTTTTTATAGGCCACCGTCAACTCTTTCATCCACTCTGTCTTTTTTAATTTAAGCTCTTCATCTGTTTCGCCATCAGGGTGAAGCAGCTTTACAAGACTTTTATACATCGCAGAAAAGCTTTTGTCTTTCTCTTCGTCAAATTGAGCTTTTGCTGCTTCTTTTTCGAGTTGTTTCTTTGATTTTTTTTTCGTTTTGCCTTCTCCTGCATTATTGAGGGGTTGAGATTGAAAGAAGTCTTCAAATTCCCCTTCAACCTTTTCATCCTCTTCTAGTTCACCAAAAATATCATCGAAAAGAGCATCCAACTCGGCGTCGGCTTCATCACCCCCTTCTGTCGCTTCTTCGATTTTTTTTCTCTTTTCCTCATTGATTTGATAAGGGCCGTGCTTTAATTTCGCCTTGACCATATCTACATAAGACATGATGTAATACTCGTTTTGAGCACTCAAATTGGTTGAGTTGAAATGATCAATGATAGCCAAAAGAAAATCAGCTTGTAGCTCGCATAATTCGCCGTAGGTAGGCATTATGTCACGATGAACGTCCTGAAGATTTTTCTCCAGCCTTGCCTTTATGGTCTCTTGTTGCTTTTTTACATGCTCCAGTTTTTTGAGAAGCGTATTGAATTTTTTCGCGGACTTCGAAAGCATCGCGTCTTTATTGGTCGATACAATGATTAAGTCATTGTTTCCTTTTTGCTTTTTCATTGTGGCAAAGTTATAATGCCGCAAAAAAAAAATCCCAACCGAAAGGTTGGGATTTTTTAATGCTATAAAATCAGAAGGAATTATTCAGCAGTTTCGCTGTTGTTGCCTTCCATTTTGTCTTTCAAATTTGCCAATACATCAAGGTCTCCAAGTGTTGACTTTTCAACTTGTGCATTTACAGCCTTCACAGCAGAAGATGATTCAGCACCGCCTTCCTTCTTAGGACGAGCAGCCTTCTTAGGAGCTTCTGCTCCTGCTTCTTCTTCTTTCCAAGTACCAGTGTGAGATACAGAAATCTTGCGCTGATTCTTGTTGAATTCCAACACGGTGAAGTCGAGCGTTTCTTCTACTTTAGCAGTAGAACCGTCAGCCTTCTTCAAGTTCTTATTCATACAGAATCCTTCAAGACCGTACGGAAGTGTTACGATAGCGTGGCTACCTTCTTTCTTCACGATAGTACCTTGGTGAGATGAACCTTCTACGAATACTGTTTCGAATACATCCCATGGATTCTCTTCGAGCTGCTTGTGACCGAGGCTGATGCGACGGTTGTCTTTGTCAAGCTCCAATACTACCACATCGATTTCATCACCGATTTGGCAGAATTCTGATGGGTGCTTGATTTTCTTGCTCCAAGAAAGATCTGAGATGTGAATCAATCCATCGATACCATCTGCAAGTTCGCAGAATACACCGAAGTTAGTGAATGCACGAACTTTCGCCTTGTGCTTGCTTTCCACTGGGAAACGAGCTTCGATACCTTCCCATGGGTCTTGCATCAATTGCTTCATACCCAAAGAAAGCTTGCGCTCATCCTTATCTACATTCAATACCACACATTCTACTTCTTCACCAACTTTCAAGAAGTCTTGAGCAGAACGGAGGTGTGAGCTCCATGACATTTCAGAAACGTGAATCAAACCTTCTACACCTGGAGCGATTTCTACAAATGCACCATAGTCAGCAAGAACGACTACCTTTCCCTTTACTTTTTGACCTACTTCAAGGTTTTCTTGAAGAGCATCCCATGGGTGAGCAGAAAGCTGCTTCAAGCCAAGAGCGATACGCTTCTTCTCATCATCAAAGTCGAGGATAACAACGTTGATTTTAGAATCAAGCTGCACCACTTCTTCTGGATGGTTGATACGGCCCCATGAAAGGTCTGTGATGTGAATGAGACCATCCACACCGCCGAGGTCCACGAATACACCGTAGCTAGTGATGTTTTTAACAACACCTTCCAATACCTGACCTTTTTCAAGACCAGACATGATTTGCTTCTTCTGTTCTTCGAGTTCGGCTTCGATGAGAGCTTTGTGAGATACAACAACGTTTTTGAATTCGTTGTTAATCTTAACCACTTTCAACTCCATCACTTTACCAACGTATATATCGTAATCGCGGATTGGCTTCACGTCGATTTGAGAACCTGGCAAGAATGCCTCGATTCCAAATACGTCAACGATAAGACCACCTTTTGTGCGACACTTCACGTCACCTTTGATGATTTCACCAGTCTCAAGAGCTCTGTTCACATTGCCCCAAGCGCTAAATACGCGAGCAGTTTTGTGAGATACTTTAAGTTGACCGTTTTTGTCTTCTTGTTGTTCCACATATACAGGAACTACATCACCAGGCTTGAGGTCTGGGTTGTAGCGGAATTCAGTTACTGGGATCACACCCTCTGACTTGTAACCGATGTTCACTACTACTTCTTTTTTGTTTACGAGAACAACTGTACCGTCTACTACTTCTTTTTCAGCGATAGTAGAGAGAGTGTTTTCGTAGATACTATCGAAGCGAGAGCGCTCGTCGGTAGTATATCCGCCTGCTGCTTCGTAGGCATCCCAATTGAATTCACCAGTGCTTGTAAGGAAAGCCGCATCATCTGCTGTGCTATACAATTCAAGGGGTTCTTCGATTGCGATCTCTTCCTGTTCTACTGCTGGTGCAATAGTCTCCTCAGCGAGGTTTTCAATTGGATCGATGTTTTCTGCGTCAGCAGCTTTAACTTTTTTAGATTCTGCCATGAGGGCATTTTAATTTGTATTTCGTTTCTCTTTGAAAGAGGTGTAGCAAACGAAAGAGGTTTTACTTTGTAATTAATTCACTGTCAGCACACTACGACAGTGTTCCCAAAAAGGGCTGCAAATATACAACTTTTTCACAAATCCCACAAATTCAGTGAGTTTCGAGGTTTTACCCGCTTATCTTCGCGCCCTCTATGGTGGTTGCAACACGTTTTGATAATGTACAAGCCCTTAGGGGCATCGCTGCTTTGATGGTGTGTGTGTTTCACCTAGCTGGTCATAGCGATGGGGTGCATCGATTGCTACCAGAAGGAGATGCCGTACTTCGTTTCTCTTCGTACGGCCCAACAGGTGTTTTTGTTTTCTTCGTGATTTCGGGATTTATCATACCTTATTCCATGCATAAATCTCATTACCAAGTAAGAGATTTTTTTTCTTTTTTTAAAAAAAGATTGTGGCGATTGCATCCGCCGTATCTCTTGACTTTGTTGCTCACAATTATTCTTGTTTTATTCAATAATGCGACAGGAAAAACTAATGAGGACTTGAGCGCCATTCGTATTTTGTCCCATTTGTTTTATACAACGAAAATTATGAATCTCGAATGGTTCAATCCGATATTCTGGACCTTGGCGATAGAGATTCAATACTATTTGCTACTAGCGCTATTGTTTTCTTGGTTTAATGGAGATAAAATGTGGCAGCGAATGTCCTTTGTGCTGCTTATGCTCATTTCGACTTATTTTCTTAAAGACGATAGATTCATCACCTTTTACATTGGACCTTTTGTTTTGGGATTTTCCATTTTTTATTTTTTAATAAAAAAAGTAAACTTCTTTGAATGCGTGGTTTATGCATCCTTAGCCAGCATCAATATCATGTACTTCGTTGGTCTGCATTGGTTGATTGCAGCTACAATCGCTGTTTTTTTTATTTTATATATTGTGAAAACACCGACGGTGTTGAACAACCTTGGAGAGATTTCATATTCTCTTTATTTGACGCATCCTCTCTTCGGTGGCCTTTTCATTTATTTACTTCTACCTTTTAACTCAAGTTTATGGTCTGGATATGCCATACTCATTGGTGCAATTCTATTTTCAATAATTACTTCTCAATTGTTTTATCGACTCATTGAACGAAGATCAATTGAGTGGAGCAAAAAAATCTAGGATTTTTTGAGGGTAGTTCGCGTAAAGTCTTATATTTGAAGGGTATGCCAATAAAACCAACTATCTATGAAGAAAATCTACTCATGTGTGCTAGGGTTTGCTCTTGCTTTAACTAGCTACGGTCAAATCACCTTATTGCCTTCGGAAAATATTCAGCAAGCCATACAAAATAACTTTTTAGGGAATGGAATTTTTACCAATAATGCTACTTTCAACGGAGAGGCCGATGTAACGTCCTCGCTTTTGATGTCAGCATTTCAAGATGCTAATCCCTTGTTGGGAATCTCCTCTGGAATTGTTCTAAGCACAGGTACAGTTGAAGATCTATTGACATCATCCATTGGAGGCACTGAGCCATACTCCATTCAAGATGAAGATATTATTCAACTCCTTCAAGACCCTCTTTATATCGGGGAAGTCACTTCATTGGAATTTGACTTTATTGCAACCGGAGACTCCATGGCTTTCCAATACGTGTTTGCATCAGTTGAATACCCTGAATTTGTGAATACTTCATTCAATGATCATTTTGGATTTTTTATAAGCGGGCCGGGTATCAATGGAACATTCACAAATGGCGCGGTAAACTTGGCTTATCTTCCTAACTCTGAGACGGCGGTGGGGATTAACACTGTAAATGACCAAATCAATTCGGAATATTATAATGTTAGCGCCAATGAAATGGGAATAACTTCAATAGATGGTTTTACAGATGTTTTGCATGCTTGTATTGGCCAATTGATCGTAGGTGAAACTTATCACATCAAATTAATTATTGCAGACGTTGGAGATTCGGCTTTGTCTTCACATGTATTTCTAAGTGGTGAAAGCTTTGAACAATATTGTTCTGCAAATACCGAAGGAGGGACGGGAATTCAAACACAGAATTGCATGCTCTCAACTTTGGATGCGCGCGTAGATTATACTTTTGATTGTGGCACCATCACTCTAACTAATACAAGCGAAATCAATATGAATGTAAGTAATTGCTACTACCGCATGGGTGACGGCAATACTGTTCCTGCTTGTGAAGAAGACGCCACATATACGTTTGAGAATCCTGGCAATTATGATATTCAGTTGGTATATGAGGTGAATGGATTTGAGTCGGTTTTCTTTATTGATGATTTATTGATTAGTGAATTCCCTCCTGTTACGCCAATAATCGAATACAACAATAACACATTCTCATTAATCAATCATGACGGTAACTCCTCTATTCAGTGGACTATCAATGGACAAGTGATTGCTGGCGCTACTGGATTGACATTTACTCCAACTGTTTCTGGCAGTTATTCAGTTATTGTAAATAATGGTTGTCCTGTGGTTAGTGAGAATTTATCTGTGGTGAGCGTAGGACAAGAGTTAGAGTTGGTTGAAATGTTGATTTATCCTAACCCATCAAATGGTGTGGCCAATATCAACGTACCAACAACTTGCGATAGAGTAGAGGTCTTGGATGCAACT
>JBILSZ010000057.1:0-17115 GCA_044371755.1 Flavobacteriales bacterium | reverse complement strand
TGCTTTCACCTGGGCCAGGACTCCCCGCTGAAGCAGGTATTATGATGGACTTGATTGAAGCTGCTCAAGCGTCAAAACCAATTCTAGGTGTATGCCTCGGCTTACAAGCGATAATCGAGCACTATGGAGGTTCGCTCAAAAATCTAGGTAAGGTAATTCATGGCACAGCGAGCTCGTGCCATGTTATCGAACCGTCGGTGCTTTTTGAAAATATTGAGTCACCTTTTGAGGTCGGACACTATCACAGTTGGGTGGCCGACATGGTTCCGCAAGAACTGATTGTGACCGCGAGAAATACAGACAACTTAGTGATGGCCATCAAACACAGCTCACTTCCCATCGAGGCAGTGCAGTTTCATCCAGAGTCGGTACTCACCCCGACAGGCAAACGAATGATTAAAAATTGGACAGATTCAATCAAATAATTATGAAAAAAGAAATCATCTTTTCAGATAAGGCACCAAAGGCGATTGGTCCATACAGCCAAGCGGTAAAATTTGGCAATATGTGTTTTCTAAGTGGACAAATAGCGATCGACCCTGCAACGCAAGAATACACTCCAGCAGATGCTGCCACTGAAACGAAGCAAATCATGAGTAATATCGAAGCTGTGCTTGCCGCGGCAGGCTTGTCTTTCGAGCATATCATCAAGACTTCCATATTCCTTAAAGACATGAATGATTTTTCTTCTGTTAATGAGGTATACGCTTCGTATTTCACTTCCGACTTTCCCGCTCGCGAAACTGTTCAGGTATCCGTTTTGCCAAAAAATGCAAGAGTAGAGATCAGCGTGATTGCTGCTCAATAAGACTTCTTCTATCTTTGACACTATGAAAAAAGTTTTGTTTGGATTGTTAATCGCATTTGTCTGCTTGTCGTTCAACGCACCCAGCTACCAAATAGCTGTGATGAAATATAAGGGTGGGGGAGACTATTATGCAAACCCGACGAGTATACCGAATTTGGTGAAGTTTGTAAACAAAAATCTCGGGATGAACATCGATCAGAATGTTCCTTTCGTAGATGTCGGCTCGCCTGAAATCAACAATTATCCATTCATTCACATGACTGGTCATGGCAACGTGGTATTCACTCCCTCAGATGCTTCCAATCTGCGAGCCTATTTAATTGGTGGCGGATTTTTACACATTTCCGACAACTATGGTCTCGATAAATTCATCCGCAAGGAAATGAAAAAGGTATTTCCGGAAACTGATTTTATCGAATTGCCTTTCAATCATCCCATCTATCATCAGACATACGATTTTCCCACGGGGCTTCCAAAAATTCATGAACACGATAAGAAAGCGCCACAAGGTTACGGTATTCTTTACCAAGGAAGATTGGTGTGCTTCTATGACTTCGAATGTGATCTTGGCGACGGCTGGGAAGACCAAGAGGTACATGGCAATAGCGAGGACACTAGAACGAAGGCTTTGAAAATGGGTGCCAATATTCTTCAGTACGCTTTGATGGGTGAGGCAAAATGAAAAAACTCCTCGTTTCTTTAAAACCTTTTTTAGACGAACAAGCAGAGTATTTCGAGAGTCGAGCGTTTATCGATCATGATCCAATTTCTATTCCTCATCGATTTTCAAATAAAAGAGATATTGAAATAGCAGCTTTCCTAACTGCTACCATTGCTTGGGGCAATCGGAAGAGCATCATCACCAACGCGGAGTCAATGATGCATCGAATGGATAACGAGCCTTTTCAATTTATAAAAGATCATTCAGAAAAAGATTTAAAACGATTCGATGGTTTTGTTCATCGCACCTTTAATGCAGATGACATCAAGTGCTTTTTAAGAGCATTGAAAAATATCTATCTTCAATTTGATGATATGGAAGCTGCGTTCAACCAACATTTCGATGGTCGTGATATTCGTGCAGCTATCATGGGTTTTCGAGAAATTTTCTTTACAGTTCAACACGAGCAACGCAGTCAAAAACATGTTTCTAATCCTGCCACAGGAAGCTCCGCAAAACGTTTGAATATGTTTTTACGCTGGATGGTTCGCGATGCATCTAAAGGAGTCGATTTTGGCTTGTGGACCTCATTTAATTCTAGCCAACTTTATATTCCACTCGATGTTCACACGGGCAATATTTCGAGGGAATTAAAACTACTCAAACGAAAACAAAATGATTGGACCGCACTAGAGGAATTGATGAATCATCTGCGTCAAATGGATCCACAAGATCCTGTTAAATATGATTTCGCACTTTTCGGAATAGGAGTAACCGCCAATAAAAAAGGGCTCTCACTTTCGTAAGAGCCCCTTTGCTGCAAATAACCCAGAAATTTAAAAACAATAGCTGTTTTCTGCTATCATCTTCTCTGCTATCTTTCTGCGAGATTCTTTAATATTAAATGGTTCCACTTTCGTAAAACGCTTCAATCCCATCAACATCATTTTCAATTCATCGCCTTCGGCGAATGAAATCAACGCTTCTTTTCCGGCTTGATTGATCTTCTCAGCCGCAGAGAAGATGAATGAACGCATCATTTCAATTTGTAAATCTGCTGCTGCTTCTCCCTTCATGCCAGCGAGTTTTTCTGTTCTCAACAAAACAGATTCTGCTGCATAAACCTGAATGGCGATGTCTGCAATGTTCATCAAGATTTCTTGTTCTTTCTGCAATTGCATGGCGAGTTTTTGAACCGCTGCGCCTGCCACGAGCAACAAAGCTTTCTTGAACTTCTTGATATTGGCGTGCTGCTCTTCAAAAATATTCGCTGGCGCATCACCAAAATCCGGAATAGACATCAATTCACCTGCTACAGCCATCGCTGGCCCCATCAAATCCAATTCTCCTTTCATTGCTTTTTTGAGAATCATATCTACTGTGAGCAAGCGATTGATTTCGTTTGTTCCTTCGAAAATACGGTTGATACGAGAGTCGCGGTAGCTGCGTTCCATGCGCGTTTCGGCGCTGTAACCCATACCTCCATAAATCTGCACGCCTTCGTCTACGCAGTAATCCAACACTTCTGAGCCGAGCACTTTCAATATTGCGCACTCAGGTGCAAATGATGCAATGCCTTTCAATACTGCCTGACCTTTGTCCATGCCTTCATCAATCAACGCGTGAATAGCATCGTCTACATTTTGAGTTGCTCTGTAGAGCGCACTTTCAAGCGAATAACAACGAATCGCTTGTTCTGCTAACTTGAAACGAATCGCGCCATATTTTGAAATAGGTCTTCCGAATTGTTCACGCTCGTTGGCATAACGAATACTATCAGTCACTACGCCTTTCGCTCCACCAAGCACACCGCCCGCAAGCTTAATGCGTCCGATGTTTAGGATGTTCACGGCTATTTTGAATCCATTGCCGCGCTCACTCAATAAATTTTCAACAGGAACTTTTACGTTGTTAAAGAATATTTGACGAGTACTACTCCCTTTGATACCCATCTTCTTTTCTTCTGCATTGAAGGTAATGCCTTCCATATCTCTAGTGAGAATGAATGCAGATAGATTTTCGTCATTATCAATTTTAGCAAATACAGTGAGGACGTGCGCGAAACCACCATTGGTGATCCACATTTTCTGTCCATTCAAAATGTAGTGCTTGCCATCTTCTGACAATACTGCTTTCGTTTTACCACTGTTGGCATCACTGCCGCTTGCAGGTTCGGTCAAACAATAACATCCTTTCCACTCACCGGTAGCAAGCTTTGGAATGAACTTCTGTTTTTGTTCTTCATTACCATAGTAAAGAATTGGCAAAGTACCGATACCAGTGTGCGCACCATAGGCTACAGAAAAGCTATGCGCCTGTCCAAGAGCTTCGGTGCAAAGCATAGATGTTTTGAAGTCCATGCCCATACCTCCTAATTCTTCAGGTACGGAGATTCCCAACATTCCTAGGCTTCCAGCTTTGTCTATCAATTTTTCCATCAATCCTTCTTCTTGATGATCGATAGCTTCGAGATTAGGAACGATGTCTTGATTGACAAAGTCCTCACACATTTTTTGCATCATGATTTGCTCTTCCGTCCACTCCTCTGGAATGAAGATGTCTGATGCTTGCGTAGAGCGTACTAAAAATTCACCTCCCGTGATCGGCTTGTTTGTTACTTCTGCCATGGCTATCGTGTTTTTTTATTGTTTACAACATTTCGAATACTCCTGCGGCTCCTTGTCCTGTGCCTACGCACATTGTTACCACTCCGTATTTTTGATTTCTTCTTTTCAATTCATTCATCATTTGAACGGTGAGCTTTGCTCCCGTGCATCCTAGTGGGTGTCCCAATGCAATGGCTCCTCCATTTACGTTTACTACGGACGGATCGAGTCCAAGTTCCCTTACAACAGCTAAACTTTGAGAAGCAAATGCTTCGTTCAGCTCAAATAAGTGAATAACACTTTGCTTCAACCCTGCGCGCTCGAGTGCACCTGGGATAGCATAGATAGGTCCTACACCCATGATGCGAGGCTCTAAGCCAGACACATGGTAACTCATCAAGCGAGCGATAGGCTGTACGTTCAATTCTTTGAGCATACGTTCAGACACCACCATCACGAATGCCGCGCCGTCTGAGGTTTGTGAACTATTGCCAGCCGTCACGCTTCCTTTGGCGTCAAACACTGGTTTGAGTTTAGCCAATGCTTCAGAATTAGTATCCTTACGCGGTCCCTCATCGGTATCCACGGTATATTTTCTTTCCTGACGTTTTTCGGTTTTATCTAAAAATATTTCAGTCACTTCGATGGGCACTATTTCATCTTTGAATTTGCCACCCTCAATAGCCGCCACAGCGCGCTTGTGAGACTTCAATGCAAAAGCATCCTGATCATCGCGTGCCACATTGAACTCACGTGCCACGGCCTCCGCGGTCAGTCCCATATTCCAGTACCAGTCTGGATGCTCTTGTGCCACTTTCGGATGTGGTACAATGCGCCAACCTCCAAATGGTATCGGTGACATGGTCTCCACTCCTCCGGCAATAATGCAATCGCTGATTCCTGCATGAATCTTAGCTGCTGCAATCGCGATGGTTTCTAGACCACTCGAGCAATAGCGATTCACTGTCATACCGGGCACTTTCACGGTGTCCAAACCCATCAAGGATATCATCCTTCCGATGTTGAGCCCTTGCTCGGCTTCCGGTGTCGCATTGCCAACAATAATATCGTCAATTCTATTCTTATCCAATTGTGGAAAGTCTGCTACCAAACGTTGAATCACTTTCGCTCCCAACTCATCGGGACGAATGAATTTATAAAATCCTCTTGGTGCTTTTCCTACTGCTGTGCGGTATCCGCCTATGATGTATGCGTTCATATTTTCTGGGGAATAATCAGTTTCTTAAAATTTTACCAGTAGTCAATAGACTTTGCATGCGTTCCAAGGTTTTTTTCTTGGTACACAATTCTAAAAATGCTTTGCGCTCCAAGTCGAGCAGATACTGCTCACTCACTTGTTGTGGCTGCGACAAATCGCCGCCAGCCATTGCAAAACCTAGCTTTTCAGAAATGTATTGGTCATGCTCAGAAATATAATTTCCGCTGTACATGCTGTTTGCACCTACATAGACAATTCCCAATCCTTCTTGTCCCAAAATGGTGATGTCTTTGCGTGGTTGTGGAGCTACATATCCTTTTTCATAAAGTTCTAGTGCGGCTTCTTTGGCGCGCGCCAATTGCAACTCACGGCTCACCACAATCTCATCAATTCCTTCTCTCAAATAGCCATGTTCAAAGGCTTCTTGTGCAGATGTCGATACTTTGGCTTGACCGACAGTAAGGAATCTTTTTCTAAATGTATTGATGCGCAAGTCTCCTTCTTTCATTTCATCCGAACAGCGCAATGCAAACTCTTTCGTGCCACCGCCGCCAGGGATGAGGCCTACACCGAATTCTACAAGGCCCATATACAATTCTGCATGTGCCACTACTTTATCGCAATGCATAGATAATTCGCAACCTCCTCCCAATGTTAGCGCATGCGGCGCTGCAATCACCGGTATGCTGCACGTGCGCAATCGCATGGTGGTCGTTTGGAATGCGCGTACGGCAACATCCAATTCTTCATAATCCATATCGGCTGCGAGCATGAAGATCAAGCCGACATTGGCACCAGCGCTGAAATTTTCAGAATCATTGTATAATACCAAGCCTTTATATCCAGCTTCGGCAATGTCCATCGCTTTGTGAAGTCCTTGAATGACTTCGCTTCCGATGGTATTCATTTTTGTATTCCAAGAGCATGTAAGAATGCCGTCGCCGATATGGCGTACAATTACATTTTTATTTTTCCAAACAATACTGTCATCAGCAAAATTGGACAGAACGATCATTCGGTCGTTCACTTCAAGAGCAATCTTTTCCCCTTTGATAATGTCATAACAATACTGCTTGCCGTCGCGCAATTCATAGAAACTTTCATTTCCAGAAGCAATCATTTTTTCAACCCAAGGTGCTATTGTCACACCTGCTTCTTTGGCGTCAGCGAGAACTTTTTTGACACCAATTTTTTCCCAATATTCAAATGGTCCCATGGCCCATCCAAAACCGGCCTTCATAGCTGCGTCGATGGCAGAAATGCTATCGCTGATCTCAGGTATGCGATGCGATACATACGCGAATAACGAAAGAAAACTTTTCTTGAAAAATTCTCCCGCTTTATCCTTTCCTCCATATAAAAGAGGAATGCGAGCGCCAAGATCATCAACGAGCTTTGCAGCTTCAAGTGTTCCAAATTTTACTTTTTGCTGATCTTCATATTCACCAGTGGTGAGATTTAGAGCGAGAATTTTACTACCACCTTTTTCATCTCTAATTTTCTTATAAAAACCACCTTTTGTTTTGTCTCCTAGCTGGTTGTTGTCGACCATTTTCTGCACAAAATCAGGAATAGCGAATGCCGCATTCGCCTCATCATTCGGACAGTTTGCCTTCACGCCGTTAGCAACGTGTACCAATGTATCTAAACCTACTACATCACATGTGCGAAACGTAGCGCTCTTTGGGCGACCCAAAACAGGACCTGTGAGCTTGTCCACTTCCTCTACGCGCAAGCCCATTTCTTTTACCAGATGGAAAAGCGCTTGAATGCTATATACTCCAATTCTATTGGCGATAAAGGCCGGTGTATCTTTACAAGGAACGACAATTTTCCCCAAAAATCTTTGACCATAATCGGAAAGGAATGATACCAAGGCTGGATCGGTCTTTTCAGAAGGAATTATTTCAAGTAACTTGAGATAGCGCGGAGGATTGAAGAAGTGAGTTCCACAGAAGTTTTTTACAAAATCTTCTGAGCGTCCTTCAATTAATAGCTTAATGGGAATACCCGATGTATTTGTAGTAACGATGGTTCCCGCTTTGCGGTATTTTTCAACGCTTTCAAAAACTTTTTGCTTAATGTCCAATCGCTCGGTCACCACTTCAATGATCCAGTCTGCATCTTTTATTTTTGAAATATCATCCGTGAGATTCCCAGTTGAGATGCGCGAGGCAAATTTGGAAGAGTAGAGTGGGGCAGGGTTGGATTTAATGGCTGTCTCCAATGCCTCATTGACGATGCGATTTTTTACAGCCGGATGCTCGAGGGTGAGCCCTTTAGCCTCTTCAGCTTCGGTGAGCTTGTTGGGTGCGATGTCCAACAGGAGCACTTTTACACCGATATTGGCGAAATGGCAAGCGATGCGCGAGCCCATCACTCCTGATCCAATCACTGCTACATTACGAATGATTCTTTTCATGTTCGTGTTCTTTGTTTGAGTCGAATATGTTATTCTTTTCTAATAACCCATTGATTTCACCGATCACTTCAAAAAAGGTTTGAAGCTTTTTTTGATCTATGTTTTCGCGGATGTGTTCGTTGAATTTGAGTACGACCTCTTTTGACTTGGAGCGCATTTTTTTGCCTTTTGAGGTGAGGTGTACCCGCACCACGCGCTTGTCAATTTTGTCTACTTCTCTGCTGATGAGATCCATCTCTTCCATGGATTTTAAAAGACGCGTCAATGAAGTGGGCTCCATCCCCATTTTTGGTCCGAGCTTCGTACTTGGGGTGCCGTCTTTATCGATATTCAGAAGCACATAGCCAACGGCCATGCTACCACCGGACTTTAATGCTTCAATATTATAGGCCTTCGAAATTTTGGCCCAAGCCCAGCGTATATGAAAATCTATGGTTTCTTCGGGTTTCAATGGCGAGTGGATTAATTATCTCGCCACTAAACTAGTAAAAATATTTATGCATGCATAATATTTTTTGAAAATTTTTGAAATGATTTAGTAGATAAAGGTCAAATCTTTAATGTCTGCACTGAATCGATTTCCGTTCTCCTCTTCTAAATGCGCTATTCCGCTTGGGTCTACTCCAATTATTCGCGCTATGATTTCCTGATCGCCTCTTTTGTAGCGCTCAAATTCCAATACTCCAATCAATGAATCGACATAACTTCGACGAATATCTGAGAAGCCGCCACGATCAAACTGCTCATACCGCTTATCAAAATGATGAATTAATCGTGTTCGCAATTCAGTTGGGGACACTACGGTGCCTGAAAGATTGCGCAAGGAACTGGCATTGGGTAATTCAAAATGCGTTTGGTTGACGTTGATGCCAATTCCGATAACGGCGTTCTGCACTTTTGTCACAGACCAATTGAGTTCGATGAGTATACCGCAGATTTTTTTTCTATTGACAAGAATATCGTTTGGCCATTTGATTTTTACGTCATAATCAGTGTAGTACTCTACAGTATCCATCACTGCGAGGGCTGTCAATTGCGAAAGGATAAAAGAGTTTTCATGATTACAGGTCTTTGGATAAACAATAAAGCTCGATAAGAGGTTTTCACCTTTGGATGAGTGCCAAACTGACCCGCGCTGGCCTTTGCCGCTTGTCTGATCCAATGTCGTAATGACAGTCCCATCAGGCGGTGGTGACAGCCTAAGGAGATTGGCAGCATAGTTGTTCGTGGAGTCCACGCTGTCCAAATGAATAAGTGCTCGGTCGCGAAAAATCATGAGGACGCAAGATTGCAATAACCTGCTTACTTTTGTCCTGACAGTGAAAAAAAATTAATGGCAAAGAAGATTTTAAAAAAAGACGAATCAGAAATACTATTAGACCAAATTGTCAATGGTATGCAAGAAGTGAAGGCGCGTGATATTGTGGTGATGGACTTGAGGCACGTTGACAACGCAATGTCAGACTACTTCATTATTTGTCACGGCACTAGCACCACTCAAGTGGAAGCCATCTCAAGATCAATTGAAAAGGAAACACTCAAGAATTTGGGTTACCGCGCCTCTCACGTGGAAGGCGAACGCAACGCTCAGTGGATTTTGATGGACTATTTTGATATTATTGTACATATATTTAATGACAGAATGAGAGATTACTACGCTCTTGAAGAATTGTGGGCAGATGCAGCCTTTACTCGCATCGAAGACGTAGCATAAAGATTATAGAAAGCAAAATATGGCAGACGAACAACAAAGGAGAAAACCCGGATCTGGAGTCCCGGACCCGAAAAAAGGAATGAATTTTTATTGGATTTACGCTTTAATAGCAACAATCCTAATTGGAATGTTGCTATTCAATAGCGGTAGCGACGGTCGTCCTACAGATTACTATAAGTTTAAAAATCTAGCCTCCAAAGGCTTTATTGATAAACTTGAATATGATGGTGTGAAAGCTGTCATCTATCTAAACGATGCTGGACGCGACTCATTGAAAAATGAATTGCCAAAGCAAGGTTTCCAGACATTTTCAAAAAGTAGCGACTTGTGGTTCAATATCCCTCCAGGGGAAGATTTTATCAAAGAAATCAATAAACTGGGAGAGGAGAAGAGTTTCCGCGTAAACTATTTGCCACCAAATGAAGCAGCTCAGAGCCTGTTCTATTGGATCATCGCGATAGCTATTATGATTGGAGCTTGGGTATTCATCATGCGTCGCGTAGGCGGCGGCGGTGGGCCAGGTGGTCAAATTTTCAATATTGGAAAATCAAAAGCCACGCTCTTTGAAAAAGGAAAGGGTACTCAAATCACTTTCAATGATGTAGCTGGTCTTCAAGGTGCAAAAGAAGAAGTACAAGAAATTGTAGATTTTCTTAAGCACCCGAAAAAATACACGGAGCTTGGAGCGAAAATTCCAAAAGGTGCATTATTGGTAGGCCCTCCTGGTACTGGTAAGACAATGCTCGCTAAGGCTGTAGCTGGTGAGGCACAAGTGCCTTTCTTTAGCTTGAGTGGTTCTGACTTTGTGGAGATGTTTGTGGGTGTGGGCGCAAGCCGCGTTCGCGACTTGTTCCGCCAAGCAAAAGAGAAAGCACCTGCCATCATCTTTATTGATGAAATTGATGCCATCGGTAGAGCACGCAGCAAGTCAGTAAATTTTGGTTCTAACGACGAACGTGAAAATACACTGAACCAACTCCTCACGGAAATGGATGGTTTTGGAACCAATTCAGGTATCATCATTCTCGCTGCTACCAACCGCGCTGATATTCTTGACCAAGCACTTTTACGTGCGGGTCGCTTCGACCGTCAGATATATGTAGATATGCCCGACCTCAATGAGCGCGTGGCTATCTTCAATGTGCACTTGAAGAATGTGAAAAAGGATGATTCTGTGGATGTTGAATTCTTGGCACGTCAAACTCCAGGATTCAGTGGTGCGGATATCGCCAATATTTGTAACGAAGCAGCTTTGATCGCAGCGCGTAAAAACCGCTCTACGGTTGGTCGTGAAGACTTCCTTGATGCGGTAGATCGTATCATTGGTGGTTTGGAGAAAAAGAACAAAATCATCACAGTGGAGGAGAAAGCAACCATCGCTTATCACGAAAGCGGTCACGCTATTGTGAGCTGGTTATTGCAACATGCTTCGCCTCTTGTGAAGGTAACCATCGTTCCTCGCGGAAGATCGCTTGGTGCTGCTTGGTACTTGCCTGAAGAAAGACAAATCACAACGACCGAGCAAATGCTCGACGAAATGTGCGCTGCCCTCGGAGGTCGTGCCGCAGAAGAAGTGGCTTTTGGTAAAATTTCAACAGGAGCTCTCAGCGACCTCGAGAAAGTAACCAAGCAGGCATACGCTATGGTGTCGGTTTATGGTTTGAATAAAAAGATTGGTAATCGTAGTTATTATGATAGCCGCGGCGAAAATCAATTCACAAAACCATACAGTGAAGAAACGGCGCGTGTGATCGACGAAGAGGTAAGTAAAATTATCGAAAAGGCTTACGAAAAGGCCAAAGATCTTTTGACGAAGAACAAAGAGAAATTGGATAATCTTGCCAAGAAACTTCTCGATAAAGAAGTGATATTTAAAGACGACCTCGTAGAAGTCCTTGGTGAAAGGGAATGGGCTGACAGACAACATGAGATTCAACCGACAGTATAATTTTTTAAGGCGAAGCGTGACTTCGCCTTAATTTTGTCCCTTGATTCCAATCTAGAGTGAGCAACTTAACAATTAGAGCAATAGCAGGTTTTATCTTTGGAGTGCTGGTCATTGGCTCAGCATTGCTCGGTCCGTACGCTATTGGAGCAGTATTTTTCTTTTTCGCCCTCGTCGGGCTTATTGAATTTTACGACATGGTCTCCATGGACTCAGCTGAAAAACCCCGAAAAATGTTTGGCTATGTCTTAGGCTTGGGTTTGTATATCATGATCATGTTTTATGCAATGGAGGTCATAGAGAGCTGGACTTTCTGGTTGCTCGCGCCTATCGTCATATTACTGTACTCCGCAGAGTTAGTACACCTCGACAAACGCGCGGTAGATCACGTAGCCACGACCGTAATGGGATTGATTTATGTGGTCGTTCCATTTGCAATGATCAATCTTCTGGCATTCTCTCAAGGGGAGTTCGAACCGATGCTTCCTATTGGGT
Organism: Flavobacteriales bacterium; assembly: GCA_044371755.1. GTDB lineage: Bacteria > Bacteroidota > Bacteroidia > Flavobacteriales_D > Sanyastnellaceae > JAIXWP01. Next base: position 5,245 of record JBILSZ010000057.1, on the reverse strand, counting down.
TCTTTTTTATTTTATGGGCAAATGATACCGCCGCGTATTTCGTAGGAAGATTTTTAGGAAAAAATAAATTGTACGAAAAAGTATCGCCCAATAAAACGTGGGAAGGACTGTTTGGCGGTGTTGCCTTTGCAATTTTCTTTGGGTGGTTATTTGCAAAATATGTCGATGTGTTGCCCTCCTCTCAATGGATGTGGATAGCGGCAATTATCGCTGTCTTTGGCAATCTTGGTGACTTATTCGAATCACATTTGAAAAGAAGTTATGGCGTGAAGGATTCAGGTAAAATAATACCCGGCCACGGTGGCGTTTTGGATCGCTTCGATGGATTACTACTCGCGCTACCGCTGGTTATTTTCTATATAAAATTTATCACTAAACTATGACCATTCATAAGGAAGGCACCAAGATTTTGGTGGCCGCATTTTTAGTTATCTCAATCATTTTAGTATTAGCTTTTAACTTTATTACTATTGCCTGGATCAATTGGCTTTTGACACTTGCGGGTGTAGTAATATTCTTTTTGTTCTTACAATTTTTCCGCCTTCCAAAGCGCGCCAACACCGCATCAGAAAACGAATTAGTAGCTCCTTGCGACGGTAAAGTAGTAGTGATTGAGGAAGTAGAAGAACCCGAATACTTTAAAGATAAGCGCATTCAAGTATCAATTTTCATGTCTCCTATCAATGTGCACGCGAACTGGGTGCCTTGTGAGGGTGAAGTGAAGTACACGAAGTATCACGAAGGGCTTTATTTGGTGGCATGGCATCCTAAAAGTAGCACAGAGAATGAAAGAACTACAGTGGTAATCGAGCGCAAGCCTGGGCAAGAAGTGCTCTTGCGCCAAATTGCTGGAGCTGTTGCTAGACGGATTGTTTATTATGTAAAGCCGCAACAAAAAGTGAAGCGCAATGAACAATTTGGTTTCATTAAATTTGGAAGCCGCGTCGATTTATTTTTCCCATTAGGCACAGACATCGTCGCTAAAATAGGCGATGTGACCAAGGGCAACGAAACAGTTATTGCACGCTGGAAATAGGAAAATTCATGCAAGCAGAAATCATTAGCATTGGTGATGAAATATTGATTGGTCAGACCATCAATACCAACGCCGCTTGGATGGGCGAACATCTCAACACCATTGGAATTCGAGTAAACCGCACAACAGCGATTGCAGATAGCAAAGAAGAGATTGTGAGCATGATTAGCGAAGCACTCTCGCGTTCTCAGTTGGTGCTAATCACAGGTGGCTTGGGTCCAACAAAAGATGATATTACTAAAAAGACGTTGGCTGAATATTTCAATATGCCACTCGTACGCGACGAGCAAACACTTGAGCGAGTTTCCGCCTTCTTTCACCAAAGAGGCCTTCCTGTACTTCCGGTAAATGAAGATCAGGCGTTGATGCCAAAAGGATGTACCATTTTGCACAATCTTCGTGGCACCGCCAATGGGATGTGGTTTGAAAAGGATGGCAAGGTTGTCGTTTCTATGCCCGGTGTTCCTTATGAAATGGAATGGCTCATGGAGAATGAAGTTTTCCCAAGGGTGATGCAATTCTTTAAACGCCCATCCATTGTCCATCGTACTGTCCTTACCACAGGTGTTGGAGAAAGTTTTTTGGCTGATAAAATCAGCGCTTGGGAAGATAGTTTGGAAGAGCAACACATAAAGTTGGCTTATCTACCATCACCAGGCGCCGTAAAATTGAGAATGTCAGCCTACGGCGGCGGCAGTGAGGAAGAATTAAGAGGCATTATTCATCAAAAGGAAAATGAATTGCTTTCCATCATTGGTAAGCATGTATATGGTTTTGAAAAAGACACGCTAGCTAGTGTTGTAGGGCAATATCTGAAAGAGACCAATTCAACCATCGCTGTAGCTGAAAGCTGCACGGGCGGTATGATATCTCATTTGATTACGGAAATCCCCGGAAGCAGTGCCTATTTCTTGGGTGGTCTTATTACATACAATGAAAAAATAAAAATTGCAGAACTTGGCGTGAGTGCTGAGATCATAGCCAAGCATACCGTTTACTCAGAAGAGGTAGCACTTGCTATGGCTGCGTGTTCTGTTAAGACATTCGGCGCTGATTATGCTATTTCTACCACAGGCGTGGCTGGACCAAATGATAGCGACGGAGTCACCGTGGGTACGATTTGGGTGGCGGCAGCAAGCAGGGAAAAAGCGGTTTGTACCAAATTAAGGCTCGGAAAAAGCCGAGAACGCAACATCATAATGGCCTCCAATGCCGCATTAAATCTACTGAGAAAAGAATTTTTACAAATAAACCGTTGATTGTTGGAAAATTCTTCGTTTATTTGCACCCCCAATTTAAAGGGTTAAAACTTTAAAGATATGGCACGTATTTGCGAAATCACAGGAAAGAAGACGATCACAGGAAACCACGTTTCCCACTCAAATATTAAAACTCGTCGTAAGTTTTATCCAAACCTTCAATACAAGCGCTTCTGGCATGCCGATGAGAATCGCTGGATTGAATTGCGCGTTACCCCGAAGGGTATGAAAACCATCAATAAGATCGGTTTGAACGAGGCTATGAAGCGCGCTAAAGCCAATGGCTTTATTGGATAATCTGCAATAGGTTAGAATTTAGAGGTTAAACAAGAAATAAACGCCTTCCTTTTGTTCAGGAGGGCGTTTTTGTTGTCTAATCCGCTGATTATCAGTGTTGCTTTATTACAATAACTTCGATTTCGTAGAACGGGTGTCATTGCTTATCTTTGCGCCCCTAAAAAGGAAACCTTTCCAAATAATTGATCCATGCAGAATAAATCGTTTACCTGGGTTTTTGTAATCCTATTAACGTTAGCAGTAGCTTACCAACTTTCTTTTGGTTGGGTAGCGCGCAATTTCGAAAAACAAGCGCATCAAATTGCGGTTGACTCTATCTCTACCACTGGACTAACAGGTGGTGCGGCAGACTCTGCTATTTTCGCCCTTGAAAAGAAAATCCTTCGCGATAGCTCAGAAGCAAAAGTGTATCCATTGATGGGGCACTCTTATGGCTATTTGAAGCAACACGAGTTGGGTCTCGGTCTCGACCTCAAAGGCGGTATGTCCGTCACCCTCGAAGTGTCAATTCCAGACATGATCATTGCCATCAGTGATGATAACCCCAACCCAGCATTCAGAAAAGCAATCGCAGAGGCGGTAGAAGCTCAAAAATCAAGCGGTAGTGACTACATCACGCTCTTTGAAGATGCTTGGAAAAGAAATAGCGGTGGTCTAGAGTTGTGGAGAATATTCAACAACCTAGAAACGCAAGATAAATTCCCTGCGAAAACTCCAGACGCTGATGTAATCAAAACACTTCGCCAAGAGGCTGACATTGCTATTAGCAATACTGAAAATATTATCCGTAAGCGTATCGACCAATTCGGTGTTACGCAACCAAACGTTCAAAAGCAATCACTTTCTGGCCGTATCCTTGTTGAACTTCCAGGTATCGACGATAGAGAACGCGTTCGTAAGAACTTGAAGTCTACCGCAAATCTTGAGTTTTGGGATACGTATTTCAATACTGAAGTAATCGGCGCTTTGAGCGAGGCAAATACTCGCCTCGGAAAGAAAATGGCTCCTGAATTCTTCTCTACAGACTCGCTCCGTCCTCAGAAGGATTCATTGATGAACGTTGCATTGGCTGATACAACTTTGAATCAGGCACAACAAGATTCTATTAGAAGTTTCTATGCTGACAACTCAGTAAAAGCGGATAGCTTGTTGACGAAAGAAGAACTCAGAAAGAAGAATCCTCTCTTTGCGCTTTTGAATCCTCAAGTACCAATGGGTAGCGCTATGGTAGGTATTGCCGCTGTATCTGATACAGCCGCTTTCAATCGTGTAATTGCAATGTCTGAAGCTAAAGAAGTAATTCCAGCTGATTGCCGTCTCCTTTGGGGAGCAAAGGTGGAAAAGAATATTGCCACGCTCTATGCAATCAAGGACGCGAACATGCGCGGTAAGGCAGAACTCGATGGAAAGTCAATCATCGACGCTCGTCAAGACTTCGATCCAATCACTGGTGAGGTGACTGTTGAAATGAAGATGGACAGTGAAAAAGGAACTCCTCTTTGGAGAGAAATGACCAAGAAGAACGCGGCCGATAGAAACCGTCCTATTGCAATCGTGATGGACAACTTGGTTTATTCAGCCCCAAGTGTCAATAGCGAGATTCCAAATGGTAGTTCAGTGATTACTTTTGGTAAGGGAGAAAATAGAGAACAGTCCATCCAAGAAGCGAAAGACCTTGCTGGCCTTTTGAAAGCTGGTTCTCTTCCTGCTCCTGCAAAAATCATCGATGAAGTAACTGTAGGTCCATCTTTGGGAGAAAAGAATATCAAGGCAGGTATCTGGTCATTTGTGATAGCCTTCTTGGTGATTCTCATCTATATGGTGTTCTATTACGCTTGGGCGGGTTGGGCAGCAAACGTGGCCTTGATTGCAAACTTATTCTTCCTTATTGGTGCCTTGGTATCTCTTGGTGGTGCATTGACATTGCCTGGTATCGCGGGTATCGTGCTCACGATGGGTATGGCGGTGGACGCAAACGTATTGATCTACGAGCGTGTGAAAGAAGAGCTACGTCACGGCAAGAATATCAGCACTGCATTAAAAGATGGTTTCCTAAAGGCAATCAGCGCGATCCTCGATGGAAACGCTACGACATTGATTACTGGTATCATTCTGTTTTTAGTAGGATCTGGTCCTATCAAAGGATTTGCGACTACTTTGATCATCGGTATTTTCACTACATTATTCACGGCAATAATCATCGCACGATTGATTTTGTACCGTCGTCTTGAAAACAAAAAAGAAATCACCTTCTCTAGCAGTATCACGAAGAACTGGTTTACCAATGTAAATTACGATTTCGTTGGTAAGAGAAAGATGTTCTATGCGATATCTATCATCATTATCGCTGCGGGTATCGGTTCATGGGCATTCAGAGGCTTCAACCTCGGTGTTGACTTCATCGGTGGTACTTCATACAAAGTGGAGTTTGCTCAGGCTGTAGAGGCCGATGCAGTGCGCGGTGCGCTTGAATCTACGCTTATCGACGACAAAGGAAATAAAGGTTCTGTTCTTGTGCAGAGCGTAGGCACTGGTTCAAAAGACTTTAAAGTGACTACCAACTTCCTCATCAATAGCACTGATGAAAATGCGGATGCATTGGTATCAGCAAAAGTGGAAGAGGCTTTGAGAAAGGTATCAAACGACTTTAACA
>JBILSZ010000056.1:0-17306 GCA_044371755.1 Flavobacteriales bacterium | reverse complement strand
TTGCGCGGCATCAGGGGCGCAGCCTAAATTCCCACTTACCTCATAAGTCAAAACATCTATCACATTTCCAACGAGATTATAATTTTGGGGAATAATTGGGACTCCTGCATTGTACCAAGCTCCTCCTGTTTGTGCATTTGAAGAAAGCAAATTTTCCAAGGAAAAATTTGGTTCAGATTCACATACTACAATGTTTGATCCGTCTCCAGCTTCTGTCGCCTCAAATACTTGCAACTCAACATTGACTTCAGAAGCTGCGCATGGACCATTATTTTCTGAAATAAATTGATAACTGTAATTTCCCGCTACAAGATTTATTACAGTATTTTGAATCAGAAGATTGTTGGTGTCATACCATTCCCCTAACGAAATAATTGTACTGGATAGATAATCATTTAGGTCTATCGGAAACTCAGTTGTACACAATACTTCGACGAGAGATTGATCCGAAAATGCGGGCTGAACGACTAATATTTCGAGGTTCGCATTTTCATCAGGACACACATTTTGACTTTGAGAAACGATAGTTAAAGTCGCACTCCCTGAGAAGGGGTCGAATTGTGCTGGGACTTGAGCGCCATTGCTATCAAACCATTGCGGAAATACGACATCTTGATAGAGGTCATTTAGATTCAATAGTCCGCTATTCGCGCAGATCTCGTAACTAAGGTCGGTTGGTGAGAATGGGGGAGCCACTACACCAATGATTATAGAAGCTGTATCCGCAGGACAAACAGTAGAACTAACGATGTACTCCGCTTGAAATAATTGTGTGTTGCTGATGTTTAGGATATTGGAAATTGCATTGCCGTTGTTGTTTTGGAATACGCCTCCAGGATTTTCATTGATAAGTAGCGTGAAAAGGTCAACAGGAGTAGAGCTCGTGCATAATTCTGTTATGATGTCTTGCCCTGCATTTGGGGAATTAAATTCTGTGATAGTGAGTTGTGCTCCTTGAGCAGTGCAGCCCACATTCGGAAAATAATATGAGAACACCCCGCTGTTGTTTATTGCTGGGTTGAATGTTCCGCTAATTATCTGTCCATTTGTATTGGTCCAAATGCCGCCTGCAATCGGTGAACCTCCAAGAGCAGAGAGCATATCAAAGGCTGGTTGTGACGTGCAGACATCCAGTTGGCTGGAAGTTCCAGATGGGTCTGTATTACTGAAGCTGATGGTAATAGTGGATTCTGAATCTTGGCATGGTGCATTCGCTGTCACTACATAGCGATAGTTACCTGCAGGATCAGTATTCGGATTAAAAATTCCATTGAAAGGTGTACCATTTGGTCGGAACCAAAAACCACCGGGATTGGGGTTGTCGGGTATATAATCGAAAAGATTGAAAGCACTAGCCCCGTTGCAAACTATAAGGCTACTATTAGTGCCTGCGCTTGGAGTAGTGCGCTCGTCGACAAACATCGTGGTGAATACTGTATTACATCCAGGGACATTGTCTATTGCGTAAACAAATAGAGAACTTGACATGGTGGCTGGATCGTAGATCCCATTCATAGGTGTGCCCCCACTAGTGAGCCATTGCCCGCCCGTATCGGGATTACCCTCTAAAAAATCAAACATATTGAATGCTGCATAGCTATCGCAAATGAGGTAGGTCGTTTGAATACCAGCATTGGCATTTTGAATTTCATTTACCAAAACACCTGTCGTTTGGTCGCAGCCAGCGTTTGATACGGTGTAGGTATAGAATCCAGATGAAAGAGTCGATGGGTTGTAGACGCCATTAAAAATATTGCCATTGGGCATATTCCAGATTCCTCCGGCGGGCAAGCCGGCAATAAAGGTATTCAGGTTGGTGTTTGGCGAAGTGCTACAAATATCAATTTCAGTGATTGCCGGCATTGGAGCAATCGCATTTGCTATCTGCAAGTATTGGGAGTAGTTATTCGCAGCAGTATTGGCTTCAATGAAATAAATCCCCTCACAGAGATTGGTCAGATTCAATATTCCATCAGCCGCTCCGAGATTTGCGATATTATTTCCTTGTAAATCTGTAAGAGTGAAAAATGTTGCTAAGCCTTGTTCTGGTGAGTAGGTCAGACTGCCATCGCATCCGCAAGGCGCGCTTGCAGGTATCGTCGTCAATTGCCCTTTTGAAATGAATGTATTCAAAAGCAGTGATCCGACCATTATGCTTTTGAATATGAATTTCATTGTATTGGTTGAAGGGATTAGGGCCTGCAAAGGTAGCGCGAAAGGTTGTTAACAAGTTATGAACAATGAAAATTTAGTTTAAAAAAAATCCCTCCGATGAAGGAGGGATCTTTTTAGTTGGCTTTATTGGTTTTGGTTAAGGAAGAACCGTTACAGTGCCGCTAAAGTATTTTTCTTCTTTAGTGGTTTCGTTGTAGATAATCACAATCCAGGGATACGCCTTGCCAGAGTCAGCAATTTGTCCGCCAGGTAGGCGGCCATCCCAGCCTTTTGCTTTGTTATTTGTTTCGTAAATGGGCTGTTCACCATTATAAACGGTCAACTTGAATTGTGTCTTACCTTGTTTGAGTGCCTCAGGCATGAAAGTCTCTTTCGCTGTTGGGTTGAAAGAGTTTGGAGCCATCAAGTTATATTCTTGATTAATAACAACATATTTTATTTTACTGTCTGAACACCCCCATTCGTTGTGAACTTCCAAAGCGATCATCTGCTTGCCTTTGTCGTTGTATGATCTTACAGGGCTAATGACCTTAGAAGAGGTGCCGTCATTGAATTTCCATTCGAACGAGCTTGCGTTTTCACTTGTATTAACGATTTTCACGGTTGGCTCATCCTCAGGACTATTGATAAAATCCCATTCAAAATCTGCACTTGGAGCAGGGTGTATGGTGATAAGATCGTTCATTACTGTGGTGTTGATCTGACCGTCTTTTTTGCTTGTAACAGAAAGAGACACATCATATACCCCAGCTTTCGCATACTTATGCTTCGGATTTGGTTTATTCGAAAAGTTGCCATCACCGAAATTCCAAAGATAACTTCCGTCTATTGGACCATTTACCGCGTTGAATTCTACTTCACTTCCAGCACAACTAGAAGTAGCGCTAGGTTTTACAGATAGTGCGGTAGATACTGGTTTGGTGTTCACAACAGCGACGTTTTCATTGCTTTCACTATTATTTATAGTGTTTTCTGCTGATGTAGAAGTTTGAGCTCCTGCTATGGCACCTGTATTCTTGTTGTTTTTAGAGATTACTGAATCTGAGGAAGGTTGCTCGTTGGCGATAGAGTCATCCGATGCAGACTTAGCATTTTTGACATCGATTTGATTTTCGAATCGAGCAAGAGCTGCGCCACGAGAAGCATCTACAAGTTTGTTGGAGTAGGTATAAGCCGCGAATCCGATTACACCAGAGAAAAACGCAGCCGCAGCGAGAGCTACAATCCAATGATTGGAGGCTACACTTTTGTCCAACTGATTCTCTAGTCTTTTCCAGTCACCATTTTCAAAGGGCAACTCGTAATTTTCTAAAGCACTGTTTAACTTCTCTTCAAACGCTGTAAATTTCTTACTCATCTGCTTTTCCGAAATTCTTTAAAAGTATTTTTTTCATGTTTCGTTTGGCTTTCGCATAGTTACTTTTTGAAGTTCCTACACTGATACCCAACGAATCTGCAATATCTTGGTGCGTATAATTCTCAAAAACGTACAGGTTAAAAACCGTCCTGTAAGCCGGTGATAATTGCTGCATTGCTTCAATTATCTGACTTGGCTTGAAATCATAATCTACTGCACTTTCGTCTTCTTCATCTTCGATTTCATCCTCAAAATCTTCTGGACTCATATTGCCGTTGAGCAATAAAAAGTCATTTTTTTGTTTTCTAAACCTGTCTATTGACAAATTTACCATGATTCTGCGAACCCAACCTTCGAATGATCCGACGCCGGTGTACCTTCCCATGTTTTGAAAGACTTTTATAAATCCTTCTTGGAGCACATCCATTGCCTGATCTGAGTCCTTGGTGTATCGAAGGCAAACAGCCTTCATTTTTCCGTAAAGAAGCTTATAAACAGCTTGTTGCGATCTCCGGTCGCCGCTTAGGCATCCTTGAATCAACTGTTGAATTTGCTTATCTTCAGACACAGAACTCGGCATTTAGACGCAACCTAAACGTTTAGGTTGCCACTTACAAATGTAATTGTTCCTTCTTTTTATCAAAATAAAATCTAAAAATGGCACATAGGTCTGCACAATAGTATTTGTTAAACTCTAAAAACTGTATTTTTGTCGAATGTCTAAAAGAGTTGTTGTTGGCTTGTCTGGAGGGGTAGATTCGAGCGTCACAGCGCATCTATTGCTTGAGCAAGGATATGAAGTGATAGGTATTTTTATGCGCAACTGGCATGATGAATCGGTCACGATCAACAATGAATGTCCGTGGATTGATGACAGCAACGATGCAATGTTAGTGGCCGAGCATTTGGGCATACCATTTCATGTGCTTGATTTGAGTAAAGACTACAAGCAGCGAATCGTTGATTATATGTTTCGCGAATATCAAATGGGGCGCACGCCCAATCCTGATGTGCTTTGCAATCGGGAAATCAAGTTCGATATTTTTTTAAAAGCAGCTTTAAATCTGAAAGCGGATTTTGTTGCCACGGGTCATTATTGTCAAAAGAGGTCATTTGTTGATTCAAATGGAGAGGAGATTTATCAGCTCCTAGCTGGAGCTGACCCAAATAAAGACCAAAGTTATTTTTTGTGTCAATTGAGTCAAGATCAGCTGGGTAAGGCTTTATTTCCCATTGGTCATCTTCAAAAGTCTGAAGTTCGTGATATCGCGAGAGAGATTGGACTTCCCACTGCTGAGAAGAAGGACAGTCAAGGGCTTTGTTTTATTGGTAAAGTGAAGCTACCTACTTTTTTGCAGCAACAACTCGAGCCAAGGGAAGGCGTGGTGGTTGAATTGCCTTCCCTTGAGAAATATAAATCTCCGGATTTAGCGGCTACATCGGTAGAGAATTTAGAAAAAATTGTGGCTGCTCCTGCAATAAGTATCGAAGAAGGTAAGGAGGTGGGTAAACATCAAGGCGCACATTATTTTACGGTCGGTCAGCGCAAAGGTCTTGGTGTTGGTGGCAAGGCCGAGCCATTATTCATCGTCAAGACCGATACGCAACGTAATATAGTCTTTACGGGGCAAGGCGAAACACATCCAGCGCTTTTGCGCCGTGGATTATTTGTTAATAAGTGTGATATTCATTGGATTAGAACCGATCTTCACCTTGGAATAGGAGAGCGGAAGCGGTATGCGGGGCGGATTCGGTATCGTCAAGAACTCGTTGGTTGTGAGTTGGTTATGGGTGAAAAGGGACTGTATGTCATCTTTGATGAGCTCCAAAAGGGTATTGCTTCTGGTCAATTCGTCGCGTGGTATGAGGGCGAGGAATTAATTGGAAGTGGGGTGATAGCCTAAAGCAACTATTTCTTATAAAGTATTGTCTTTGAAAATAGTTCCCTATATTGGGTGCCGAAACCTTAATTAATCCCCCTATGAAACAGTCTTTATCTTTCGTTTTGGCTGTATTTGCGCTACTCTTTGCAAATAATGCATATTCTCAATCACCAGGAGGCGCCACTTGTGCCGAGGCACAGGAAATCTCTATTCCTTCTACACTTACCGTTACGAACGAGGACAATTGGTTTACAATTTCGCCAACTGAAACTGTAGAGATCGTTGTACAAACGTGTGGAATGACTGCATGTGATACTCGCCTTTGGCTTTACTCGGCATGTCCTCCAACAAATAATGAAAATCAAAATGTGATCTCCCAAAATGATGATGGTTGCGGAATGCAATCGTACCTTACAGTGACTCTATTAGCAGGTCAGTCTTACTTGTTGCGTGTGGGGGATTTTTCAAATGCTTGCACTATTCCGATTACTTTTTCAATCCACTATAATGTAATAGTTCCCGGTTGTACCAATCCTTTGGCGAGCAATTTTAACCAAGAGGCGACTGCAGATGATGGTTCTTGTATTATCGAGGGCTGCACCGACGCTACAGCTTTAAACTACAATGCTACTGCTACCGTAAATGACGGGTCATGTGAGTATTGTGAAGGTGAGGGTTCTATCGTTGGAACGCTTTATTTGTGCACATTTAGTAATGACTATCAGGTAGAGTTGACTATCAATAATAGCGCTGGTGAGCAAGTTGCTTATCTCAGTGGCCTCACAGGAGGCGCCATTCAGTATGTGGATATTTGTCTTGTTCCTGGCGAGTGTTATTATGCCGTAATGCACAATAATACAGGCCCCAATGGCTGGTTCAATGGATATTTTTGGGTGAATGGTAATGGTGTTCAATACATCAACGACGGTCTTCAAGCAGGCACTCAAACAGAAACAGTACAGTTCAGCATAGACGGTACTTGCGGTCCGATCTCAGGTTGTATGGATCCAAACGCCTCTAATTATAATCCAGCAGCGCAAGTTTCAGGCGAACCTTGTTTTTATGAAGGCTGCACGGATATCAATGCACTAAACTTTGATCAATACGCCAATTTGGACGATGGTTCATGTGAGTATTGTGAAGGAATAAACAATGTTGAGGTCACACTTTATGTGTGCACATTCTCAAATGGTAATCAAGTGGAGTTACAAATCGTAGATGAGAATGGCGAAGAGGTGGCTTACGTTGAAAACCTTCCAACTGGAGCGATTGAGTACATAACATTATGTCTCGATTCTACCCAGTGTTATTCAGTGAATATGATTAATAATACCGGACCTTTTGGTTGGTACGGAGGATATTTTTGGGTCAACTACAATGGAGTTCAAATCATCAATAGCCAACTCCCTCAAGGTATGGAGATATTGGGAACAGTATTTAGCCTAAATGGCGTGTGTGGTCCAGTAATCAACTATGGTTGTACTGATCCAAGCGCTCTGAATTATGACCCAACAGCCACAGTTTCTGATTGGTCTTGTATTTATCCTATTTACGGTTGTATGGATCCTGAGGCGCTCAACTTTGATCCCAATGCAAATTCAGACTACGGTTGTTTCTATGCAGAAGAATGTTTCTTAAACCTCGTAGAATTTGAACTAGGCGGAAGCACTTGGCCAAGTGAGGCTTCTTTTGCAATCTACAACAATCAAGGAGTCTACGCAACCGGCGGCTATGACGGTTCATCGTACGCGTGTTTACCTGATGGATGTTACCAAGTTTTCTTATATGATTCTTTCGGTGACGGTTGGGATAATGGAGCACTAAATGTTTATGTGAATGGAGTTTTAGTAAACACCTTCACCATGTTTAGTGGAAGTGACAGCCAAGTCGCATTCGGAATAAATTCTGACTGCCAGGTTGCTGTTCCAGGTTGTATGGATCCAACTGCCTTCAACTATAATTCAATGGCCACAGAAGACGATGGCTCATGCATTACAGCTGATATGTGTCCAGAGAATCTAGTTCAAGTTTCTATTTCTACTGAAATGTGGGGCAATGAAATAGGTTGGATGATTGTAGGTGAAGATTTTCAGCCAGTGATGTCAGGATCAAACTACAATAGCTGGTCAGATTATGTTCAATATGGTTGTTTGTCTTCAGGTTGCTATCAGATGATTATGTTGGATAGCTGGGGAGATGGCTGGAATGGCGCTACCTACTACATAAGCTATATGGGAGGTGGATTCTCTGGTACATTGGAAATTGGAGCAGATGGTTCAGAGACTATTTCGATAAACAGCATGTGTCAAGATATCTATGGCTGCACTGATAGCGCAGCTCTTAACTATGATCCAAACGCTACCATTGAAGATGGTTCTTGCTGGTATAATGATAATCAGGGTGATGGCGGCAATGATGGATCAGGTTTCGGTTTGATCGTATATCCTAATCCTTTCAATTCGGAAGTGAATATTCAACTGGCAGGTTTGTCTGCAAATACAGAAACACGACTTCAGTTGATGTCAACAGATGGAAGAGTTGTTTATTCAGAAAAAATCAATACATCTGACAGCAACTATCGCTTCACGATGCCAACCAATGATTTAGCCGCAGGTTTTTATATTCTGAATGTTCAGAATAACGGAAAGAATACAAACGCCTCGATAATCAAGCAATAATTAAATTTCTTCAGAAATTTTATAGTCGTTGCGACGACTAGAATTGCGAGCGACCAACTCGCCGAGGAAACCAGCCAAAAATAATTGTGTCCCAATGATCATGCAGGTCAGTGCTATATAAAATATAGACTGATCTGCTATGTTCTTTTGGTACTCGTCATTCATTAGTGCAATCAACTTACTTCCTCCTATGTAAGTGAAAGAGCCGAGTCCTGCTATAAAGACAAGCAAGCCGACAGTGCCGAAAAAGTGCATTGGCTTTTTACCAAATCTTGAAATGAAAGTAATGGTGAGTAAGTCTAAGAAGCCATTAATAAAGCGCTCCATACCAAACTTGGTGGTTCCATATTTTCGGGCTCTATGCTCCACTGCCTTTTCTCCGATTTTTCCGAATCCTTCCTTTTTAGCCATGACTGGAATGTAGCGGTGCATCTCTCCAAAAATCTCCAGCGACTTTACTACGTTTCTTTTGTATGCCTTGAGTCCACAATTAAAGTCATGCAAGTGAATACCGCTCATTTTTCTCGTTGCCCAATTAAAAAGTTTTGTGGGAAGGGTTTTAGAAATAGGGTCATATCTTTTCTTTTTCCAACCACTTACCAGATCATATCCATCGACTTCGATCATTTTTTTTAGATCCGGAATTTCATCAGGACTATCTTGAAGATCAGCGTCCATGGTGATCACTACATTTCCGTTAGAAGCCTCAAAGCCCACATGCAAGGCGGCACTTTTTCCGTAGTTTCTTTGAAAGCGAATACCCCGGACATTATCGTCCTGTGCTTTGAGGCGAGTGATGACAGACCAGGAGTCGTCATTTGAACCATCATCTATAAAGAGCACTTCATAGGAATAGCCATTGTTGCTCATCACCTCCCTTATCCAACGGTGGAGCTCTGGTAGGGATTCTGCTTCGTTAAAAAGTGGAATGACAATGGAAATATCTTTCATGGTTAAATGCCTTTCGCGCAAAGGTATATCTACTCGCTTCAAGAAAAATATGCATCTGAGAATTATTAAACGTATGGAATTTGAAAAAACACTATTACATTCGCGCCTTAAAGGCAAGTCTTATACGACCAGCTCCCGCCCAATCCTCCAGGGTCGGAAGGCAGCAAAGGCAGGTGGTTGTAGCGGTGCGATATAAGGGGCTTGCCTTTTTTTCTTTTTATAATAAACCTTTGCTTTCAATTTAGACCGCATGCAGGACAAAGTGAATGTCGCCCAATTTCGAAGAAGAGCGTATAGAAAGAAAAAAGTATTGGCCGCTTTTTTAAAAAAGTTGGCAAAAAAAAATCCCAAAGGACTTACTAAACTTACGGCTCAAGCAGAAGCGGAGACCTGGAAAGAAATCAATTGCCAATCTTGTGGCAATTGTTGCATGACAATGACCCCAACATGGAAGAAGTCTGAGGTGAAACGTTTGGCTGCTAGATTGGGGATGACATACGATGAGTTTTACGACAAGTGGCTCTACACCGAGGAAACCACCGGCGACATTATGAATGATAGCACGCCCTGTCAGTTCTTCGATCAAAAAAATGGACTTTGTACGGTTTATGAATTGCGTCCACATGATTGCGCAACGTTTCCTCACTTGTACAGAAAGGACTTTACCGATCAGGTAGAAGTTTATACCGCCAATCTGCATCGATGTCCTGCAACATTGGTTGCGGTAGAAAAACTTCAAAAATTGACAAAAGATATTCTTTAAGTTATTCCTTAAAGTATTCTAATAAGTATTGTTATGCCTGCAATTTGATGGGGCACTTGTTGTTATTTTTGTAGCAACACAAAACGAGTCATTTTGGAACTAGAGCGTGTCATTTTATCAGCAAGTCAGAAGGCATTGAGAATAAATCTCAATTCTGAAATTTATGGAACCTTTGCAGAAATTGGAGCCGGCCAAGAGGTGGTACGTCATTTTTTCCGCGCCGGTGGCGCGAGCGGCACCATAGCCAAGGCCATGAGTGCGTACGATAAGGATTTCAGTGACGCCATATACGGAAAGGAAGAGAAAGGGAGATATGTATGTAAGCCAAGATTGGTAAACATGCTCAACCATGAGTACAAGCTGATTGAAGCCCGTCTCAACAGAAAAGATCATTCGAGCAAAAAGTTTTTCTCCTTTGCAGATACGTTTGCTACTATCAATTATAGCAAAACCATTCAGGGACACGGCTGGATGGGAATGAAATTTCAAACCGATCCTACTAAAGAACCGAATGTGGTGATCATTCACGCACGTCTTCACGAGCCAGATGCACTATTACAACAAGCCACTGTTGGGGTGTTGGGAGTGAATTTGCTTTACGGGTGCTACTTCTTTTACAACAAGCCCAAGGAGCTGCTTTTAAGTCTCTACGATAACCTCGGACCTGATCAAGTAGAGATTGATATGATCCAGATGACTGGCCCCGACTTTGAAAAGGTCGATAATCGACTTCTTTCATTGCAATTAGTAAAAAACGGTATGACGGACGCGGTGATTTTTTCACCAGATGGAAGAAATCTTCAAGCCGCAGACGTACTTTATAAAAAGAATATTCTCGCATTGCGAGGTAGTTTCAGACCTGTGACCAAAGTCAACATCGACATGATCATGAAAGGGATGAAATTATTTGAAAAAGAGCACCGAGTAGAAAAAGACAATATTCAAGTACTTTTTGAACTTACATTAAATAATCTTCGAGCCGAAGGTGACATTGATGAACAAGACTTTCTTGATCGTGCTGATATCCTTTGTTCTCTCGGCCAAACAGTGCTTGTGTCGAACTACTCTAAGTACTACAAGTTGGTAGAGTATTTTTCTAAATACACCAATAAGCGAATGGGTATTATTATGGGAGCCAATATGCTTATGGAGCTCTTTAATGAAAAATATTACCGAGACATAAACGGTGGAATACTCGAAGCCTTTGGAATTTTGTTTAGTCGCGATTTGAAAATCTATCTCTATCCCTGGAACGATGTGGATCGTGGACAAATGATTACCAGTAAGAATTGTCCTATTCATCCGCGTTTGAAGCCGCTTTTCGAGTACCTCTGCTATAACAGAAGGCTAGTGGATATCGAAGAATACAATGCAGAAATCATTGATATTTACTCCAAAGATGTATTGGATATGATCAAGCACGGCTATTCCGGTTGGGAAGACATGGTGCCAAGCTATGTGGACACGATTATTAAGGACAATCGCCTCTTTGAATATGATCCGTCAACATCGCCAGATCCCAACTACGTGCCACCTTCAAGCAGACAAAAGCAACAGCGAGTAAATCCGCATTAGAGTTAAAGTTCAGACAAAGCAAAGGCTGCGCTCAGCCTTACTCCTTTTTCTGTATGCTGCACGGTGCAGCATTCGTTTACACTGTCGTGCTCCAAAACAAGCACATATTCGTTGTCAGCAGCTTCTTTGAGGAATATTTCTTTTTCTGTTAATGTAATCAGAGGTCGTGTATCATATCCCATGACGTAAGCCAGAGGAATATGCCCAGTGGAAGGGAGCAGATCGGCCATAAAACAGACGGTTTTTCCTTTGTATTGAATTTTTGGAATCATCATGCTATCGGTATGTCCGTCAACGAAGGTGACTCCAAATCCAAGCTCCGTTTTGTCAACACTATCGGCGTTGCGTTCGATCATTTGTAGCTGTCCGCTCTCTTGAATAGGAATAATATTTTCACTTAAAAAACTTGCTTTTTCTCTTGGATTTGGCTCTGTTCCCCATTTCCAGTGTCTTTCATTGGACCAAAAACGAGCATTCTCGAAGGCAGGACGATATCCATTTTTCGACTCGTTCCATTCGATTGCACCACCGCAATGATCAAAATGCAGGTGTGTAAGGAAGACATCAGTGACATCTTTTTTATGAAAACCTAGGCTGGCAAGCGATTTTTCTAAAGTATCTCCACCACTGAGGTAGTAATGGCTAAAGAATTTTTCCGACTGTTTGGTTCCGATCCCAGTATCCACAAGGATTAATCTATTCCCATCTTCAATGAGCAGGCAGCGCATAGCCCAGGTACACATATTATTTTCGTCTGCTGGATTGGTCTTATTCCAAATAGATTTTGGAACGACGCCAAACATTGCGCCTCCGTCGAGTTTGAATAGCCCCGTGTTAACTATATGTAATTTCATAAGATAAAATGTCTAACGCCACGAATGTAAGTGATTCAATCGGCAGGTAATTCGTATTTTCGCCACTTTCTTAATAAGTCAATTTATGGAGTTCACTCCTTTATATGCCATTTCCCCGGTCGACGGGCGCTACAGAAAGCAATCAGAACCTCTGAGCTCATATTTTAGCGAGTACGCATTGATTCGATACCGAGTGTGGGTGGAGGTTGAATACTTCATTGCCTTGGTAGAGCTCCCACTGCCTCAACTCAAAGATTTTCCTGAAGCCAAGATTAAGGCGCTTAGAGATATGTATGAGTCCTTCTCGCAAGCCGATGCAGAGCGAATTAAGGAAACTGAACGGACTACCAACCACGACGTGAAAGCAGTGGAGTATTTTCTTAAAGAGGTTTTTGATCAACATGGATTGGGAGAGTTTAAAGAGTTCATCCATTTCGGCCTTACTTCTCAGGACATTAATAATACTGCTGTGCCTGCTTCTATGAGAGATGCGGTGGATCAGATCTATATTCCTGCTGTAGATAGAGTAGTGGAAAAATTGGTGGAGCTTTCTACTCAATGGAAAGATATTGCAATGCTTGCAAGAACCCACGGTCAACCTGCCTCGCCAACTAAGCTGGGTAAGGAGGTTTACGTTTTTGTAGAACGCCTCGACGAACAACTCACGCGGCTCGAAGAGATTCCATATTCAGCAAAATTTGGCGGAGCCACAGGCAATTTCAATGCCCATCATGTGGCTTATCCATCTATCGATTGGGTTGAATTTGCTAATCTTTTTTTAGCAGAAAAATTGGGATTAAAAAGATCAAGATTTACAACACAGATTGAGCATTACGACAACCTTGCGGCTGTCTTCGATGCCATCAAGCGAACCAATAATATTCTGGTAGACCTCTGCCGCGATATGTGGACTTACGTATCGATGGATTATTTCAAACAAAAATTAAAAGAAGGAGAAGTAGGATCTTCTGCAATGCCTCACAAAGTAAATCCTATTGACTTTGAAAATGCTGAAGGAAATTTGGGTGTGGCTAATGCTCTTTTTGAACACTTTTCTTCAAAACTTCCTATTAGTCGTCTACAACGCGATCTTACGGATAGCACAGTGTTGAGGAATATTGGAGTACCGATGGCGCACACACTCATCGCGCTCAACTCTATTGAGAAAGGATTAGGTAAATTGAATTTGAATCAAGCAGCACTTACACGTGATTTGGAATCGAATTGGGCGGTGGTGGCAGAGGCGATTCAAACAATTTTACGAAGGGAAAAATATCCTCAGCCATACGAAGCATTGAAAGCACTTACAAGAGGAAAATCGGAAATCACTCAAAACGATATACATGTTTTCATTGATAGCTTGCAGGTAAGTGATGTTATCAAAACCGAGTTAAAAGCGATATCACCTTCCAACTATACTGGGGTAAATTTGCTCGATAACGAATTGGCTTGATTCGATGAAAAAATTTAGAGAAATAATTGCACTGGTCAAACCGTATAAGGCGAGTTTGTTTTCCAATTTTCTGTTCAATATTTTGAATGCAATTTTTTCATTGTTCACATTCGCTTCGCTCATTCCTTTTCTTCAAATTATTTTGAAGGCTGGTGCGTCTCCTGAGAAGCCGAGTGAGGATAGTAGTTTCATCAATAATTTGTGGTACGAGCTGAGCCTCAAACTCGAATCGTACATCGCGACCCACGGCCAAATAAGCGCTCTTCTATGGATGTGCTTGGGAATAATCGTTTTGGCTTTATTGAAAAATCTTGTCGCTTATGCTGGGGTAATGAGCATAGCGATGATCCGTACCGCCGTGAGCAGGGATTTGAGACAAAAGCTTTATGATAAAATTTTAAAGCTCCCGATGGCATATTTTTCCAATGAAAGAAAAGGGGATTTGATTTCGCGAATGACCAATGATTTAATGGAAATCGAATTTAGTGTGATTGGCGCGATAGAAGCCACTTTCAAGTCACCAGTGATGATCATTAGTTCACTCATCACGCTTTTCGCACTCAACTGGAAACTTACACTTTTCGCTTTGATTTTTTTACCCGTAAGTGGTTTTCTTATTTCAGTCATTGCCAAGAGTTTGAAAAACGCTGCACGCAGAGGAAAAGGAAGTTTAAGTGATCTGGTTTCCATTATCGATGAAACCCTGTCTGGTATTAAGATTGTAAAAGTTTTTAATGCCGAAAAACAGTTCAAACAAAAGTTTGATCGCAACAATGATTTTTTCTTCCGCTTGATGCATAAGCTATACAGGCGCGAGTATTTGAGCTCTCCCATGAGTGAGTTGATTGCTTTGACTGTGATTTCAGTGCTTCTTTATTTTGGAGGTTCTGTAGTAATAAAGGGTGAGCTTGCGGGTGAATTGCTCATATTTTATTTGCTTGTTTTTTCACAAATTATTCCACCTGCGCGCGCCTTATCAGATGCAATTTTTAAAATAAATAAAGGATATGTATCTCTTGAAAGAATCAATGAAATTCTTCACGCAGAAGAGAGCGTAAGTGATAGGCCAAATGCAAAAGACCTTGAAGAGTTTAAAGACGAAATTGAATTTAAAAATGTTCGATTCGGGTATGGAGATAAGGAAGTCATCAAAGGAATTAATTTGAAAATAAAGAAAGGCCAAACCGTAGCTCTCGTAGGCCCTAGCGGTGGTGGTAAATCTACGATGGCATCGCTGTTGGCGCGGTTTTATGATCCTACAGAAGGAGAAGTGTTGATTGATGGTGTTTCCTTAAAAGACTATCAAGTGGAAGCGGTAAGGAAACATATGGGCTTTGTGTCGCAGGATAGTATTTTATTTAATGAGAGTATTCGAAATAATATTTCACTGGGAAGCAGTGGCATCCAAATGGAGCGCATCGAATCTGCCGCGCGCATAGCGAATGCTGAAGAGTTTATCGTGCGACTTGAAGGGAAGTATGATTTTGTCGTGGGCGAAGGGGGTAATAAGCTTAGCGGTGGACAAAAACAAAGACTTTCCATAGCTCGTGCAATATTTAAGAACCCACCCATATTAATTCTTGACGAGGCAACATCTGCTCTGGATACTCAAAGTGAAAAACTCGTACAAGATGCGATTTACCGCTTGATGGAAAATCGAACATCGCTAGTTATTGCGCATCGTTTGAGCACTATTCAAAAAGCAGATTTGATTGTAGTGATCCAAAATGGTGTAATCACCGAGTCTGGCGGTCATGAAGAATTGATGCTGAAGGCAGGAACTTACAAGGCCTTAGTTGAAATGCAAAACTTTGGTTGATTATCTCAACAAAGTGACTGTGCCATAAAACTCGCCTTTTCCAAATAAAGGTTGACCACTTAGATCAAATATTTTGATGATATAGTTGTAAGTCCCGTCTGGGGCATAATATCCATTTATCCCACCATTCCACCCTCGGTTGATATTATTACTGCGGTAGATTTCATCTCCCCAGCGGTTGAAAATAATCATTTCATATTGGCCTAAATTTTCTCCATCGATTCGGAAGAAATCATTGACTCCATCGTCATTTGGTGTGAAAACATTAGGGATAAAAAGAGTTGGACATTCAACCAAAATTTCAAAATCTGTTTGCGACTCACAAGTTCCAATTGTGGAGGTAACACTGTAGCTGCTCGTAGATTCTGGATTTGCAATGATGCGATTGTTATCTAGTAACGTAATGAAAGGCGAAATTTCCCAAGAGATCAAGCCTTCAGATATAGCAGTGACTTCAACGCCATTTACACAGTTGCTTCGGAAGGACGATACCAATTCTATTTCAGGAATTTTAATAAAGTTGACTGTGACAACATCACTAGCAGAGCAACCCTGATTATTGGTTACCTCAACGCTGTAGGAACCACTTTCGTTAACAGTTATGCTATTGGTGGTTTCGCCGGTAGACCATAAGTAGGATTCAAACGGTTCTGCTAAGGAGAGGGTGATAGTTCCACCTTCGCATACCGCTTCGAGAGGCTCGGTGATTTCAAACTCGAAGGTGCCTTCTAGAAAAACGGAGATGGGCTCGCTAATTCCTTCACATCCTTGTTGATTAACAGAAGAGGCGTAGTAGTTTCCGCTTTCATTCACGACGAAACTGTTGGCGTTGGCTCCATCAATAATGTCATTGTTAAAGAACCATTGATAAACGGTGCCGCCCGTGGCAGCAATAGTAACATTTTCTGCGCATACTACCACATCACTACCTGGATTTAGAATGATATCTGGCGCGAGAGTCTGTGCGATTGTAATGTTGGCGTTTACCTCACAGCCATTATTATCTTCAGCATTGACAACATAGAGACCAATGCCTTGATTTAATAACGAATTGGACGAATTAGCAATTGGATTTCCATTTAATGTCCATACATAATTTGTGAGATTGGAAGTTGCTGTCAAATTTGTGAATGCGCCTTCACATATGCTATTGCCTTCACTAGAAACGATTGAGATAACTTCGGGTGTCACAATGCTAAGTGTTGCCTGATTAGCCGAAGGAGCAGAGCAACCATCAGCACTTATCAACAAAGCCCCATACACTCCCGGATCTGAAACGTTGATGGTAGTAGAGCTGTTATTGAAAGGCACATTGTTTAGAGTCCATTCGAATGAAGTGAATGTACCATTCAACGTTAGATCTATTGCGCTGCCCGGGCAGATTTCGCTCAATCCGTTGGGTGTTATCGTTGCATTGGGCAGCGCTCCCGCTAGAATAGTGATGGGAGTTACGGTGACAGGACAACTTGGATTTACAACATCAACAGAATACGTTCCAGGTGCGTCAGTATTAATTGTAGGTCCGCCTTCACCAGTGATGACATCATTATTCAGATACCAAATGAAATTCGTTTCATTCGAATTGACACTAAGTAATGTGGACTCATCAGGGCAAAGTACATTATCTGTAGTAGTAATCGCTACAGTAGTAGAAAGAATTTCTTCGACTGAAATAATGTTTGATTCAGTGGAGCAGCCATTTGCAGTGGCTTGTAGTGAGTAGAAACCTGCTTCAGTAGCAACAAACGAAGCGGCATCTTCACCTGTGAGAATATTTCCCGATTCAAGCCATTGAAAA
>JBILSZ010000149.1:0-5225 GCA_044371755.1 Flavobacteriales bacterium | reverse complement strand
ATTCCTGTGGATAATGCGAGTATGTATCAATGGAAATTTGCTACCGCAACAGGTATCATTATAGCCGAAGAATTCACAATTGGCAATCAGTTTTACCTTGGACAGTCTAGTGCTATTACAAACAATCTAACCATGATTGTATCTGTAAAAGCAATGGTCAATAGCGTATGGGGAGCCTACGGAGAGCCTTGTGCGTTGCAAACCGAACAAGTGCTCGGCACTACCGCAGTTAGTGAATCTGATTGCGGACGCACACTCAATGCTTGGGAAGAAACCATTACTGCCAATGTCGTGACTAATGCGGTCATTTATGAATGGAGCTTTGCAAGTACTGATGGAATCATCACTACCACTACTATTGGAAATACACTCACCATCACAGAGCAATTGGGATTACAAAATAATAGTGAATATGCTGTAACCGTGCGCGCCCAACTAGGTGAGCTTGGATTTACAGAATGGGGAACTATTTGTTCCATATCCATATCTATTAATGCAGTGGGAATGAATGAAATTGATCACGAGTCTGTAATTATCTATCCGAACCCGAGCGATGGGGAATCATTTACAATGCTTTTCAATGAAGACAGCAATGCTTCAGGTATTGAATTAATCAATGTATTTAATAACCAAGGTCAATTAATAGAAGCACTCACACCTGCGCTTCAAAACGAGAACAAAGGCAGAATAAACTACCGCTTCAAAAGTAAACTCAGCGCTGGTATTTACTTCATTCAATATCAGAGAGGCGGCAACAAGTATGAAGAAAAACTTATTGTGAGATAGAAGAGATAGGGTGGAGACCAATTTACTTTGGTCTAAAGTAGAAAGCCCACACATCGCAAGATGTAGTGGGCTTTCGAAATTTTATACTGTTTTATTACAGTTCTGAAAGAAGAATATCTGCGAGACTTTCCACTACTCTATCTGCCTTAGAAAGAATTTGAGGGTCGCCTATGCCGATACATCTAAAGCCTCCTGACTTTGCTGCGTCAACCCCGGAGATGGCATCTTCAAACACCACACATTCGGCGGGCTCGAGTTCCATTTCCCTGGCTGCTCTGAGAAAAACCTCAGGGTTTGGTTTAGACAGCGTTATTTTATTACCATCTACGATACTATCAAAAAAATGAATGATTTGGAGCTTTTCAAGAATCAATATAGCATTCTTGCTCGAAGACCCAAGTGCTATTTTAACGCCAGCTTCGTTGCATGATTTCAAAAAATCAAATGTCCCTGGCAGCATATCCTCTGGTGTGACCTCGGCTACAAAATCAAGATACCATTTATTTTTCAATTCCATCAGCTCGATTTTCTTTTGGCTATTCAACTCGAGATTGCCCCAAGCTAAAATTTTTTCCAAAGAATCGACCCTGCTAACGCCTTTCAACTGTTCATTTTGATGTTCAGTAAATGGAATTCCTAGCGACTCAGCGAGGCGCTGCCACGCTTTGAAGTGAAATTTTGCGGTGTCCACAATGACACCATCCATATCAAAGATACATGCCTTCACTGCCATATAATTAAGCAAGATGGAGTTTGAATTTTACGTGGTAATCTACGAGGCCGTCGATAGGTTTGCGAATGGTTCTACCCAAACGAATACCAGTATGCGCTGCCGCTTTTTCCAAGCAATCATGAAAATAATGGCCAATACTTCCTACAAAATGAACAGGAACCTGATTCCAATTTGCGAAACACTTTACATGAATCTCAATGAAATGAATCATTCCCTTGGTTACCCAATTTTTCACATGAGGGTGATCTCGATGTTCACCTATGAATTTCATGAAATTAGCGAGATAAACATTCGCATTGGGTTCACGATAGACACGTGAGATGATTTCATCTTTTGAAGGAGCATGAGAATCTTCAAATGCTTTGGCTAGGTCGGCCGGTAACTTTTTATAAAAATACTCTTGAAGTAATATTTTTCCAAAATAGCTTCCGCTGGCTTCATCACCTAGGATGTAGGCAAGCGAAGGCACTTCCTCGTAAATATCTTTTCCATCGAAATAGCAAGAGTTGCTGCCAGTACCCAAAATACAGGCGATACAAGGTTCGCCATCATAGGTACTCATTGCAGAACCGAGCAAGTCGTGGTCGACAAGAATATCGGCATTCTTAAAAACCCTTTCTAATCCAGTACGCATGATAGCGCACATCTCATCTGTAGAGCTACCAGCTCCGTAGAAGTAAATACTTTTCACATCCGCGGCGATTTTGTACAAATCGCTGTTGGCCTTGAGTGCCTCTTCGATGACGTCTGGTGTATGAAAATAAGGGTTCAAACCCATTGTTTGAAAGTTACCTAGACGCGCGCCTTTGTCGTCTATCAGGGCCCAATCACATTTAGTGGATCCGCTGTCGGCAATTAAAATCATTGGTTGGTGGTTTGGTTTGGTTAAGTCGTGATATTATAATTTGGCTACAAGGTCACATACACGTTGCGAGTAACCGGCTTCGTTGTCATACCAGCCCATTACTTTCACAAGGTTACCGTTTACGGATGTAAGTCCAGCGTCAAATATACATGAGTGCAAATTACCTACGATATCAATTGATACGATTGGATCAGTGCAATACTCAATGATACCTTTCATTGTTGTTTCAGCAGCCTCTTTAATAGCCGCATTGATCTCTTCTTTGGTTACCTCTCTGCTCAATACAGCCACAAGGTCGGTCAATGAACCATCGGGTGTGGGTACACGCACTGCCACACCATCCAATTTTCCTTTTAATGTTGGAAGCACCTCTCCTACTGCTTTAGCAGCACCCGTTGAGGTTGGCACCATGCTCAATGCAGCAGCGCGAGCGCGACGCAAATCTTTGTGAGGAGCATCTTGCAAGCGCTGGTCGGCTGTGTATGCGTGAACTGTGGTAATATATCCTTTTTCAATTCCAAATTTATCATTGAGCACTTTCGCCATGGGCGCAAGACAGTTGGTAGTACAGCTTGCGTTCGAAAGAATTGTATCTGATTCATGGATAGAATCGTCGTTGACACCCAATACGATGGTTTTGATACCACCAGTAGCTGGTGCACTAATCACCACCTTCTTTGCCCCAGCAGTGATGTGCTTGCCCGCACCTTCTTTATCAGTAAATATACCTGTTGACTCCACTACTACATCTACAGCCAAGTCGCCCCAGGGCAAAGCGCTTGGGTCTTTCTGTGCGTAGACCTTTATCGATTTTCCATTTACAATAAGAGCTCCCTCACCTGCAGCGACGGTGCCTTGAAAACGTCCGTGAACGCTGTCATATTTGAGCAAGTGCGCTAATGTGGCCACGTCAGTGAGATCATTGATGGCTACTATTTCTACATTCGGATTTTGGATCAAACCTCTCAAACACATTCTTCCAATGCGACCAAAACCATTTATTGCTACTTTTTTCATTTTTGTTTTTTTTGATAATGATGTGATTAATTAAATGCTCAAGATGCGTGCAATTCGCAACTCATCTCTGTTGGGCACATTCGCCCTTGTGATGGATTCTTCAAGTGAGGTGTAGCTTTCACGGTCATTGATAATTCCGACCATTACGTCTTTTCTGCCTTGTAACAATCCTTCCACTGCTGCAACGCCCATTCTACTTGCCAAAACGCGGTCATAACAACTTGGATTTCCTCCTCTTTGAAGATGACCCAAAACAGATACACGAGTTTCATACTCGGTGTATTTTTCTGTTACTGTCTTCGCAATTTCATAAGCGCCACCGCTCTTAGAACCTTCCGCAACGAGCACGATGCTGGAGGTTTTGCCACTTTCTTCAGTGCTTCGCAACGTTTCCACCAGTTCGTCGACGCTCATTTCGTCTTCTGGCAAAATAATCGCAATCGCACCAGTGGCAATGCCCGCCTTCAGTGCGATAAAACCACTGTTTCTTCCCATCACTTCCACAAAAAATAATCGATTGTGTGAAGTGGCAGTGTCTCTGATTTTGTCCACCGCATCTACCACAGTGTTGGTGGCAGTGTCAAAACCAATGCAGTGGTCTGTTCCGTAGAGATCATTATCGATGGAACCAGGAATGCCAATGACTGGAATGCCAAATTCTTTTTGAAAAATATGTGCACCGGTAAATGTGCCATTACCTCCAATGGTAATGAGCGCATCTACGCCATTCTTCTTTAAATTTTCAAATGCCTTTTTACGACCTTCTTCGGTCATGAATTCTTTACTTCTAGAGCTCTTGAGGATTGTACCTCCTCGGCCCAGAATTTTGGCTACCGAGCGTTCGTTGAGACGCTTGAAGTCCCCTTCAATCATTCCTTGATAGCCTTGAAAAATGCCCTCACACTCTATGTTGTGATAGACACACGCTCTGACTACCGCACGGATGGCGGCATTCATACCTGGAGCATCTCCACCACTGGTGAGCACTCCTATTCTTTTAATTCCATTTGGCATACTCAATTCTTTGCGCCGAATTTAGGTGAAATTCAGCGGGGACGAACTTAGTGTAATTTTTACACTAAGCCAAATCAAGTTTGCATTTTTAATAAAAAATAATTTTTTTGTTGTGCTATAAATTCGCTTCAATGGAATGTATCTTTGGTGTCAATAATACACTAAGCCAATTTATGGACGTTTCGGTAGACTGTGTTGTCTTTGGATTTGATGATCAAAAATTGAAGTTGCTTTTGATTGAACAAAAGCAGCCAGCTGGCGGTGCATCTATCAAGCTTCAAAAGGCGTTACCTGGTGATTTATTGAAAGACGATGAGAGTTTGGACGAGGCAGCACGAAGAGTACTATCAGAACTTACCAGTTTGGAGGGCATTTACCTTAAGCAATTCCATTCATTCGGCGATCCTAATCGTGTTCGTGGATTGAAGGACCAAGAATGGCTCCGCAATTTTCGAAACAACCCTGAGCGTAGAGTATTGACAGTAGGTTATTATTCTCTTGTAAAAATGGAAGATTTCAATCCTAAGGCTGCATCCTTTGCTGGAAAAGCACAATGGATTGATGTGTATAAAATCCCCGGGCTTGCTTTTGACCACAACGAGATAGTGGACGAAGCCCTAAAAATGCTTCGCCATGAATTGGTGGCGGATAACATTGGATTTGAATTATTGCCTGAGAAGTTCACCCTTTCCCAACTTCAGCGTTTGCATGAAATTATTTTGGATAAAAAACTAGACAAGCGCAATTTCAGAAAGAACATTCTAAAAAATGATCGCGTCAAAGCATTGAATGAAAAACAAAAAGGCGTGC
>JBILSZ010000148.1:0-5251 GCA_044371755.1 Flavobacteriales bacterium | reverse complement strand
TTACACTTTTAATCAATTCAAGTTGCAGGGTAGAAGCCGACTGTGTGCGCATGTTCTGACGCATTACTAAACTTGTAGGTGTAATGCGTTCGAGCATGATGATCACGCGTTCGCATGCGGTGATGCGTAGGGTGCTTAATGCTTTATTGTTGTCTGAGCGCATTTGAAATGCCCAGCCTCTTTCCTTGTGCTGAATATAGGTCATCCAGATTCTATAAAAAAGAATGAGGAAGAGAATGAAAGCGCTAACGACGAGGGCGAGAAGAAAAAGCTTGTACATGATTTTTTTATTTCTTAATGAAAAAAAGCGAAATTTATTTTATACGAATATTGCTGGTGATAGATGATAGGTAAAAAACCATTCCTTTATCGGTGTAAACAGTGCCCGTGCGATACACATTACCTCCAATGTTTTGAGCGCCCACTTGCACATCAAGTGTTTTTCCTGCAATCGTTTTTATCTCAGTAGTCTCGCCAGGTTTGTCAACGTTAAAAGTTTTTTCAATAATAAAATTTGAAACATACTCATTGAGGCGTTCTATATTTTCGGGTTCGCGCAGTTCTACTAAAAACTTTTCGTCCAATTGGAGTAATACTTCATTGTGTGGTACCAAAAGTGTCCAATTGCCAGAAAGTAATTCTTTTGTCCATTTCGTTTTTCCCACCATACCGCTCCAAATGGTGCAATAGGGTTCAGATTTGATATAAGAGAGAATGTCTGATTTATTGTAGCTATTGGGTCGTTGATTTTTGATGATTTGCGCCTTTTCGTTAGTTGTCAGCGTATCCGACAATGGTTTGCTGCCATTATTTGGGGTGTTTGAAGATTCGGGTGTATTATTGTTACAACCAAATGCCGTGATAAGGAGGAAAAGACTAATGTTATGAATCCATTTCATGAGGCGAATTTAGTTTTATATTTCAATAAAAAAGTAGGCATGGGAAAGAATGTTCTGATAGTGTTGACATCTATGATTTTTTGGGTTTCTCTTGCTCAAGGGCAGGAGTACGTGCGTTCTGTCGTGACTCCTGAGGTAACAGTCGATGGCTATTCCTTAAAATATCCTTGGGCGGGCGGCCTCAATAGTCCTCAATTCAGTGAGATGGATGTGAATTTTGACGGATTGTTGGACGTTTTAGCTTTTGACAGAACAGCAAATAGACTGCATGTATTTGAAAATACAGGCACAGATTACATGTACACACGCGAATATGATAATAGATTTCCTGGAGGGATGACCAATTGGGTCGTGGCGCGAGATTTTAACTGTGATGGTAAAATGGATTTGGCCACCAGCGTACAAAGCGGTTTTATTATTTATCCCAATGTTGGCGATGCGGAGAATGGATTGAACTTCGATATTTTGACCACCCCAAATATCAATAATCTACAGCTTGCTACTTTTGATTTTGATGGTAATCCATTCACTGCACCTGTTTTTGTTTTTTCTATCGACATGCCCAATTTTGTGGATCATGATAATGATGGAGATATGGATTTGATCACATTTACAGAACTGAGTTCTACTGTTTATTATTTTAAGAATATGGCTGTGGAGAATGGGAATTGCTCGGTGCCCGAGTTTATATGCGCTAATCGCTGTTATGGCTATTTTAGTGAGAGTATCGAGAGTTTTCAGATATTTTTTGGATCAGAAGCAGAGTGTCAGTTCAATGTAGTTGATCCGCGCAGTGCGGAGTTTTGGGATGAACATATGGCTGCCAATGAACGATTGCATGCCGGAGGCACTTTATTATCCATTGACTTGGATGGAAATGGACTTAAGGATTTGATCATGTCGGATGTTACAGAGAGTAATCTAGCATCTTTCATGATGGAGCCTTCAACTGAGGGCAGAGATAGCGTCGTGGCGGCATATTTCAATTTCCCATCCATATTTGATAATACGATTGCCGCGGACATGGATGTTTTTCCTGCTGGCTATTATTTGGATATTGATTTTGATGGGGTCAAAGATCTTTTGGTATCTCCCAACACTACTTCAGAATCTAGCGATGTCAACAGCGTTTGGTATTATTCAAATGAAGGAGTGGATTCTAACCCTGACTTTCTATTTGTTCGAAATAACCAATTTCAAAGAGATATGATTGATCTTGGTACAGGCGCACATCCTGCATTTGTGGATATAGACAACGATGGACTTTTAGATCTATTTATTACCAATCGCAAGTATTATGATGAGTCTACTCTCATCACATCCAAGATTGCGTATTATAGAAATATCGGTTCCGAAACCTATCCTGAATTTGAACTCTTGGATGATAATTATCTCAATATGCCATCATTCAATTGGCGCAGTGTTCACACCGCTTTCGGAGATTTGGACGGTGACGGAGACAAGGATATTGTAGTAGGAAATCTCGACGGGAATCTGCATTTATTCACCAATCAAGGCAGTGAAGATGTGCCGAATTTCGTTTATTCTGGTGCGGGAATGAATGATAATACCAATACACTCATTGATGTTGGTCAGTCATCTACTCCTTTTTTCGTGGATATCAATGAAGATGGTTTGCTAGATATGCTAGTGGGTGAGAAAAATGGTAATATCAATTATTATCGAAACATTGGTACATCGAACGCACCTGTTTTCACTCTTCAAGATGATTCGTTTGGCGGTATTGTGGCGACCAGCTTTCTGGGCATTGACGGGTTCTCCGTACCGTATGCTTACAAGAATGCTTTAGGTAATTGGGAAATATTATGCGGTTCGGAGACGGGCGGAATCAATCAATATGAAGTTTCGAATAATGATCTTACCAGTGATTTTGGTTTGATTACAGAAGAGTTTGCGGGAATCAATGAAGGCAACCGCTGCACGATGGCATTCGGGGATATTACTGGTGATGGTGCGGATGACTTGGCGTATGGACACAGCGGTGGTGGCGTCGCTATGTTTCTCAGTGAGGAGATAGACGTGTCAGTAAATGAAGTCGAAACACAATCATTTGTGATGTTTCCCAATCCCGTTGAACGCAATGAGATCACCATACAATTAAATCAGCAGATGAGCAAGGTGGCACTCATCGAGATATTTGATGCCATTGGGAGGAGAGTTCAACAAGAGCCTGTGACAGGCAACCGAATGAATATTCGGTTGCGTTTGGTATCAGGAGTTTATATTGTAAAAATTGGGAATCAATCAGAGCGATTGATTGTTAGATAGGTTTTTCGGGCATTGCCATCCAATGTGTAACATCCTTAAAAAAGTGATTGCTATTGCCTTCACCTTGCCAAAAGTGTGGACCGTGTTTTATGAATTTCTCAGAACCTTCGGGGTAGAAATCTTTTAGAAAGCGAAGCACAATTATTTCGCGAAGTTCGAATTCACCAGATTTTCCAGGAAGAAATACCTTGTTGCCAGGCACGAATGCAAGGATTCGTTGTTGGTCTTCTGGAAGATGTTCTTCTACTTTAATCCAATTCATTATAATGTGGAAATAATTCGGAGGTGACCGAGGTGGTGGCGGCCATGCCAATGGAATTTAGAGAGATGTTCGAGTAGATCCACATTCCGCTGCGAATCGGGATGAAAATAGGTTCGATTAAACTCCTCAATAGTCATGGAGGAAAAGGTATTGCACATTCGGTCGTGCGTGGCCTCCAACATCATTAAAGACGGCTTTATATTTTCCGTCATAGCCTCATTATTTACAGCCCAGAGATCTTCGTCGAATGTTTTTACAATCGGATTATTTTCTGTGAGTGCAAGTTTGAGGCGGATATAGCCGTGTATTTGTGAGTCGGCGAGGTGATGAATGATTTGAATAGCATTCCATCCACCGTCGCGATAACTGGTGTGCAATTGTTTTTTAGTAAGCTTGAGGGCTACGCTCGACACGTCTTGAGGCAGACGCTGCATATCATTAATCATTACACGGATTATTTCATCAGAATATTCCGTGGGGATTTTCATTTTTCCAATGGGGTATTTGCGTGCTTCGAGATCCATTATTTTCCTTGGAAATTTGGTTTTCTTTTTTCCATAAATGCAGTCACACCCTCGCTGTAGTCAGCGCTGCGCCCGGCTTTGATTTGCAGAGATTCTTCAAGAGAAAGCTGTTGTTCAAAGTTATTGGTCATCGAGAGGTTGAGTGCTTTTTTGGTGAGTGCCAAACCGTAGGTAGGCATTTGAGCGACGGTGAATGCAAGGGTTTTCACTTCTTGAACGAAAGTTTCATCACTGAAAACTTTATACAGCATTCCCATTTTCTCCGCATCGCTTGATGAAACTTTATCTCCTAGCATCATCAGTGCAGACGCTTTTTGAAAACCTATGAGACGGGGCAATACGTATGTTCCGCCTGAGTCGGGTATCAAACCTATTTTAGAAAATGCCTGAATGAAAGAAGCGCTTTCTGTTGCTACTACGATATCGCAACAGAGTGCGATATTAGCACCAGCACCCGCGGCTACACCATTTACAGCTCCTATCACAGGCTTTTCCATTTCTCTTATTTTTCTCACAATTGGATTGTAATGATCGGCGAGTATGGATTGGAAGCCGGGATTGGCTGGTCCACTCACTTCTGCGAGATCTTGTCCAGCACAAAAAGCTTTGCCTTCACCAATGATGACCACAGCTCTTACAGTTGGGTCGCTAGCGCAAGTGTCCAATGCTGCTTGCATTGCAAACGCCATTTCTCCATTGAAGCTATTAAAAACTTTAGGACGATTAAGGGTAATGGTCGCCACCCCGTGTTCTATGTTTAAAAGAATGCTCTCGCTCATGATGCTCTTTGTTTGGTATTATAAAATTGATCTCTTCCCGCTAATAAACGAATTATTAATTGAATGAGCATGAATCCGAATGCGGATTTTATGGCAGCGCCGGGGAGTATAGGTTTGATATTTTCCCACCATACATCAGGCAAGAATTTTTTTAGCCAATAAGCTCCCAATACTAAAATAATGGCATGGCCTAAAAACCAATTGAGAATCTGGAGGTAAGGTTTTTTCGCCCAAGGCATTTCAGCGATATATCCGGTGATTAAAGCAGCACCGATAAATCCGAAGAAAAATCCGCCACTCGCGCC
This sequence comes from Flavobacteriales bacterium, assembly GCA_044371755.1. Lineage (GTDB taxonomy): Bacteria > Bacteroidota > Bacteroidia > Flavobacteriales_D > Sanyastnellaceae > JAIXWP01. The sequence continues at coordinate 193 of JBILSZ010000148.1, read as the reverse complement.
ATATACTAATTCATGCCCGCCTGTATAGCCCGAAAACACAGGAAGGCCAGTCATCCCCAACATGATGTACATAAAAGCGTTGAGTGCGCCTACTTGCCAGCCAAAGGCGATAGAAGAAAATAAAAGGAAAAGCGTTTGAAGCGTAATTGGAACGATCTCACCTGTTTGAATGTTGAGCGGTCCGAAACAACAT
>JBILSZ010000147.1:0-5256 GCA_044371755.1 Flavobacteriales bacterium | reverse complement strand
ACTCCATTTCATTCTATTTTCACCAAATATAGCGTTTTTTGGTGAATGTATTCACCAAAATCTAGGTTTTTTGGTGAAAACCTTGGAGTCTGACTTTCGAATAAGGGAACTCGTAATGAGTGAATCAGTCATTGCGAACTAGTCATTGCGAATTGGTCATCACGAATCAGTCATTGCGAATTAGTCGTTGATGTATTTACTTCCAAAGACCAATTACAATACCCCGTCTTCCAAACCAAATCTGAAGCCAAGACGCTTGCCAGTGGCTAGACTATGACTTTGACTAATAGATTGGATTTGTTCGAGAGTAATCTCTTGAAGATTCTCGTAGGGCGGCACCAAAAGATCAAAGTCTAACGTATAAAGAATAGCACTATGAACCACTTCTTTGATCTTCTCTTTTGTGAGTTCGCTGTTGATCATGTCATTGAAAAGATAGCCCAACTGACGTTTGCCTTGAACCATGAAATGACGCTCGCGATTCACAAACACCCGGCCTATCAAATATCCCATATCCCACTGTCGCTGATAACGGATACTATCTGAAAGGAAATTGTAAATGTTGATTATGCCAACGTACGAATTTTTATCATTGTCCTTGAAATAACCGCTCTTCCAAAGGGGGTGTGTATTATCAAATTGAAACACATTGGTGTGCATTTGGAAAATGAGAATATCACTGCCCACCTTAATTTCCGCTTGGAAATCACCGCGGTCACGATAGTAAATCTCCACCCTTTTGTCAGTGTCACCAAACTTCTGTGAAGTCTCTTTGATCACTTCTTGTAAGACTAATTTGAAGTCATGAAACGTATCAATGGTGAGATGAAAGACATCTTGCTTGAGCACGCTTATTTCTCGCAACAAGCGATCAATCGTTTCAGCAGGAGTTGGAGTCATATAGTGTGATTAAAATAGATTAATAAGCTCTTGCAAACAAAACTCTGCGTTTGCTCGGTTTGCCCGTCACCATGCACACTCCATCTTCTTCAGGGGCATCCAGCGGGATGCATCGTATTGTTGCTTTGGTTTCTGCCTTGATTTTATCTTCCGTCTCAGCAGTTCCGTCCCAATGCGCGGCAAAGAAACCTCCTTTTTCATCCAACAATGTCTTAAATTCTTCATAAGAATTCACTATAGTTGTTAAAGAAATTTTGCGTTCCAAAGCTTCGTTGTACAAGTTATCTTGAATTTCGCCAAGCAATTTTTCAATATGCGCAGCGCTTCCTTCCAATTGGATGGTCTCCTTGGTTCCGTCATCTCTGCGCGCCACCTCGATCGTTCCATTCTCCATATCCTTAGGGCCAAGAGCAATGCGCACCGGTACTCCTTTGAGTTCGTATTCCGCAAACTTCCATCCTGAACGCTTAGAATCATCACCATCAAATTTGACGGTGTATCCTTTTGCTTTAAGTTCTTGCATCAAAGGTTTTACCTTTTCATGTATTTCGTCTAATTGTTCTAAACCCTTATATATAGGAACAATTACCACATGAATAGGTGCAAGCATAGGTGGAAGTCGAAGACCTTTGTCATCACTGTGAGTCATAATCAAAGCGCCCATCAAGCGCGTAGATACTCCCCATGAGGTAGCCCAAACGTAATCGTTGACGCCTTCTTTAGAGGCAAATTTGACATCAAAAGCTTTCGCGAAATTTTGTCCCAAAAAGTGAGAAGTACCCGCTTGAAGAGCCTTTCCATCTTGCATCATTGCTTCGATACAAAGTGTATCAACAGCACCTGCAAAACGCTCGCTTTCAGATTTTCTTCCTTTTACTACGGGCATGGCCATCCACTTTTCGGCAAACTCAGCATAGATACCGAGCATTTGTTCGGTTTCTTGAATCGCTTCTTGTGCTGTGGCATGAGCGGTATGACCTTCTTGCCATAGGAACTCGGCTGTTCTCAAAAATAAACGCGTACGCATTTCCCAGCGCACCACATTCGCCCACTGATTGATCAATATAGGAAGGTCTCTGTAGCTTTGAATCCAGCCTTTGTAGGTATTCCAAATAATCGTTTCGGAGGTAGGTCTTACAATCAATTCTTCCTCCAACTTTGCGTCAGGGTCGACCACCACTTCATTGCCTACAGTCTTTAAGCGGTAATGTGTTACTACCGCACATTCTTTAGCAAAACCTTCTACGTGGGCTGCCTCCTTGCTTAGATAGCTTTTTGGAATGAAAAGAGGGAAGTATGCGTTTTGGTGTCCGGTATCCTTGAACATCTTGTCCAAAGCATCTTTCATCTTTTCCCAAATAGCATAGCCGTATGGCTTGATCACCATACAACCCTTCACATCACTGTGTTGGGCAAGGTCGGCCATGACGACAAGTTCGTTGTACCATTTGGAATAATCTTCTGCACGTGAGGTAAGCTTTTCCGCCATTTTGTTGGTATGATTGTTGAGTAATTTTGAGGGACAAAAGTAGGTGAAATTTTTTCCTTACATTTGAGAATAATCGGGTAATTCAATAAAAACATTTGACGATGAGAACACACCAACTTCTGCTTGCACTCTTTACCCTCACACTACTTTTTTCTGCATGCAACTCATCCAGAGATCTCAATACGGGCGCGCGTTACGAGGATGATGAGGTTTATTATCAACCAGGAGAAACATTCATTACAGACATTCCTGTAGCTTCTTCCAATAGCTCATCTGATCAAAACAATTCACAAAATCAATCTTCCAATTTTTCGGATGAAGAGGATTATTATTCAGGAGATACCGACCAAGGTGATGTGATTAACAATTATTATGGTGATGTCAATCAAAGCTGGGGCGGCAATGGCCTCAACAACAATTGGGGTGGCAGCGGCTTTAATAATGGCTGGGGTGGCAATACCCGTTTTTTCTATGATCCGATTTGGGGTTGGAGAATGGGATTTGGCGTAGGCAATGGCTGGAACAACGGTTGGAATTCGGGATGGGGAATGGGTTGGAATAACGGTTGGAACAATGGTTGGAATTCAGGATTTAATAATGGTTTTTACGATCCGTGGTGTGATCCATGGATAGATCCTTGGTGCAACAACTGGGCTTGGAATCGTCCTATGAATTATGGCTGGAACAATCCTTGGAACAACCCTTGGAATAATCCATGGAATGCCGGATATGGCTGGAACGGTGCGGCTTACAACCCTTGGATATGGGCTGGCAATAGCAACGACAATGGTTTCGTAATCGGTCAACGTCCTTCAATTAGCGGCAACAGCTCGATCGGTAATAGCATCGTTAATGGAACTGCGCCTCGCAGAACCAAGGGTAAAGTTGATTTTCTCAATGAGCAAAATACAAATGCTCCAAGCAATAATCCTTCACGTCCGAATTCAAGCGGTTCAAAAACGGGAGGCAATGAGCGTCCTGTGGTGGATCGTCCAAGAAATGAACAGAATTCGAATGGCGGTGCAGTGCGACCAAATGTGGTCACTCCTGATCGTCCAACGCGTGAACGTCAACCGAATCCTAATGTGACTCCTCAGCGTGAGCCTGCCCCAAGCAGAGATCGCAATGAAGGAAAACAGGAAGTGAGACCGCAACGTACAGAGCCTTCGCGTCCAACAATTGAACGCAGTTCTCCACCTCCTTCCAGACCAAGTCAGTCGGGTGGTGGCGGAAGCAGAGGCGGCAGCGGCAGCGGTTCTGGCGGCACAAGACGCAGATAATCTCAAGGCCATGAAATCAATTCAGTACAACCGAATATGGGCGGCATGTTCGCTGATATTCTTAAGTTTGATGGCTAATGCCCAGAACGAGGTAGATGCTTTGCGCTATTCGAATACATCAGTGGCGGGTACCGCTCGCTCTTTGGGAATGGGAGGAGCGTTTGGGGCAATCGGTGCTGATCTCTCAGCATTCTGGAACAATCCCGCAGGTATTGCACTGAATAAAAGAATGTCTTTCGAAGTTTCCTTGGGAATACAAAATCGAACTACGGAGGCTGCACATTTGGGAACAGCTCGCGATAATTCTGAAGGTAGGACGGTACTGCAGTCTTTGGGTTTAGTGAATGTTAGGGACTCTAAAAACAATCCGAAGATTCGCTATTCATTTGGCATTGGCGTTGCTAATTTTTCTAACTTCAATCAGAATATCACGATCGAAGGCAATGCCCAGAACAATACGCTACTGAATGTATTTGCGGCCCAGGCCAATGGTATTGCATATAATGAAGTTTCTGATGCATATCCGTTTGGAGCTGGTCTTGCATGGGAGTCATACCTTATAGATCCGTTGGATACTTTACAAAACACTTATATCGCGGCGGAAAATATTGGCAGAATCAATCAGCGCAAGAACATAAACCGCAGTGGCCGCCACTCTGAAACCACCTTTGCTCTCGGGATGAGCCTTGAAGAGAAACTTATGATCGGTATGACCATAGGTGTGCAGTCGGTATTCTTTAGAGAGTCAAGTACCTACACCGAACGTTTTGTAGATTCTGGATATTTGAATAACTATACCTACACTGAAGATATCAACGCGAGCGGAAGTGGCTTGAACATGCGTCTCGGAGCGATATATCGTATAGGAGAAAAATTGCGTGTAGGTGCCACTTGGCAGAGTCCAACCAACTTGGTGATAGCCGATGCATATAGCACGTCGATGTCGAGTACTTTCGTCGATGGCGCAGGATATAGCTTCTTTTCTCCCGAGCTACTTAGCAACTACAATGTAAGAGTGCCTGCACGCTATATGGCGAGTGCTGCATTTATATTGGGCAAGTCAGGAGTGGTTTCAGCAGACTATGAAACAACGCATTTCGGCAGGATAAAAATGGACACTCGAGGATTGAGCAATGATTATGATTTTGCCATTGAAAATAAAACTATTGAAACCATTTATAGAAGGATTCACCGCGTGAGAACGGGAGCAGAGATTAGAATCGCAGATCGTTTCAGAGGAAGAGCGGGTGTGATATACGAAACAAGCCCATTTGTAAATGGTGCTGCCATTAATAATGCTCGTATGACTTATACATCAGGATTTGGGTACAGAAAAGATTCGTTCTCCATTGATATAGCCGCTATGTATAGTGGACAAAATCAGGATTCTTATTGGATTTACGACCCATCATTTATTGAGGAGACGGTAATTACCAATCATCTTCTGAATATTGTCATCTCAGCAGGCCTTCGATTCTAAATCGAATCGAAAGCCTGCTAGACATGAACTATTTCTTAACGCCAGTTATTATAAACTCAGTTCTTCTATTTTCTTGGTGCTTCGACTCATCGCACTGAATACCATCC
>JBILSZ010000055.1:0-17554 GCA_044371755.1 Flavobacteriales bacterium | reverse complement strand
GTCCCCAATTTTTTATTTGGAAATCCATAACTGAGATTATCGATATGAAGCAGCGCCATTTTTTTATCCAAAATAATTTTTTGATTTAGAATAACGCATGATGATCATTATCACCACAGGAGCGCCAATCGCCGATGTCACCGCGTTCAATGGAATTTCGAGCATGCGTGAACTCCAGTCGCTAAATAGGCCAGTTATACCACCTATGAGGATAAGTGGAAAGAAGAGTCGTTGATGGTTGGATGTTTTGAAAAGCATACGCGCAAAATGAGGCACCGCAAGTCCTATGAATGAAACGGGGCCGCAAAATGCAGTAACTACTCCGGCGAGTGCTCCAGAAAGCAGAATAAGCAAGATGCGCAATGACTTTACATTCACGCCGAGTGATTTGGCATATTCATCACCGAGTTGCAGAATATTAAGTGCAGTAAGCCGAAAACTCAAAAAAATGATGCTTATGCATAAGAAAATAGAGATAATTAAAATCTCAGTGAAATTCGCATCACTAAAGCTTCCCATGCCCCAAAGTACAAAGCTTCGTAGATTTTCTTGTGAGGATTTGAATTGCAGAATGCTTACAATAGCCGACGTAAAATGGCCGAGCATGATTCCAAATATCAAAAGACTTACATGATCTTTTAACCGATACGAAAAAGGCAGTATGATGAGCATTACGGCGATTGCTCCGATAAGCGCAGCCAATGTTATCGAGAGTGTACCAGCAATGCCTGCTGCCGCACCTCCCATGATGGCAAGGGCAACTCCAAGAGATGCACCACTCGAAATACCTAAGATAGAAGGTCCGGCGAGTGGATTGCGAAAGAGCGTCTGCATGAGCCAACCACTGAGCGCGAGTGCCATGCCGCCTGTTAGCGCCGTAATCGCTCTCGGCAAACGAGATTCTAAGATGATTACATTGATTTTTTCGTCCGATTGCACGCCCACCAAGCTTTTCACCACATCAATCGTCGCAATGCTCACCGATCCGAGAAGTATCTCAAGAATCAATAGCGAAACAGTGACGCCTAACAGCGTGGCACTCATTACTATATTTTTTTTTCCTAAAATAAAGTATTGTTTCACTTAGCTTCCTTTATGAAGTCTTTGTAGGCTACTCCAATTGTTTTTAAACAAGTATCTATGTGGAATGCAGGGATTTCTTTCCCTACTGTTCTGAAAACAATTGGTCTATTGAGCGGCTCTACTGGATTATCCCAAATTTCATGACTAGCTTCTGTTCGAATGTGTTTGAAGCCTCTAGATTTAAGCCAATCAACCCAAACCTTTCTTTTAATAGGTTTACTTGACATAGGTTGTTAATACGGAATAAGAACTTTTTCATTAATCGTTTCTCTAACAACCGTTTTTTTTCTCTTCGACAAAGCTAGCTTTGGAGGCTTATAGGACGCTTTTGGAAATTTTGAAAGTGACCAGCCTAGATCAAGCAAAATCTTTTCAAGAGTTCCTCTCTTTACTGCTTCGTCAATAAATATCTTCAACGAAACCTCAAAGGATTCTTTCGCTTGTTCTTCGGTATCACCATAGCCTGAAATTTCAAGAATAGGACAATACGCAATCCAAAATTTATCTTCTGGAAAGATTTGGATGGGTATGCTTAGACTTATTTCTCTGGTATTTTTAATCATACTATTCGAGGTAAGCAAATATAAGAAATATTTGCATTCACTGTTAAGCAGAAGCTCCGCAAAATTGGGGCATTCGTTGGCTTTTCAATAGAAATATCGTAAAGGATGCAAAAAAAATCAGGAAAATGCAGGTTCATGCCCTCATAGTACCGACTTTTGCGCCCTATTTTGTGGTTTAACATATGAATTTCGATCGTAATACTATTCTTGGCTTGGTGCTCATGTTGGCACTAGTCATTGGCTTTTCTTGGTTCAATACCCCTTCGCCCGAGGAGCGCGCAGAACAAATGCGTCTCGACAGCTTAGCACGTGTTGAAGCTAAAATCAAAGAAGAGACTCAAATCCAAAAGGCTACTGAAGAGAAGGTGGAGCAGCAACAAGCTTTCACTAGCGATTCTGCAGCTGCCGCTTTTTTACAAAATAAATACGGCATCCTCGCTCCAGCAGCGCAGGGCAACGAACAGTTGATCAAAGTGGTCAACAATAAGATCGCTCTTGAGATTTCCACTAAAGGTGGTATGATCAGCACGGCGACGCTAATGGATGGTTACACACGCTATCGCGACGGCCAGCCTGTTCAGCTTTGGGTGGACAGCCTTTCGAAGATGAAGTTGACAATGAACCTATCAGGCAAAGGTCGCCTCAGCACGGATTATTTCTTTTTCGAACCAAGCGCTACAAGCATTGATGCAAAGGGCGGAGCGAAAGACTTGACATTGAAGTTAAAGACAGCAGATCCTTCAAAATATCTCGAACTGACATATCACATCGAACCGGATAGCTACGAGATACCATGTAAAGTAAATATCGTTGGTCTTGGCAATGAGTTCGCACTCGCTTCTTCTGATATGAAGCTCGAATGGTTGGTTGTAGGACATGCAAATGAAAAAGGAATTACGGCAGAGCGCAGCAAGTCATCCGTTTATTTTAGAGAGAATGAAGGCGATCGCGACTACCTCAGCGAAAGCGCCGATGATGTGCAATTCACAGAAAAGAATGTGAATTGGATGGCGTTCAAGCAAGACTATTTCACAGCCGCGGTTATCAATGATCAAAATTTTAAAGCGAACGCTGAGCTTGCTATTTCTGTGATGAAAGATAGTGTTTCAACGAAGCGTTATTTTGCAAACCTCGCCCTCCCTGTGAGTGGTGAGTCATCAAATACAACCTTGCGATTCTTCTTCGGTCCAAACGACTATAAGGTATTAGACGCACTCGAGGTTTCTGAATTCGATCGCATCATCGACTACGGATGGAGCATCATCGGTATCATCAACAAATATGTGGTGCGCCCGCTCTTCTGGTTGTTCAGTTCTTGGATCGGAAGTTTTGGATTGATCATCCTTTTGGTGACTATCGTTATCAAAACCGTATTGTTCCCTGTTACTTGGAAAAACTTCTTGAGCAGTGCGAAGATGCGCGTTTTGAAACCAGAGATTGATGAGATCAACAAGAAGTACGAAAACAAACCAGAAGCAGCGATGGAAAAACAACAAGCCATCATGGGCTTGTATCGTCAGACGGGAGTGAATCCTTTCGCGGGATGTATACCGGTATTGCTTCAGATGCCTATCCTATATGCAATGTTTCGATACTTTCCCGCGGAAATTGTGTTGCGCGGAAAGAGTTTCTTATGGGCAGATGATTTAGCGGCTTACGATAGCATTGTGAGCTGGTCGCAAAACATTCCAATTTTATCATCTATTTACGGCAACCACGTGTCTGGTTTTACTTTATTGATGGCAGCTTCCACATTCATTTACACAAAAATGAGCATGAGTTCGCAGCCCGCAATGACGCAGCCAGGAATGCCCAACATGAAGGTGATGATGAATCTCTTTACGGTGATGATGTTGTTCTTCTTCAATAATATGCCAAGTGGTCTTAGCTTCTATTATTTTACTGCTAACATGATTTCAATTGGACAGATGTATGTGATTAAAAATTACATCATCGATGAGAACGCAATTCGTGCGAAGATTGATGAAAACAAAAAGAAGCCGAAGAAGAAGTCAAGTTTCGCTGAGCGTTTGGAGCAGATTCAAAAAGATCAACAGAAAAAGTTATCGGATAAGAAGAAGCAAATCAAGAAATGAGAATTACGCTGATTATATCGTGTCTATTAATTTTATTTTCTTGTAAAAATAAAGAGCGCGCCACGGCTCCCACCACCAGCACTCCCTCGCAAGAAATCACAAACGTGACGCCAGCCGAAGAACAAACTGTCGCCCAAGATTCTCTGCTCTACGAATATAAAAGAGGAGCTTGCTTTGGAACATGCCCCATCTTCAATTTGAAAATTTACAAAAGCGGATACGCCACTTATGAAGGTCGCAATCACGTGCAAATGATCGGTACTTACCACTCAACCATGAATGCTGCCACTCTTCTAAAGCTTGCTCAAGTAGTAGATGAGATTAAATATTTTAGCCTAAAGGATGAATACGACTTTGAAGGCATTCAAGACATTCCTGCCGTTCACAGCACTGTTGTGCGTGATGGAGTGAAGAAGTCAATCAAGAATCGCTATCAAGGTCCTTCAGAATTAAAAATGTTGTATGCTGCTTTTGATGAAGCTGTGGCAAATTCAAAGTGGACATTGGAATAGGAATTTTTTTAACCAAATAAACCATGAAAATTAGTCTTAGAATTATTGTCCTATTGGTATTGGCAATGCCTTCTGTATTGCGCGCCAATGAGGGGATGTGGCTGGTGAGCTTGTTGAATCGCGTTCAAGAAGCAGAGATGAAAAATCTCGGATTGAATCTCACCGCCGAGGAAATTTACAATATCAACAATGCTTCACTCAAAGATGCAATCGTACGACTCAACGGCGGTCAGTGCACAGGAGAAGTGGTGAGCGACAAGGGTTTGATTTTTACAAATCACCACTGTGCTTATGATGCAATCCAAGGCTTGGCGACTGTAGAGAATGATATTCTCACCAACGGTTTTTGCGCTCGTTCACTCACTGATGAGTTACCGATGCAAGGCTTTGAAATTTCTTTCTTGGTGCGCGTAGAAGACATCACTTCTCAGGTACTAGAAGGTGTGAAAAGCGATATGAAGCAAGAAGAACGCGAAGCATTGGTACAGGCGAAACTTGCTCAGTTGAGTGGCAAGGCTTCAGAAGGTGGCCGCTATGAAGTTGACGCAAAGAGCTTCTTTTACGGAAATGAATATTATCTTTTCGTTTACGAAACATTCAGAGACATTCGTTTGGTAGGTAATCCTCCTGAAAGCGTTGGTAAATACGGCGGAGACACAGACAACTGGATGTGGCCACGTCACACGGGTGACTTTTCTATGATTCGTATTTATGCAGATAAGGACAACAATCCTGCGGATTATTCTGCGGAAAATAAGCCGTACAAGCCTAAGCATTTCTTGCCAGTTAACATCAATGGTGTAGAGCAAGGTGACTTCGCGATGATCATGGGTTTCCCTGGTAGTACTGATCGTTTCCTCTCTTCTTGGGGAGTAAAGCAAGCTTTAGATATCACCAACCCAGCGACTGTTGAGGTGCGTGATATGAAATTGAAGACGATGAAAAAGCACATGGACGCAGATCCTGCAGTGCGCTTAAAGTATGCTGCTAAGTATGCTTCTACTGCAAACTACTGGAAGTATTTCATCGGTCAAAGCAAAGGTTTGCAGCGCTTGGATGTATATGGTAAAAAATCGAAGCAGGAGGCTATGTTTGCTGACTGGGTTGCAAAGGACAAAGCGCGCCAAGCTGAATATGGCAAAGCGTTGGATATGATCAAAGAATACTATGCAGCGACAGATGCAAATGCTAAGAGCAATGTCTATGCTGTAGAAGCGGGCCTCATCGGAGCTGAGCTTCCGCTCTTCGCTTTCCGCTTTGGACGTACGTTTGAAGCTTATGAAAAGGAACAAAACCCTGATAAGAAAAAAGGTATTCTAGAAAGTCTTAAGCAGCAAGCCGAAGGTTTCTACAAAGATTATGATATGGAAACTGAGCGTGATGTATTCACCGAGTTGACCAAAATGTATATTAAGAATATTCCAGCAGCACAGCGCCCAGAATGGACAAAAACCATCGAAACAAAATTCAAAGGAAACGTAGATGCTTTTGTAAAAAAGATGTTTGCTTCTTCGGTGCTCGTTTCTAAGGAAAAGTGCATGGCGTTTTTAGCGAAACCAAATGCGAAGGTGATGCAAAAAGATATGGCTGTGATGGTTGGAAATAGTTCTATTGAAAGTTATAGAGCTAGCTTCGCAAATGATGCACAAGAGAAGTTTGATGTTGGGTATCGTTTGTATGTAAAGGGTTTGCGTGAAATGAATCCTGACAAGCAATATGCGCCTGATGCGAATAGCACTATGCGTATCACTTACGGTCAGGTGAAAGATTATAAGGCTGCAGATGCAGTTCGTTATGACTACTACACTACCTCAAAAGGTATCATGGAGAAGCGCGACGAAACCAATCCAGAGTTCGTTGTTCCCAACAAACTTGCTGAGTTGATCAACCGTGGTGATTATGGAAAGTATGCGAATGAAAAAGGCGAGTTAGTAGTTTGCTTCATTGCAGATCTTGACATCACTGGTGGTAACAGTGGTAGCCCAACGATTGATGGCGATGGCAATCTCATCGGTATCGCATTCGACGGCAACTGGGAAGCGATGTCTGGTGATATCGCATACGAGCCCGAATTGCAGCGTACAATAGTAGTGGACATCCGCTATGTGTTGTTTATCGTAGACAAGTTGATGGGTGGAAAAAATATCGTGGATGAATTGAAGTATGCGAAGAAGAAAGAAAAGCCAGCACCAACATCAAGTGCCGCTATTCCAAGCATGAATCCTGAGATTGCACCTCCCGCAGCACCAGCTCCCCCTACAGCGCCAAAGGCCCCCAAAGCCCCCACGCCAACAAAGAAATAGTATTATCTCAATAGAATATCATAAAAAAGCCACCGCAAGTTCGGTGGCTTTTTTATTGAATTCAAAATTCCGAATTCCGAATTCCGAATCCCTTGTTCCTTGTTCTTTTCTTCCTTGTTCTTTGTTCTTTTCTTCCTTGTTCCTATATTGTTCGCTTTCGAATCACTTTCACAAACTCCCTCGGTCGCTCCATGTTGATCGCGTGGGCGGCGTCGGGAAAAATATGCACGCGCTCGCGTGGGATGTTGAAATATGTGATGAGAGATTCTGCAGTTGAGAGCGGAATGAGTTGATCGTATTGCCCCCAAAGAATCGATATAGGGAAAGAAAATTGATATGCTCTTTCTTGATATTCCTTTTCTTTTGCAATAAGGCTTTCGAGGAGTTTCTTTTGCTCGTCTCTTGTAGATGGAAAGGACGGGTCGAACATTTCATTGAAAACAAAATCAGGAATGAAAGGCACTTTGTGATAAATCACTCTTAATGATGCTTTCATTTCTTCTGGTCCTGGTGGCATCAAGAGTTCATCGATGCCTGGCACACCCAATGACTTCGCTACACTATCCGCGTAATGAAGCGAATAGAATTTTACAGGCGCATCGTAAAAAAAGAGATGCGCGATTTGGTCAGGATATTTGTGTGCAAATTCTGCGGCGATGAGTCCGCCGTAGGAGTTGCCACAAATGATTATTTTTTCTTTAATGTCTAGATGGTCAATGATGGATTTCAGATGTTGCACCTGTGCTTCTACACTGTAGTCGCCATTTCTCACGATGCTCGCACCGCTGCACAACAAATCGGGGATGATGAGATCGTAATCATTCTTTAGCAAGCGTGCAGTGTCGTACCACTGCAACAGCCCTGCTGCTCCAAAGCCATGAATGAGAAGCATCTTGGGCTTGTTGGTGATTTTCGCATAGAATCCGTGATCACCTCGGCTGTCGGTGAAGCGCATGAACTTGATTCCCGCACGTTCCCATTTCTTGGTTCGCTGTCGCTCAATTTGCTTGATAATATTTATACCGAAGAGTGGTGACATAATGGATAAAAATGCAATAAAAAGAAAAATCCTCCTGATCGTGGTGATCAGGAGGATTTTCATAATGTTATTTTTTTGCATAATTAAATTATGCGGTCACGATATTCATGTTGTCGAGGACACTCATCACTTCTTTCACTGACTTGGCAGAGGCATGAAGCAATGCCATCTCGTCGTCGTTCAATTGGAGCTCGATGATTTCTTCGATACCATTTTTGCCCAATTTCACTGGAACTCCGAGGTAGATGTCCTTGAGACCATATTGGCCGTTCAACCAAGCACAAACAGGGAAGATGCGCTTTTGGTCGCGAACGATCGCTTCTACCATTTGCGCAGCCGCAGCACCTGGAGCATACCAAGCAGAAGTTCCAAGAAGGTTTACGATTTCACCGCCACCTACTTTGGTGCGCTCTACAATGGCATCCAACTTTTCTTTGCTGATCAATTCAGTTACTGGAATTCCACCAACAGTCGTATAGCGAGGAAGTGGAACCATGGTGTCGCCGTGACCACCCATCAATACCGCTTGGATATCTTTTGGTGAACAGTTGAGCGCCTCAGCGAGGAATGCGCGGTAACGAGCAGTATCAAGGATACCCGCCATACCGAATACCTTGCTGCTATCTACTTTCGCTGTGAGGTAAGCGCAGTAAGTCATTACGTCAAGTGGGTTTGAAACCACTACGATCTTTGCATTTGGCGAATGCTTGATCACGTTTTCAGTAACAGTTTTCACGATACCTGCATTGGTAGCGATCAAATCATCGCGGCTCATCCCCGGTTTTCTTGGAAGACCACTTGTGATTACAACAACATCCGAATTGGCTGTTTTGCTATAATCATCAGTCGAACCGATGGTGCGGGTATCATAAAGATTGATGGGTGAGGTCTGCCAGATATCGAGGGCCTTGCCTTCAGCAAAACCTGGCTTGATATCCACCAATACCACCTCGTTCGCGATTTCGCGATGAGCCAAAACATCAGCACAGGTAGCTCCTACGTTACCTGCACCTACCACTGTTACTTTCATTGTATTTTAATTATTGATGTTTTAAAATGATTTCCATTCGGATTCCCCCAAATGGCGTCCAAAAGTACATTACAATTTGTAGTGTACAACTTTCGTTGGAGCACTTGTTTCGTTTCTTTTCTCACAATAATTTCGAATCGGGCATTATATTTGACTTTGCGCCCGAAAAATTTAATCTTTTTAAGAATAATGATTTTTATCACTCGCTTGAAACCCTTGTTAATCGGACTTTTTGTACTAGTTACAATAAGTCTAAGCGCCCAAAAGCCCGGACAGATTTGGCCGGCTGGAGAGGCTGGAAAAGATTACAATGTTACTGATAGTAAGGGAAAGCGCCAAGGGCCTTGGATTCGCGTTTATGGCTCTAACCCGAAGGCCCTTTTATACAAAGGTCAATTTACAAATGGAGTACCTGTGGGTGTTTGGGAATGGTACTATCCTTCAGGTGAAGTGATGACCAAAATGAACCATATTGATGGGGAGCGAATCACCGAGAATGTCAATTTTTATGATGATGGTAAAACCATCATGAGTGAAGGAAGATTTGAGCTTAAAAAGATAAAAGGAAAAGAGGTGAGGGCACGCGAGGGATTGTGGAAGCTATACGACAAAGCAGGTATACTAAGGGGTGAAGAACAATACACCGATAGCATTCTCAATGGTCTTTGCAAATACTACTATGCCAATGGTAAATTGGTGAGCCTGCATACTTACAAGAACGGCATCAAAGAGGGCCCATTCACAGACTATTACGATTCTGGAAAAAAAGAAAGAGAAGGTACCTATCTACTCGGAGACTTCGATGGCCCATTTAAGCAATGGAACACAAACGGAACCCTCGAGAACGAGGGGAAGTTTGTAAAAGGTCAAAAGCATGGAATGTGGTATTTCTATGATAGTCTCGGTAAACTAGAAATCAGCATTCTCTATGAATACGGAACTGAAAAAAAGAAGAAGTACAATACAGGAGGTTTTAAAGAATATCATGAATCGGGTATTCCTAAAAATGAATACACGTATGAAAATGGTATAAAAGACGGTCCCTTCACCGAATGGTACGATATAGGCGAATTCGTTCAAGTGCCGGGCTCAAAAGAAGACATGGAGGTGGGCATCATGTACCGTGAGAAACTAAGCGGAACTCAGGTCAAGATGCAAGGTGATTATGCAAACGACCTACTCGAAGGAGAAGTCATCTATTATTCAGAAAAAGGTCAAATCACAAAAATCGAAGTGTACGAGTCAGGCAAACTAATTAGTACCCGCCAACCGAACGAGTAGGTGTTTGAGTTGTTTATGTGTATATTCGTTTAGTTATGAAATGGATCTACACATTGGTATTTGCGCTAGGCACTGTTTTATCCTTCGGACAAACAGCACCCGATTACTATTATATCCGTTTTAGTGATAAAGAGGGAACGCCTTATTCTTTGGACAACCCTCAAGCTTTTTTATCTCAAAAAAGTATTCAACGCCGCATCGATTGGGGCATAGCGCTCGAGTGGAAAGATTTGCCTGTAAATCCAAATTATGTAGAAGAAGTGCTTTCAATCGGCAGTTGTAGCAAACATCATGTGTCGAAGTGGTTTAATTCAATGACTTTAAAAATCGAGGATACGTTGCGACGACAAGAGATTCTTGATTTCGTAAATGCTCTACCGTTTGTATTAGAAGTGAGAGATTATTCTACAGATTCTTCATCTCATTCTGACAAACTTTCGCTGGTCGAAAACAGAGATGCATCAGACGAATTTGACATCGAAGATGAATACCGACAATTTTACGGTCCTTCATATCGGCAGGTGAGCATGATCAATGCGCACGTACTGCATGAGCTAGGCTTCACGGGAGAAGGGATTCAAATCGCACTTTTTGATGCGGGATGGAATTTGACGGATCAATTATCAATATTTGAAAAACTCCGAGACGAAGGAAGACTTTTAGGTACAAGAGATTTTGTTTTTACAAATGAAAATAATGTATTCAATCGCAGCAATCACGGCACTTTTGTGTTGAGCACAGTGGGTGGTTTTATGCCTGATTCGCTTATTGGCACTGCACCAGATGCATCGTATTATTTATTCAGAACAGAAAATCCAGAGTCTGAATATTTGATTGAAGAAGACAACTGGGTAGTTGCCGCAGAGTATGCAGACAGCTTAGGCGTAGATATCATAAATTCAAGTTTAGGCTATAGCCGTTTTGATGATCCAACGATGGATCACACCTATGCCGACATGGATGGAAATACCACACGTTCGGCAATAGCGGGCGATATAGCCGCTTCAAAAGGGATTTTAGTAGTTAATAGTGCGGGCAATTCTGGACATCAACCTTGGTTCTACATCACCTCGCCCAGCGATGGTGATAGTGTGTTGTGCGTTGGTGCAGTAAACGCAAATGCACACAGAGCATTCTTCTCCAGTTTTGGTCCTGCCGCAGATGGAGATGTCAAACCCAACGTGATGGCGATGGGGCAAGCCACAGTGTTTGCAGATTTGGACGGAACCATTCGAACTGGCAACGGCACCTCATTCAGCAGCCCCATCATGGCGGGTGGCGCGGCTTTGCTGCTTCAAGCCACAAAAGGAAGAAAAACAAATATGGAAATTTTCCGAGCGATAGAGGCTAGCGCACATCGTTACAACTACCCATCGGATTCTTTGGGATATGGCATTCCAGATTTGTGGAAAGCATTATTGGATTTGAACGAACCAATCGTACAAAATCTGCGAGAAGACTTGGTGGTCATTTTTCCCAATCCCGCCACTGATCGCATACATATCGCCGCGCAATGGTTGCAAGGCTTGGATCAAGTCGAATACGATATGTACGACATCACAGGTCGAAAAGTATTATCAGGCAAGTCAATGCTCACCGCTGGTCCCGACAAATCCGTCGTCACCATCACTTGGCCCGAAGCCCAATTCACCCCCGGCGAATACTTCATCGAACTCAGAAGTGACAAGGAAACAAGGAGAGGGAGGGTGGGAATAAGATAATAGGGTAATAAGATAATAGGGTAATAGGATAATAAGATAATAAGGTAATAAGATAATAGGATAATAGGGGAATAGGATAATAGGATAATAGGGTGGTGTGAAAGAAAATAAAAACCCCCATGAAATGAATTTCAATGGGGGTTGTTTTTTCAAAGCTCCTTAGTCTCTAGTCACTAGTCGTTCGTCTCTAGTCACTAGTCGTTAGTATCTAGTATCTAGTCACTAGTCTCTAATCAAGCGTTTGCTCTCGTCTTCGGAGAGGCGGCCATGATTTCGTCGTTCGCGAATTCTTTGAACTTTTCGAAATTGTTCACGAATTTTTCGGCGAGCTCGTTGGCTTTTGTGTCGTATGCATTTTTATCTGCCCAAGTCTTACGCGGATTGAGCAATTCAGCAGGAACGTCAGGACAAGATGTTGGCATTGCTAAGCCGAATACTTCGTGCGTTTCATAGGCAACATCATCGAGTTTTCCTTCGAGGGCTGCGGTGATCATCGCGCGGGTGAAACGCAACTTGATGCGCTCTCCGGTGCCGTATGCGCCGCCGCTCCAGCCTGTGTTGATCAACCAAACTTTCGCGCCACTCTCATCAATCTTTTTACCCATCATCTCCGCATACTTGGTAGGGTGTAAGGGTAGGAAAGGTGCGCCAAAACATGCGCTGAAAGTAGTAGTAGGTTCTGTGATGCCGGCTTCAGTTCCTGCAACCTTTGCCGTGTATCCGCTGATAAACTGATACATCGTCTGGCCTTTCGTGAGCTTGCTGATTGGAGGCAATACACCAAACGCATCACAAGTGAGGAAGAATATATTTTTTGGAATGCCACCCATGCTAGGCTCCATGATATTATCGATGTGATAAAGTGGATAGCTCACGCGGGTGTTTTCTGTTTTCTCTTTGTCGGTATAGTCAGGTGTTACTCCGTCTTCTTCAAATCCGATATTTTCCAAGATTGCTCCGAAGCGAATGGCATCGTAGATCTGTGGTTCTTTTTCTCTGGTCAAGTCGATTGTTTTTGCATAACAACCGCCTTCAAAATTGAATACCGAGTTGTCTGTCCATCCATGTTCATCATCACCAATCAAGCGGCGATTTGGATCAGAAGAAAGTGTGGTTTTACCTGTGCCTGAAAGACCAAAGAAAACAGCAGTGTCTCCATCCTTACCAACGTTGGCAGAACAGTGCATGCTCAATACACCTTTGTCTTGAGGCAGTACATAATTCAATACAGTGAAAATACCTTTTTTAATTTCTCCAGTATATCCAGTGCCACCGATGATGGCCATTTTTTTGGTGAAATTGATGATTGCGAAATTGTGTTGACGCGTGCCATCGATTTCTGGATCGCCCATGAAACCAGGAACACAGATGACGTGCCAGTCGGGCTTAATCGTTTCGAGTTCTTCTGCCGTTGGACGGAGAAACATGTTGTATGCAAACATATTGCTCCAAGGAAATTCTGTCAACACCCGAACGTTCATTCTGTAGCGAGGATCTGCGCAAACATAAGCATCTCTCACATACACATCACGACCAGTGAGGTATGCAGACATGCGTTCAAAGATGCGATCGAATTTATTCGCATCAAATGGAATGTTGAACTGCGACCACCAAACGGTATTTTCGGTGACTGCATCTTTTACAATAAACTTATCTTTTGGTGAGCGACCGGTGAATTCTCCGGTATCAATGGCGAGAGCGCCTTTATCAGATAGTACACCCTGACCGAGGTGGAGTGTTTCTTCAACAAGCTCTGCGGGGTGTAGATTCCAGAAAGCTGTTGCTACGTTTTTCAAACCTAAATAATCAAGACTTGCCCCTTCGGGCTTCTTTCCAATGTGATTCATCTGTTTTTGTTTGGTTCGACTGTCATTGAGTTCGAGTGGCAAAGGTAAGCACGGGATGCATTAAAATATAACTGATTTTTGTTGGAAAAGGCCAGCAACTAGAAACCGTCTTATTTATTGTTATTTCGTGCCAAAAAATTCAGCGGCTACTTTGCGATATTCATCGACCGAACGCAATCCTTTAATCACTTTGGGTGCTTGCACGCCATCATTAAAGACGACACCAAATTTATTGTCGGTGCTATTTCGTTCTATCATCAATTGTTGATTACCAAAGGGTACCATGAATTTTTTAGTATCTATAACTCTGATTTCGAGCCCCGCGATGCCAGAAGACTCCATGAATTCATTCGTTATTGCATCAAATTCGTCCACCATCACAATGTCTGGTGATTCTTCGCCTTGTGATTCAGCAATAGCAGCCAATTCGTCGGTGCTGATGGTGTAAAAAATCACTTCTTTTACTCGGCTAGCGGTGGCTGTAGATTGGTTTTGGCTTTGTGTATTTTGTACACTTTGTTCAGAACTTGTTGAAGTTTTGTTAGCCGCCGAATCGGCGCCGTTTTGAGTTGCGGTCTTTTGGTCTTTGCAAGCAAATAATGCCAAGCCAACTAATGCCGAGAAAATTATTTTTTTCATAAGAGGACTTTTGTCGATGGGTCAAAATTAGATGAAAAAATTGGGTAATTGTTCGAGTGTTACGACCTTCGCCGCATAAATTAATATTGCATGAGAATTATTGAGTGTGTGCCCAATATATCGGAAGGGCGTGACAAGGCGAAAATTCAGGCGATTGCAGCCGAAGTGGAAACAGTGGAAGGAGTGATGTTGTTGGATGTAGATCCCGGAGCATCAACCAACCGCACGGTGATCACTTTTGCTGGTGAACCTGCACAAGTGGTGGAAGCAGCGTTTCGATTGATCAAGAAGGCCGCTCAACTCATTGACATGCGCACACACAAAGGCGAACACCCGCGTCAAGGTGCTACGGACGTTTGCCCGCTCGTTCCAATCGCAGGAGTGACTGTTGAAGAATGCGCTCAATATGCGCGACAATTGGGAGAGCGTGTAGGAAAAGAGTTGGGAATACCTGGATATTTTTATGAATATGCTGCGACGAATGAAGAGCGCCGCAATCTTGCCAATTGCCGCAAGGGGGAATATGAAGCTTTAGAAAAAATTACAACTGCTGAATGGAAGCCAGACTTTGGTCCAAACAGCATCACCGAAGATGTCAGAAAATCTGGAATCACCACCATTGGATCGCGAGATTTTTTGGTAGCTTATAATATTAATTTGAATACCACTTCCACACGCAGAGCCAATGCGATTGCGTTTGATATCAGAGAAGCGGGTAGGGTAGTGCAAGAGAATGGAAAACCCGTATTGGATGAAAATGGTGAACCGAAACGCGTACCAGGCACATTGAAATCAGTGAAGGGAATCGGATGGTTTATTGAAGAATATGGCATTGCACAATTGTCGCTCAATTTGACCAATATCAATATCACTCCTGTACACTTGGCGTTTGAAGAAGCCGTTAAAAAGGCCGACGAGCGCGGCATTCGTGTTACGGGTTCGGAGTTGGTCGGTTTGATTCCCAAGCAATCATTGTTAGATGCGGCGGATTATTTTTTGAAAAAGCAACAACGTTCGTTGGGGATTTCTGAAAAAGAAAAAATGAAGATCGCTGTGAAGTCGCTCGGATTGGATGATCTCGCAACGTTCAACGTAGAAGACAAAGTAATCGAATACATCATTGAAAAAAAGTTGAGCGGAGGCAAGCGATTGGTGGACATGACACTTCGCGCCTTTGCAGACGAAACAGCCAGTGAATCGCCCGCTCCAGGTGGCGGAAGCATCAGCGCTTATGTAGGAGCTTTAGGAGCTTCCTTGGGCGCGATGGTAGCGAATCTTTCTTCACACAAACGCGGATGGGACGATCGTTGGGAAGAGTTTTCTGAGTGGGCAGAGAAGGGCGTTTATTATCAGCAACAATTGATGGCGTTGGTCGACGAAGACACACGTGCATTTAATAAAATCATGGAATCGTTTGGTTTGCCCAAAGGTACGGATGAAGAAAAAGCCATTCGTTCGAAAGCGATAGAAGATGCGTCGAAATATGCGATGGAGATACCATACCGCACGGCAGATTTGGCGTTGGAGAGCATGCAAGTGATGCAGCGTATGGTAGAAATCGGCAATCCTAATTCGATCACAGATGCTGGAGTGGGTGTTCTATGTGCTCGCGCCGCAGTGTTGGGTGCAGTGATGAACGTGCGCATCAACGCGGGCGGTATCAAGGACAAGAGTTTCACCGAACCCCTCCTCGCCAAAGCCAAAGAACTCGAACAGAAAGCGGAGGCGATCGAAGCGGAGGTTAGAGGGAGGATCGGGTCTTAGAGACTGAGGGACGGAGTTACGGAGGGACGGATCGACTGAGGGACGAGCGACGAAGCGACTGAGGGACTGAGTTACTGAAGGACTGAGCGACGAGCGACTGGCGACGGAGTGACTGGGGTGGGCAGGGTTGAATTTATTCTTTGATGAACCGCTGTGTTTCGATGAGGCCATTTTCGGAGGTTGTGGGCAAGCGGAGGTGAACAATTAGTAGTCGAATATTCTTCCGTGCAAAAAGACAGTTGATCACTGTACGAAATTTTGCAGGTATCTTTCCAAAGGGAGTAATTCCGAAGTCCAAACTCCATCTTCCAATTTCCTACTCCTATTCCTAATTACGATCCTTCTTTGTTACATATTTATCATTGAAAATTACTATTATTATGATATATTTGTAATGGAATGAGGTGGTTATTATGATAAAAAAGTCAAAAAAATGGACTATTGGAATAGAAAACTGATAAGAGAGCAGCTTGATCACAAGTTGGCCGCTTACAAATTATTGCTGAACCCTACTTTGCCTGAAAAGGGCTGGATTCGTATGATGCGCGAGGCCTTAGGAATGACATCAGCCGATTTGGCCAAGCGCACAGGCATTCAGCAGGCGAGTCTTTGGCGGATAGAGAATGCAGAGCAAAATGGAGAATTCAAGCTCTCCTCCATGCGCCGAATCGCAGAAGGGTTAAACATGAAATTCGTTTATGCCTTATTGCCAGAAAATACGTTAGAGGCAATCGTTCATGAACAGGCTAAAAAGATAGCTCTTGAAAGACTTCAGCGAATAGGGACTACGATGCGCTTGGAAAATCAAGAGCTAAGCAGCGAGGAACAGCTCAAAGTGTTGAAAGACATGATAGAGAAGTTGCTTATAGATGAATCTAAAGATTTATGGAAAGAATGACGCTATTTGAATATCCCATCGGTGCAACTCCCCTAGATCCCAATGAAGCAAACGGTCTAAAGCTGTCTCACATAACTACTCAAGCAGAATTAAACCGTTGGGAACAAGAGAACATAGGGGAAGCACTTGTATGGATTGGTAAACGAAGACGGACAGACATTCTTACGATGGAATTTTTAAAAGCGCTTCATTTAAGGATGTATGGCAAAGTGTGGCGGTGGGCAGGAGAATTCAGAACAACAGAAAAGAATATTGGAGTGAACTATAAGACAATCTTGTTGCGAACCGCTGAGCTTCTCGATACCGTGCGCTTTTGGATTGACCACAAAACCTTTCCGCCTGATGAAATAGCTTATAGATTTCACCATCAGTTGGTTTTGATACATGTCTTTCCAAATGGGAATGGAAGGCACTCTAGATTAATGGCTGACTTATTACTTGAAGAGACTTTAGGGGTAAAAAGATTTTCATGGGGAAGTACAGACCTTATCGCTCAGTCTGATATACGATCAAGATACATCGCTGCGCTAAAAAAAGCGGATAGCCATGATTACACAGACTTGGCCAATTTCGTTCGGTCCTAAGAACTAATTCGCTTTTATCCCTCGCCCCTCGCCCCTCGCCCCTCGCCCCTCGCCCCTCGCCCTACTTGTTTATCTGCTTATCACCCGCCGCATTCGCGTCTTGGATGAGCTTGTCGCCTTTGGCGTTGGCGTCGGTCACGAGTTTGTCGGCACGCTTGTTGGCTTCGGCGATGGCTTTGTTGTAGGCTTCGTCG
>JBILSZ010000144.1:0-5457 GCA_044371755.1 Flavobacteriales bacterium | reverse complement strand
GAGATTGGAACAATCGACGAACATAACCGTCCGCAGTTGGTTCAATTCTGTAAAGAGCACAACTTCATTCCAATCTTTGCCGCTCCGCAGCCTTATGATGGATTTAGCAAGTACTACTTTATCTTCAGAAGTAAAGGAAAGATCAACCTTAACGACAAGCAGCATGCTGTGCGTCGCGAAGAGTTGAAGATCAATTCGAACTAGATTACCACCTAATATTTAAAATTCCGCTCTCATTGCTTAACCGATGGGGGCGGTTTTTTTTTATCCCAACATCACGCCTGTCATCGAAATCGAACCCATCGTGGTGAAATCGTTGAAGAAAGTGACTCGCTCATCTTTTTGTTTCATGCCCAACACATACAATAGCGGTCGGTAATGTTCTGGTGTTGGAATGCTCAATTGAAGCGCCTTTGAAACGCTTCGATAATTTGTCAATTGATTATAATTCTATGTGGTGACTGCGTGAATTTGTTGAGCTCAATCGCATTCATAGGACTGCCATGTCCGAAGAAAATGGCAGGCATCAGCGGCGTATCCGGCATATCGGAGGTCGCATTGTAAAGTTCATTCAATTTCATCGCTGATACTCCAAGTGGAGCAAGTGTTAGTAGTTGTAAAAATCGCTTTCGATTCATGCTGAAATGTGATATTCAAAAGTGAACTAAATCTACCGCAAATAACTTGATTTAGGTTAAGAAAACAACCCTCGAGAGTTATCCCCAAATGATTAACAAGCCTTGTGAAAGAGCGGATAACCAAATAGATTTGTAGGTGAAGTTAACCCTATTATCCAATTTTATGAACCAAGTAGAAATGAGCGAATTAAACTTCGCTGATCTCACCGATATGTACCGCAAAATCGCCGCAAACATTGAAGCGGAATTGCCGGAAGTAAAAGTGAAATACACACTAATTGAAGAATAACTGCAATGATTAAGGCAGAACCACGGACCATATTAAGCTTTATACATACGTACTTCGACGTTATTCGAGATTTATTCGATTATCAAAGTACCGATGGTATCATCACGCGTGAAGTGTATGACATGATTTGTCAAAAGCACGGACATTTGATGAATGCCCGCTTGCGCGAATACCGCGTGATTCGTCCAATAGGATCGGATTACGAAATGCGCGATGTGTATTTCAAACTGATGGAATTCCTGTTGTTTGAATTCAAGCCGCTTCTGCCTGAGACCATTGAAAAATACAAAGGTTCGATTGGCGATCTCTTCATGAAGATTCGCAAATACGAATCGCAAGAAAGAGACATTCTTCAAGAGCGCATCAAAAACCTTTCGCACCAAATCCGCGAATTTGTGGATTTAGTGGAGCGTAATGCGTTTCGACTTCTCGCTGAAACGCGCGACCTCAAATCGAACATCGAACGCGTGGACTACCGCGATAAAGTACACAAAGCGTCTTTCTGGATCGACTATTACATATTGCCACTCAACAAGATTCTCGACGTTAACCACTCAGAATCGGTGACGAGCAAACTGATGGAGATCAGTGAATATGCGAATCGCAGACGTCTTGATTTTGGTGATGAAACAACACGTGCTGAGTTTGAAAAGCTTTACGTTCAATTGATTCAAACCAACACCGATTTGTTGCGTCAATCGAAAATTTTGACCAACGAACTTCTTCCGCTTCTTGAGCGCATCCGCACCGAATCGCTCATCCTCACGGGATGGATCGAATTCTTGCGCAATCCTTACAAGATGGACACACCTCCATTACTCAAGGGAAGCCGCAACATGCCGTACGCGAAAGACATGCTCTACAAGGTGCGCGAATTCTTCGAACAGTTCGCACAACCTGAAGTGGTGATGTATGAAGAAGGCGTGGCCGATTTTGACAAATGGATTTTTGATCGCGAAGCATTCATGACCAAGCTTCAAAGTCAAATGCCTGTCAACGACTTCTTCGGCTGGTGTTACAACACCTTGAAAGCCGACTTTGAGAATATCGAAACAGAAAAATTCTTCGCCCTCACAGGACTCCTGTTCGACGAAGGATTGCAAATCGATTTCCCCAATAAAAATGAGCGCGTGGATATCAAAACCACCACCTCTCACCTATCCGTTCCTAAGTTAAAAGTAGAACCCGCAATTAAGTTTTAATCATGGTATATCCTCAGCATCACAGACAAATCGTAGAAGAATTGATGAATGGTAAATTCGTTTTGAGCAACGAAGAACACTTTAATTCTTTGAAAGAAAATGAGAAATTCTTCGCTGAATTTTTCAAAGTGTCTTTTGATTTGGATTTGGTATTCAAATCAGACTACGCCTATCTCTTGAGCAAGGAAACCAGCGAAAACTTTTCGCGCGACGTGAGCATCTTCATCGCAGTGCTCAGTTATGAGCTCGACAAAGACGGCCGCAATTTCTTGGAAGCATTAGAATTTAACGAATTCACCACCGAAGAAATCGACCGTTATTTCGACAACAGTTCTTTCATCGATTTGATTGAAAGCAACAAAGCCCTCAAAGATCCCGACGGCCGCCGCACCTTGATCAACGGTATGGCCAGAAGAAATATAGTCCACAAAAATTTCGAAGACCGCTTCATCTTCACCCAAGCATACAAAGTATTCGTCGACTTCGCAAAAGAATTGGCGTTGAAGAGGATGGCGGAGGCATAAGGCGAGGGGCGAATGAGAGGGGCGAGGGGCGAATGAGAGGGGCGAGGGGCGAATGAGAGGGGCGAGGGAAAGGCGATAGGTATAATTTATTCGAATAACAAGTATAAAATATAGGTTTTTATTGATTCTTTAGGTGAGTAGTTTTGCGGCACCAAATGGAATACAATGACTCCTTACCTCTACAACCCTGAACGCTTCGAATTTCAGAAACTTGACGTTTACAAGAAATCGCAGCTTTTCTATTTACACAACAAAGGCCTCGTTAAAAGCGGGCAATTGGATAAGTACATCCAAGACCAGTTACTTCGGGCCTCGCATAGTGTTCTCTTAAACATTGCTGAAGGATCAGGAAGATCCACAAGTCCTGATAGAAAAAAATTCTTTATTATCTCCAGAGCATCGGTTTTCGAATGTGTTGCGATACTTGATTTGTTGTCCGTTGAAGGTAGCATCCAGCGCAGCGAGTATGAGGAAGGCGTTTCTCTAGCGGAGGATATTTCCAAAATGCTTTATTTCATGATCCGCAATCTTTCAAATAAAAAATAACCCCACCCTCGACCCTCCCATTCGCCCCTCGCCCCTCCCATTCGCCCCTCGCCCCTCGCCCTCCCATTCGCCCCTCGCCCCTCGCCCCTCTCCCCTCGCCTTTCCCATTTATTTTTTTTGTACTATCTTTGCCCCCGCTTTTCGGGGCGAGTTGAACTTTTCATTTTTTGGTACCGCTACTAGCCGGGTTGTTCTTTTGAAAATGATGGTTGTGATTCTATCTGAAAAGGATTAACAATCAATACATTACAAAATGAACGAATTTGAAATGCTCGGGCTGAGTCAGCCCGTGCTCAAGGCTGTATCTGAACTTGGCTTCACATCGCCTACCCCAATCCAACAACAAGCTATTCCTGTTTTGCTCGCTGAGCAGAGCGACCTCGTGGCCCTCGCGCAAACAGGTACCGGAAAAACAGCGGCGTTTGGTCTCCCACTTATCGAGTTGATCGACGAAGGAAACCGCAACACCCAAGCCCTTATCCTTTGTCCAACACGCGAACTTTGCGTGCAAATCACGAAGGACCTTCAAAATTTTGCAAAACACACAGCTGGACTTCATGTAGTGGCCATCTATGGTGGTGCTAGCATCGAAGGACAAATCAGAGATGTGAGAAAAGGACCACAAATCATCGTCGGTACGCCCGGTCGTATGGTAGACATGCTCGACAGAGGCGTGATCAACCTTTCAACTGTGGAATTTGTAGTACTCGACGAAGCAGATGAAATGTTGCACATGGGATTCAAAGAAGATTTGGATACCATTCTTAGTACCACTCCAGAAGAAAAGTCAACATGGTTGTTCTCAGCCACCATGCCAGACGAAGTATTGCGCATCTCGAAGAGTTATATGTCAGACCCTGTAGAAATCACCGTTGGTGGCAAGAACACAGGTAATGAGAACATCGAACACCAATACTATGTAGTGCATCAACGCGACAAGTATCTTGCATTGAAGCGCATCGCCGATTACAATCCGGATATTTTCGCCATTGTATTCTGTCGCACCAAAGCCGAGACGCAGTCTGTGGCTGAAATGCTAATCAAAGACGGATACAACGCAGACGCATTGCACGGTGACTTGTCACAAGCGCAGCGTGACCACGTGATGAAGCGTTATAGAAACAGAGCGTTGAACATGCTCGTGGCTACAGACGTAGCGGCGCGCGGTATCGACGTGAACGACGTGACACACGTTATCAACTATAATCTACCTGATGAAATCGAAAACTACACACACCGTTCAGGCCGTACAGCCCGTGCCGGTAAGAAAGGAGTATCGATCATCATCATCAATATGAAAGAGCTTTATAAGATCAAGCAGATTGAGAAAATTATAAAGCAGCCATTTACGAAAGCGGCCATTCCTACCCCATTTGAAGTATGTGAAAAGCAATTGTTCCATTTGGTGCACAACGTACACAACGTAGCATTGAATGAAAAAGCCATTGAAGCTTACCTACCCAAAGTGTATGAAGAGTTTGCTGATTTGACCAAAGAAGAAGTGATCAAGCGCTTTGTGAGCGTGGAATTCAATCGCTTCTTGGAATACTACCGCAACGCACCAGATCTCAATGTAGATGACAAGCGTGGCGGAGATCGCAACAATGCAGCCGCCTCTGGCGTGGTAAAATTGTATGTGAACCTTGGAATGGTAGATGAATTTAATTTCGGAACCATCAAGCAATACATTGCTGAAACAGCAGGTATTAGCGAGCATGACGTGACCTGGGCAGATTTGAAAAATACCTTCTCATTGATTGAAGTACGTGCTGGAGCATTGGATAAAGTGTTAGAAGCCTTCAAGAATGAGTCTTATCGTGGCAGACAAGTTCGCATGGAGTCTCGCGGCAATAAAGAAGCGGGCATTCCGAGAACACGTCTTAGAGGCGACAAGAAGCGCGGCGGCGGCTATGGCGGCGGCGGTAACAGTTACGGCGGCGGTGGCAATAGCTACGGCGGTGGTGACCGATTCAAAGGCGGCAGCGACCGTGGCCCCAAGAGAGAGAAGTCTTATGGCGGCGGCGGCAGCGGTGACTCTGGATTGAAAGGTGATTTCAAGAAAAGCAAAAAGAAAGACACCGCCTACGCCTCCGGCGGCTTCAGCGGAAAGAGTTTTTCTAAGAAGAAATAATTCATAGAATTAAATTAATTAAAATCGCCACTCCGGAAATGGGGTGGCGATTTTTGTTTTCTGGGTGCCCCGCCAATTCGCAAAAAAGCAATTCGCAATGAGGAATTCGCAATTCGTAATTCCAAAT
>JBILSZ010000081.1:0-12322 GCA_044371755.1 Flavobacteriales bacterium | reverse complement strand
TTCCTATCCCCTATCCCCTATCCCCTAATTCCTACTCATCCTCCTGCTCCTGCTCTTTTTCTCGCTTCGCTCAAAAAAGGATTTCCGCTACTATCCCTAGCGCAGCAGCCACGGGCCGGATTGACATCACTTCGAATTGAGTATTTAAAAGTCTTAATACACGTATAAATACGCATAAACGATTACAAAAAGCAAAATATCTTCGGCGCCTGTTCCTTAAAATCACCACCCCCACCATAAACTGTTCAACGTTAAAAAGCACTTAACAAGAATTACAAAGCCCGAAACAGATGATTTGGACATTTAATTAGAATGTGTACTTTTAAGGAAGCTAACCGCACCTCGAGGTGCGGTTATGAAGTAGTTACCTGCAAGCGTAAACAGACAACATCGAACAAATAACAAGACATTATAAAGACAAAATGAATAGACGATTAAAATGTTTCCTGTCCGCCTCCTACGACACAGACCTATCCTCAATAAAATCTGTATTGGCGGAAAACGATATTGACATTTTCGACATTTACGACTTTTCTATTGGTAGCTCAATTCAGCAAATACTGAAACGAAAATTAAGACAAGCAGATTTTGCAGTATTTGTGGTTACAAAAGACAGTAAGAATGTTTTGTATGAAATAGGCGTATGTGAAGGACTAGGCAAACAATCACTCATAATTATTGACAAGGACGCAAATCTTCCATTCTACCTAGAGAATAAACTCTCCTTAACTGCAAATCTGAATGATAGAGATTTTCTTAAAATGACATTACTTGGTTTCATTGATGAAATGAAATCCAAGAGAAGACCAACCCAAAAACCGAGAACCGAAGACAGTAAAGAAATAGAAATTTATAGTTCAGACATTAAAGCGGTTTTATCTTCTCTGTTAGAGCAAACAAAGGACATCAGAGAAAATGGACAAGGGAGAGAATTGGAATACATTGTTGAAGAAGTATTTAAAACTATTCATCTTAAATATGCAGACAATAGCAGAGGTCCAGATATGGGCATTGACTTCGCATTATGGAGTAATAAATTGGGCAGAATTTTAGGAAATCCAATAATTGTTGAAGTCAAATTTGGCCGTTTAGGATTAGACATTTTCAAAAAAGCAGAAACTCAAATACAACGATATGCTGAAAAATCAGAAGCAAAAGTTGCCTTGCTCCTATATCTTGACAGAACTGGAAAGAGATTTAAACTTTCGCCTTCATTAAGTCCATTAATTATTGCATACGACATAGAAGATTTTATTACGGACATTTTAAAAAGCAGTTTTGAAAATGTAATCCTAACTAGTAGAAACAAAATAGCTCACGGACTCTAGTTATGGCAAGATATTCAAACCCTAATATTAGAAGACTATTGCACGAGTCCGACACAGCGCCAAACTCAGACGTGAAAGGTGATAAGTTAGAGGAACTTGTAAAATATCTGTTTGACAAAATTCCTGGCGTAAGCTTCCATAAAAAAAACGTCTTGGATGGTGTTCGTGCCCAAGAGTTGGATGTGGTTTTCAAAAACGACAAGAGAGTATCTGATTTATACTTTTTGGATTTTGTAATTATTACCGAATGTAAGAACACTGCTAATCGACTCGGAAGTAATGAAGTTCGTTGGTTTATTAGCAAACTTCAAGACAGAGGACTTTCAAATGGAATCTTAATTTCTTTGAGTGGAATAACTGGAGTAGCTGACGGAATAAGTAATGCACACAGTGAAGTTATTAGTGCAGTAACAAGGGACAAAATTTCTGTTCTCGTTCTATCAAGACCTGAAATCGAAAATCTCACAACAACTGAAGAATTAGTAGACATATTACAGGACAAAATATTATCACTAACTATTGAACGAACAGTATCGTAACGACTGAATGCCAGCAAGTAACAGCACCTTCAAGTGTAAAAAGACACACATGACACATGATTGAATCACTTACAATAAAAAATATTGCGACTTACGACCCAGTTGATGGAGTTCAAATTCCAGATTTAAAGAAGGTGAATTTTTTCTTCGGTTATAATGGTTCTGGTAAATCAACAATAGTTAAATATCTATACAATCTTAGCCTTGAAGCAAATTTTAAAGCACAAGAATTCAATGACTGCTCACAAATTGGTTATGTTGAAACTAACCATCAAATAATAGTTTTTGATGAAAACTTTACCGAAGTCAATTTCAATAGAAACCCAGTATTAAAAGGAGTATTCTCTTTAAACCAAACGAATGCGATTATTGATGGACAAATTGCAACCGAGGAAACATCAATAAATAAATACAATGAATTAATCGGAAAGAAAACCAGCATTATTGAAAGTATAGCCAATGATAAACGGCAAAAACAAAATGGAATATTAGAACACTGCTGGAGACAGAGAAACTCATTTGGAACTTTCACGAAAATCAACCTAATTCATTCAGGAAGCAAACCAAACAACTTACAGGAAATAAAAAACAAACTGACTAATCCACCTGTTACAGTTCCGACAATTACACAACTATCAGAACGCTATCAATTACTTTACGAAACAGAATTAAAACAAATCAATCAAAGTGTAAATTCTAATCTTTACAAAGAGATAAGAGTAATTGAAATAAAGTTACAGAAGTTGTTACAAGAAGTTATTGTCGGTAATGAAGATGTAGATATTGCGGCTTTAATTGTGAAAATAAACGCAAGAAGTTGGGTTGAAACAGGTGTTCAGTATATTGACAAAACCGATGGTGTTTGTCCATTTTGCCAACAGGAAACAATTGATGATAATTTGAAGGAGCAATTCAATAAGTATTTTGATTTGACCTACAAGGAAAAAATTAGTGAATTGGTTGCGCTACAAACAAACTACAAACAGAAATCAGAAGCATTTTTAGCAAATATTATTAGTGTCCAAAATGAATTCAACTCCAATAATTTGGTGTCAAATATTTATCTTAATCTGCAAGGACATTTCAATAATAACTTTGCAACAATAGCCATTAAAATTGAAAAACCTAATGAGAGAAAAAGTATTGTTCCACTTAATTCTTTCCAAACTGACCTTTCAGGTATTGTAAGGGAGATTAAGGAAAACAATAAAACCTTTTCAGAACTAAATATCAACAGAATAAATTTGACTTCGGATATTTGGCATTTTATGGCTTCCAATTGCAAATCAGAAATTGATGAACTAGCAACAAAGGAAATAAAGTATCAAAGCATTTCCAACTTGGCAAATCTTTTAATTGCAGACTACAAAGCAAAAATTCTTGCATCAAAGCAATCCATTGAAACACTGAGAAGCCAAACAGTAAATACGAAAGAAGCGGTTGACAATATCAATCTTATTTTAAAGAATGCTGGTTTTGACGGTTTTGAAATTGCTGAAAAAGATGCAGTAAATAATATTTCTCAATATTATTTGAAACGCCAAAACACTGCGGACGGCAACCCTATTTTTAAAAGTTTAAGCGAGGGAGAAAAGAATTTTATTTCGTTCCTGTATTTTTTTCAACTCTGTATTGGCACGGATGATATTCATAACAATGGCAGCAAGAAAAAAATAATAGTTATTGACGACCCTGTTTCAAGTTTAGATAGTCAAGCTTTGTTTGTTGTTTCAACTTTGATTCACAATTTGATTTTAAGAAAAGGGGATAATCCTAAGGCAGACAAAAAGCTTCTAAAAAATGACAACATTTCGCAAGTATTTATTTTAACTCATAACCTTTATTTCTATAAAGAGGTATCATTTGATAAGAGACCCATTTGCACTGACTATTGGCATCTTAGAATAATCAAGATAAACAACAAGACGTCAATAAAAGGGGAATACCACAAAACTATTTATGACGACTATTCATTGCTTTGGAATACGATAAAAGAATTGAAGGCAAACATACCAGCCACTACTTCTTTGAATATTGTAATTGCAAATTCAATGAGACGAGTAATTGAGAGCTATGTTAATTTTATAGGCTATGGTAAAGATTCTTGGGCTTCTCTTTTTAATGATAATCAAAATGAGCCTTCTTATTACATTAAGTGTGCTTTCATTTCTACTATCAATGATGAAAGTCACAAAATTACAGCTTTGGATAGTGTCTACTATCAAAAAATAATTAATGAGCAGCCACAAATATTATTTGACGTTTTTATAGAAATATTTAAGTCAATTGGTAAGGAACATTACGAATTAATGATGGACGAACAAATTCAACCATAAATGAAAAGAAAAAAGGAAGAACATATAATGACTCAGCAGATAAGAACGCGAGCAGGTAACAGCACCTACCCAAAAGGCGGGGTTTCGTATTCCAAAGACAGTTTTGTGGTTAATCAAACATTAGTTTTTCAAATCAAGTTTTGTGGTAAAAGCCCCGCCCTTCGGGTAGCCGCAAACCGTTGAGAACATCAATCGACCAAGCACTTCAACGATTTCCACAAGCCTCGACACTGCCTTACTTTTTAGCATCTGGACCACCGATCCCGACGGGCCGCATGCTGATTTTAAATGGACGAAGAAATCTTTCTTCATTGTAGATTATGATGGAAATGGAGATATGCCCTTCGAACTCATCGACAGAAAACTAAAAGTCTATTTCTAAGACTTTATTCAAATTAGCGGATGAAAACTTGCTCAAAATCATCTGGTAGAACTTTGAATTATGTCTAACCCGCTTTATGGACGTAAAGCAGTTCATTCTTAAAACCTAATCCTTCCATTAGCATTCAAAACACCATCATTAAAGAACTGCAAAGCAACTTCACTGCCTTCAATCGAACCAGTGCAGGTAACAACGTTGCCCAAGTGAAGCACTGGATCCATTGAAACTGTGGCGTTGGCGCAATTAAAGTTTAGATTGATTTGAAATGGAACCAAGCCTTCTACTTCTAATTGTCCATCGATGTTGTAAGAACAATTGATCGCCCTATTTTCGAGTATTCCATTGATTTGATAGGTAATTTCACCGAAGGTGTAATTGCGGAATGGATAACCACAATTGGGGCGATACACCATTTGAACAATTTTCGTCTTTAAGGCATTATTCTCGTTGGGAACAGCCACTGTCAACGTGCAAGGATATATTCCAGGATCTGCACCAACTTGATTAAAGTATATATCGAAGGAACGGCTTTGATTGGATGGGATGGTCAATGTGGTTCCGCCGTCCAAAAACGACGCACCTAATCCGGAAAAACTGGATATGAATTCCTTTCCAGAAGCACTTTGAACAGCTACAGCATAAGGCAAAGTGCCCGTGTGCTCAAATATTAATGAATCGGCTGCCGTAAAAGTAAATGCCGTGGGTTCTTGTTCCTGTTGCTCGTCTTTTTTGCAAGCACTCATGCAGACGAGCATTCCCAAAACGATGGAGAGAATTGAGTTCTTTATCATATTGTAAAATTATGAAAAACTGAATAAACGAATAGTCCATAATTTTTTGATTCCATTGGAAATTACCACACACAGACTTTCAGAAGAACTTCGTACAAAAAAAGCAACTCAACAATATAAAGAAACACCAACACAATGTTGCGTAATTTTTAATCTGAATTCTATGATGAAAGTAGAGTTATGGTTTCTGCTCTAGGATTGAATTTCCCCAATTTCAACACAGAAGAGAATATGTGATAAAATAATTCCCGAGCTTCCACTATCTTTGAAAATGATGAAGCCTTTACAATTCAAGCCCTTCCAATTGCTCTGCTCTTGCTTTTTATTTCCTTTATTCAGTGTTGCACAGGATACGCACGAGGTGAATTGGAGCATTCATCTCGATGGATTCATTGATGCGGAGGTGACTGCGTGTGCGGTGGATAAAGATGGAAACAGTTATTACACCCTCACCTATACCGCAGATCTCGACATTCAGGGATTAAAGAAGAAGTTTCCTTATTCACCCTATATCAGTGGCGCCATTCTAAAAGTTTCTCCAGCAGGAAAACCGGAA
This sequence comes from Flavobacteriales bacterium, assembly GCA_044371755.1. Lineage (GTDB taxonomy): Bacteria > Bacteroidota > Bacteroidia > Flavobacteriales_D > Sanyastnellaceae > JAIXWP01. The sequence continues at coordinate 6,390 of JBILSZ010000081.1, read as the reverse complement.
TGGGCGCACTCTGTGATGAGCACCAAAGATTGCCGACTGACTGCCGTCGAAGTAGGACCGAGTGGAAATGTATATATCACCGGCCACGGCGACGGAGTAGTAAAATTCGAATCGAATTCAAAGGCCGGGGAATCGGGGGAACTGATCAATAAAAACAATTATGCAGAACCTTCTGGAATCATCGTCGCCTGTTACAATCCGAAAGGAGAACTGCTTTGGAATAAAAAATTCGGTTCTTCATGGGCGAGTGGACTAGGTGTGGCTTGCAATTCGAAAGAGGACATTTATATTCCATTTCACCATAATTATGATCTAATGGATGAAAATGGAAAAGTGATTTCTCCTTTCATCCGTGCGAGCATTCATGACTCGAAACAAGGTGTATTAAAATTGAATAAAAAAGGCGAAGTCATGGGCGTGATTGAATTGTCCTACATCCGCACCTCTTCTTATATTCATCGTTTCGGTGGCAAGTTTGATCATGCCGATCACTATATCTTACACGGCACGATGTACGGCAGTTATCAATTTGGAAAACAAGATTCCATCACTTCTGATATTTCAAAAAGTAGCATTGATAGCTATCTCGCCAAGTTCGATCCAGACGGAAAATTAGAGTGGTACCAACACATTGGAGGACGCAGCACACAATGGATTCGTGATATTGATATTGATAAGAATAACAGCATCGTTGCCCTTGTGAGTTATGACAAAGAGTGTTTTGTAAGCAAAGGAATGGAGGTACAAATCAACACGGAGCTCTATGGTAAATACGGAACCGATTTTACATTCTTCAAAATATTTTCTAATGGTGAAATGGACTATCGCTACACCTATGTACATCCTCGCAATGCGTATAACATACTGCCCATGTATATTGACCTCGCGACAAATGATATGATCGTGATGACAGGTTCATACAATGACACGTTGCAGATTGAAAATAAAAGCATCTATGCTGGATTTCACAATCCACTACCGATGCGTATGCACTGGGAAAAAACGGAAATAAAATACCTCGCTAAGATGGGGGATTCTGATTATTTCTTTACACCAACGGCGCAAGATGTGAATGGAAAAAACTTCTGTGGAGCATCGCATTATGCTGGAAAGAAAAATGAATTATTAAATAAAAAAAATAAAATCAAACTCAACAATCGCGACTACGGCCGCGCCGCGGTGATATACGGTGCCACGTTGGTGATTGAAGAAAAAGAACCAGAAGTACTCGCCAATCAAAAGAATCGTGAAAAGGAAAATGTAGAGACCATCAAACCATTGATGAGTTGTCTCAGCACTGAAGACTTACACTCCTGGCTTCCCATCGCAGCAAGCGATACAGCGGCCATTCAATTGAATGAAGTGGACACGACAGCTACTGCCCTTGCTTTATCGTTAGAAGAACCGTGTTATACCAAAACATTAGAAATCGAAGCGAGTGTCTTTCCGAATCCGACGCGCGGTGCATTTACGGTAAACGTGGGAGGATTATCGGGAGAAAATTTAGAGATTGAAATTTATAGCGAAGGCGGACAACTCATCTTCACCCACCGCGATAAAAGTCCTGATAGTGATTTCATTTTAGAAATGAATTCCTCGACCCTCGCCGCCGGCGTCTATTACATCCGCATCATCGCCGCCACACACCAGAAGGTGTTGAAGTTGGTGGTGACGAAATAGAGACGGAGGGACGGAGCGACGGAGCGACGGAGCGACGGAGCGACGGAGGGACGGAGGGACGGAGGGACGGAGGGACGATTTAGGAACAGGGGAACAAGGGAACAGGGGAACAGGGAACAGGGAACAGGGGAACAGGGTAACAGGGAACAGGGGAACAGGGGAACAGGGAACAGGGGAACAGGGAACAGGGGAACAAGGGAACAGGGGAACAGGGTAACAGGGAACAGGGGAACAGGGAACAGGGGAACAGGGGAACAGGGGAACAAGGGAACAAGGGAATTTTGGGAGGAAGTTTATTGCGAATTATCCTTTGCGAATTATCCTTTGCGAATTAATTATTGCGAATTGTCCTTTGCGAATTGTCCTTTGCGAATAATATATTGCGAATTATGAATTTTGAATTTCGAATTCCGCATTCCGAATCATGAATTTTGAATTAATCTCTTAAACGGCCAGCACTTCCATTCATTCCGTGGGAAGGTGGTGGCGGTGATGAGATTTTGGATTGTGATTTCGATGTCTGAAATGCGCCACACGTCATCGTTTTCGTCATCACCGTTGGCGATAGAATCTTGCACTGCTTTTTCTCCGATGCGTGAAATAACCACAGTGCTGCATGGTGGTGACCAACAGCCTAGGCCTTGAAAAATGTGATGAATTTTATTGGCCACTTCTAGCCCACCCACCGAATCCATGGTGACAAGCGCCGTGATGGGTTTTCCAAAAAATGCAGGACTATTTTCAAAAGCGGTACATACCTCCGCGAAGTGCTGCAATAGAGAACTGATATTGTTCCAGTACGTCCCCGATATCACTACGAATCCGTCAGCAGCTTCTAGGAGTTCATACCATTCTCTTGCCGAGCTCTGTTGAGATGCTAGAGAGTAGATCTTAGCATGAACGCCCTCGTGTTGCTTCGCATACTCCAGCGCCTTCAATGCCAACCGATACCCATCTCCTTCCTCCCCTCTCAGAGAACCGTTGATGATGAGGATATTTTTTTCTTTTTCCATCATCCCGCGAAGGTAAAGACTGGAGGTTGGAAATTGGAATTTGGAGATTGGAACTCGTCATCCGACGCCCGCCCTTGAATGCAGTTATTCACCTATTCTTATTCCCTATCCCCTTCTCCTATTCCCTATCCCCTATTCCTACTCCTATTCCCTACTCCCTCGCCCTTCGCCCCTCGCCCATCGCCCCTCGCCCTTTACATGTATCTCGAAAGAAACTTATTAAAATCGTGGCGGAGGTTGTTGATGAATTTTTCGATGTGTTGGAAGCGCTCGCGCATGGCATCGTGCTCGGCAAGTGTGGTGTTGGATAAATGCAGTGCTTTCTTTTCTGCGTCATCGCTCATGTGGATTTCGTGGGTTTTGATGTCTTTGATCAAATCCTCAAAATTTGCACGTTGAATGATAAATTGATTTTGATAATGCTCCACATCCGCCTTTACATCATCTCTGGTGTAGCGCTGGGATACCTCTGAAAGGCGATTTTCAAGAATCTGAATCTCTTGAATATAGAACTCACAAGCACGCATCCAATCGCTGTGTTCGTTGCTTACGTGAGAAATGTGATAAAGTGTCTGTGTTGCCATGGTGTTTTGATTTTATATCACAAACGTCCATAGAAACACAGACACTAAATATGATGCGGGTCACCTGTGCTTATGACAGGTGTCAAGATTATTTCTGTGCGCCTTCTGAAACGGTCTTGTCAGGGCTCAATGCAGCCTTCTCGATGCGCATTCTTCCTTGATCCAAAGAAATTACGACGTCTTTCTCGCCTATCTCTACAATCTTTCCGTGGATTCCGCCAACAGTAACGATCTTATCGCCTACCTGAACATTTTCCTGAAACTTTTTGGCTTCCTTCACTTTTTTCATCTGTGGACGAATCATGAAGAAGTACATGATGATAAACATACCACCCATAAGCAATAGTGGACCGATGCCGCCGCCTTGGGCTTGTAAAATAATTGTATTCATTTGTCTTTAAAAAAATTTGCGGTGCAAACATAGCCCTTAGAACGGCTCGTTTAGCGCGTGCGCTCCATTTCGATCGGAGATTTCACTTCTTTTTTGGAATCTACCCCTTCCACCTTACCCACTAGCTTAAGGTAAACGTCCTTAGGAACCCCGTTGGTGTGCACCATTATGGTCTTAGTAATGGCACCAGGATAACCTTCTGAGTTGAATTCCACCCCAATCGTTCCGCTCTCACCAGGCATAATGGGATCTTTGGGCCAATCCTTTAATGTAGTACAGCCACATGAAGGTTTTACGTCAGCTATTAGCAAAGGTGCCTCTCCTGTATTTTTGAAGTTGTACTTATGAACCACCTTTTCTCCAATGGCTATTGTCCCAAAATTGTGTTCAATCGAATCAAATGTGATTTGTGGAAGATCTTGATTTTCTATACCGCTTGCACTCTCCGGAAAGTTGATCAAGTCAGCCGTCACTTTTCGTTCCTTCTCTTTGCAAGAGCCAAGAGCTAGACTTATTGTAAAAAATACAAAAACTATATTCTTCATAATGCAAAGATGCGGACGAATAAATGAATATTTAAGCTAATTTATTTCAATAATCTCGCTTCTGTTAATAGTCATCGGTCTTGTAGGAGCCATCGAAATCGCTTTCATCGAAGTACTCTCCTCCTTCGCCAAACATATCATCTTCTTCATCCTCGCCCTCTGAGCTATTTCCGTGAAATTCATTGAACTCATCCTGGTCGAACTCGCTCCCGAATAGATCCATTTCCTTGCTGTCTTGGGCTGGCGCATCTCCATATACCATAGCGACACGTGGATAGATGGTACTTGGAAGGTCCTTTTTGATTTCTACCAATTCTACATAGAAAATCCACATTCGGAGAAAATCATAGACATAAAGGATTTTCTCCGATGGTTGGGTGATCATCTCATTGAGCTTTGTCGCTGACATGCTCAAGTTCTTTTTACCCTTCTCCCCTCCCATATCCATCAATGGGATTTCTAGCCCCTTACTCCAAGTATCGTCACTCATGTAAAAGCTGGCCATTTCACCTGCTTCGAAGTCAAAGGCATCAAGAACTGCCGTATGAAAAGATTCAAAAGTCGCGTCCGTTTCAATTTCGATATCACGGAATACATCCTCCTCAGTATCAATGATAACACGGAACTTATAGATGTTGACGTTGGTGAGTTTCTTTGCCATTTTCTCTTTTTGGGGTGACAAAATTAAGGGATTTAAAGCAAAAAGCCCCCCCGCCTATCGGCGGGGGGGGCTTTTTATTTATCTTTTTGAATATTATCTTCCTGTAACTACCATTCTGTTGGTCATCACTTCACCATCTACAATCATTCTCACAGTGTAGGTACCAGTGTTCAAACGCTGTGTATCTACAGAGAACTTGTACAGTCTTCCAGCGTCAGCAGTTCCGTTCATGAGGCTGATTACTTCGCGACCTGTGATGTCATAAACACCACCGATTACTTGTGCTTCCTCTGGAGTGCTGAACTCGAATGTGAATCGATCAGTAGCTGGGTTAGGATAAGTCTGCATTACTGCAAATCCTTCAACCTCTACAGTTACGTGGATGATTTGTGTTGCCACCGTTTCATTACCACAGTAGTCAATCGCTGTCCAAGTGCGGATGATATCGTATGGGCAGAAATCATTGGTTTGTGTTTCTGTGAAGAAGATCTCTACTTCAGCAGTACAGTTGTCTGTAGCAAATACATCTGTTGGAACAGCTGGTATTTCAGACTCACAAACGATGGTCATTTCTGATGGTACGTTTTCAATCACTGGATCTACGTTATCTACGATTTGGATAATCTGAACAGCAGTTACAAAGTTTCCACAGTTGTCTGTAGCCTTGTAAGTGCGCTGTAGGTTACCGTAGCAACCACCAGAGAATATCAATTCTTCGATTACAGTTACCTGAACATCCGCATCGCAGTTGTCAGAAGCAGTGATGGTGTAGTTTTCTACTTCATCACATGATACAGAGATCCAAACTGGGAATGGATTGAAAGAAGGATTCACTTCGTCAATCACTGAAATCACTTGAGTCAATTCAGCAATGTTTCCGCAAGCGTCAGTTGCTGTCCAAGTTCTAGTGATAGAATAAGGACAACCTTCACCTGTAGTCTCATTAAACACTACATTGATAATACCATCGCATGTATCGAATGCAGTGAATACTGGAGCTGCTGGGATATTGTCGCAACTTACAGTCATATCTTCCACTTGACCATTGATTGCTGGAGCTTGAGTATCTACTACTGTAATAGTCTGAGTAGCCATAGCGCCATTTCCACAGTCATCATAAACTCTCCAGATGCGAACGATCTCATATCCGCATGAAAGCTCATTCTCTGTCTCTTCAAGCACGATATCTACATTCTCTGTGCAGTTGTCTGTTGCAAAAATGTTGGTTGGTACACCAGGTATAGCATTTCCACACTCGATAGTTGAACTAACAGGGATGTTGAACAATTGTGGATTTGTTACGTCAGCAACATTGATGAATTGCTGAATGAAAGTCTGATTTTCACAGTTGTCAGTAGCAGTCCATGTGCGTACGATGGTAAAGCCGCAATCCGCTGGAATAGTCTGTTCATTGAATGATACTTCGAGTTCATCATCACAGTTGTCTGTAAATTCTAATACTGGAGCAGCAGGAACTTCATCAGTACATTCGATGCTCACGTTTTCTGGAGCTTCA
>JBILSZ010000007.1:0-53931 GCA_044371755.1 Flavobacteriales bacterium | reverse complement strand
TCTTGCCTACTTTAAATGATTGTGCCGCGGAAGTGTTGGCCATCATTGACAGCCCAGAATTTGAAAACTACAAGATTGCCGAAAAGGCCGTGAATGTGGTTTATAGCATGGGCATGCTCGCCAAGCTTGCCCTCGTAGCGCGCGAATTGAAAGAGGAAGAGAACCTCGTATTGATACAAGATTTTCAAAAAATCATATCTGAAATTGTCAACGACAATCCCGCGCCCTTTATCTATGAACGTGTGGGCGAACGATACAATCATATTCTCTTCGACGAATTCCAAGACACCTCCGGATTGCAATGGAATAATTTTTTACCCTTAATTGAAAATGCCCTATCGAAAGGACACTTCAACCTCATTGTGGGAGATGGTAAACAAGCCATTTACCGCTGGCGAAATGGTAAAGCGGAACAATTTGTGAAATTGCCTGAATTACTTGGCGATCAACTCCCTGAAAGGCGTCAAGCTATTAAGTATAACTATGAAAAAGGATTATTAAAAAAGAATTTCAGAAGCTCCCGAGCGATCATTCGGTTTAATAATGGCCTTTATAAAAACTACGAAGAAGGCGGATTACTACTTCTTGCAAAGGATGTTTACCTAGACCAAGCACAAGAGGAAGTAAAAGAAATAGAAGGCTATGTAGAAGTTTTTATCAATCCAGAAGAAAAAAAATTAAAAACCGAACAATCGCTCGGTTATATAGTAAGTACTGTTCAGCAATGCATCGCCGATGGATATGATCCCGGCGATATCGCTATACTTACAAGGAAAGGCGGAAAGGATGCTGGACCCATTTCTGCTGCCTTGTTCCAAGCGGGCATTCAAGTGGTCACCAAAGAGAGCTTTTTATTAGCAAATTCTCCCAAAGTAAAATTGGTGATGGCATTTTTGAAATATATGACACAGCCCGACCATCTCTATAGCCGTGTGAGTATTTGGCAGAACCTGTGTTTGATATTTCCTGAAAAATTCAATCTTCGTCAATTAACAGAAACATATTCTATTCGCTTAGAAAAGCAAATCATACCAGACACCATCCTATTTTTTGAAAAAGAATATCCTAATATCGGTGAAGTCAATATGCTCCTAAGCGCGATCGAGATCGCTGAAACAACGATTCGTTTGTTTGGATTGGAAAAGGATGTATTCCTTGAATTTTTGTGCGACCACTTGACGCGACTCAGCACGCAAAAAGATTATTCGCTTCAGGAAATATGTGAATGGTGGGAAGATCAGCGTGAAAAACTATATATCTCGGCGCAAGAAGGAAATGACAAGGTGAATATCATGACCATTCACAAAAGTAAAGGCCTGCAATTCCCCGTGGTTATCTATCCACGATTCTCTGGAAAAGACAACGCCAATGAAATTTGGCTAGATGTAGATCCTGAAATTTTTGGGCTTTCTAAGTTCATTTATAAAAATAGTAAAACCACCATTCATGAAGATATGCCTCATGCTGTGAAGCAGGATATCGAAATGACCACACTAGACAAGCTAAATCTTTGTTACGTAGCTACCACGAGGCCAGAGGAAAGACTTTATATTTTGATAGAAGAAAAAGGTGCTGATAGCATTTCTAAAGAAATAATGGCGCAGGCCTCAAAGACAATGACCGCGAGTGGAAGTCATTATGTAATCGGTGAAAAATCTGAACCACAACGCAGGCGTCGTCAGCCTCAATCAGTTTTGCTCATTGACGGACAAATAAAACCGAATGTTCATTCGGCTCAGTTGCGTTATACTGTTTTAAAAGAAAAAATTCTTGAGCATCAAGAGCAGCGATTGCTGGGGACCATCATACACGAGTGCTTGAGTTATATCACATTGCCCGTTGACATTGATCAAGCGATAAAAAAGGTGATGCCGCGCTATCCTATGTTTAATAGTTCGCAGTATCCCAAGCTTGCGCAAGAACTTCTACGTATTTGCGACCATCCGTCATTGCGTGCATGGTTTAGCGCTGGGGTAAAAATCTTTAATGAACGTGAAATTATACTACCCAATGGTATGCCTATACGACCAGATAGAGTGGTGATCGGTGAAAATGGTTGGGAAGTAATTGACTTTAAAACCGGCGCTCGGTCTAAGAAGCATTTGGATCAAATTAGACAGTACAGAGATGAGCTTGAAAAAATAAGTGGGCAGCCTACAAAAGGATTTCTTGTATACACAGACGAAATGGAGATCGTGCCTGTATTTTAGAAGAATATTTTGTCAAAATCTGCTCGGTTTGACATGTAAATAAATAAAATTCTTTGGGTGGTGGGGGGAAACCAAATGTGGTTGTATAGAGTACATTAGCAACAGATAACGACAACGATTATATCCAATCATAAAGAAGCTACAGCCGGCGAAGGAAGTAACCGGATTTGTAAAGCGAGTGCAAAACTTAAGTCCTGCCACGGCGGGACTTTTGTTTTTACGGCTTTTCGAACCAGCGTGAATTTGGATAATGATCTCCTACAATTACTTTCTCACCAATCAAAGGAGTGGTGATTTGAAGTCCCTTGTTAATGGCCTCTTCCGTAACCTGCATTGGCGGCTCGTTCCATGCGTGAAAAGCCAATGCAAATTTCCCATAATGAACGGGCATCAGGACTTTTGTTTTCAAATCAATTGCAGCCTTAACCGTTTGATTGGGTTGCATGTGGATATAAGGCCACATCTTATTGTATTGGCCACATTCCAAAAGTGCCAGATCAAAGCCATTGAATTTTTCCCCTATCACTTTGAAAAAATCATCGTAACCAGAATCGCCTCCTAGGAAAAGACGATGAGCCTTGGATTCCAAAACGAAAGAACTCCAGAACGTGCGCGCCCTTTGAAGGCCGCGGCCCGAGAAGTGACGTGCAGGAGTTGCTGTAATTTTCATATTAGAAAATTCGTGCGATTCCCACCAATCAAGTTCAATAATCACCCCAGGATTGAAACCCCAATAGACCAAGTGCGACTTCACACCAAGGCTGCAAACAACTGATGACACCCGCGATCTCAAGGCCACAATAGTTTTATAATCCAAATGATCATAATGATCGTGGGTGAGAAGGAGCAAATCAATTGGCGGCATATCCGCAACACCATAGACATCTGCGCCTTTGAAAGCCTTCACAAAACCCTTCACGGGCGAGGCTCCGCCGCTAAAAACAGGGTCTACAAGAATATTTTTATTTTCAATAGCAATGTGATAGCTGCTGTGACCAAACCATGTAATCACAGGCAGATTTGATAATCCCGTTGCGATTTCTGTTTTAATCGAAGGCATTGTGATGCTGGGTTTCAAATGCGGGGAGCGACCTAAAATGCCTTTTGTAAAGTTGATAAAACCCGCCTCCTCACCCATCATTCTCGTTTCGGAAACATTGGTAAAAAAACCATTGCTAAATTGCTCCGAGCGCCCAAATGCGGACTGATGGACTATACTGGGATTCTTACCAAAAATTTTCATAGTACTAGACAAAATTAGAAGGCAAAGCTAAAGGCAGGAGGAGCCATGATTCAACCAATTTTTCTGAAATGTCTGAAACCCGTCGCAAACGGCTATATGAAGGTAACCATTGGTTGTTGAAAAAGCTTTTTAAGGGCCTCTTCCTGCTAAGACAGGCCATTTATATTGCATCCATGAAGTATTGGCTTTTTGTAATTTTTACAATAACTCAACTGTCATCACTTGCCACGGAGGTTGACACCACGTTGTGTCTTTTTAGTGATGACATGGAGCCCGTGGGCAATAGGATGTTTGTACGCTACAGCAATAAGCATTATGGCGATTTAATTATCCGCATTCACAACGAGCAGGGGCAAACGATAAAGGAGTTTATTGACAGCGGTGTGGAACCCGGATTTCACCAAACGCTCTTACCTTTGACCGATATGGAAAGCGGCCAGTACACCATTTCCATTGTACTGAACAATGAGCGTTGCTCAGCGGTATTTATCAAGCCAGAAGATGAATAAAATATTATACAACGTCACCGTAAGCATCAACGCTGAGATAGAGCAAGAATGGTTGGATTGGATGAAAACCGTTCATATCCCAGACGTGATGCGAACTGGTTTTTTCCTAGAAAACCGCATTTGTCGTGTTCATGCTTTCGAAGAGGGCGGCCTTACTTATGCCATTCAGTATGTGGCGCGCAGCATGGCCGACTATGAGCAATATCAAAAAGAATGTGCCCCTGCCCTCCAAGCCGATCATATCAAGCGCTATGGAGGAAAATTCGAAGCCTTTCGCACTGTATTGGAAATCGTTCACGAGTATCATGCGACCATGCCCGATATTAGTGCCAACTAAACGTTTCCCTGCTTACCTTTGAACACAAATAAATACTCTCAATTATGATAACAGGACTAGTACATCTCCACTCTGTATTGCGTTGGGTTCTTCTCATTTTGTTGGTCGCTACCATTATTGATAGCCTACTTCGCATGTATCGCTCTTTTAATGCTACCGACAAAAAACTCGCACTATTTACGCTTGCAACTTTGCACACACAAATTATTATTGGTCTTGCTTTGTATTTCTTTGGAGGCACAGTTGGCCAGTACATTCAAGAAGGAGATGTGATGAAAGACAGCGTGAGTCGTTTTTGGGTGGTAGAACACTTTGCCGGAATGGTGCTCGCTGCGGTATTTGTGACAGTAGGATATTCAAGAGCTAAGCGAGCCTCAGAAAAATGGGCAAAACATCGTTTCATCTTCGTTTACTACACCATCGGATTTATTTTAATAATGCTATCCATTCCATGGCCATTTAGAGCGGCGGCGAAGGCGCTGGGGATCGGTTGGTTTTAATTTTTCTATGAAAAAAATATTTTTCTCAATAATTCTTGTAGTAAGCCTTTTCGCTTGTGGTTCGTCAGGCCAAGAGCAAAATTCAGGAGACACATCGAGTGCGGAAGCCTTTGATGTAGTGAAGACTTACAATCGCAAATGCGGCATTTGTCATGGCCGAGATGGGAAGCTCATGGCATCAGGTTCGCCTGATCTGACCATTAGCAAAATGACGAAAGACGAAGTAATTGCCATTATTACGAATGGAAAAAATAATATGCCACCCCAACGCGATGTTTTGACAAAAGAGGAGATAGCTGCGGTGGCGGATTATGCAATGACATTAAGGAAGTAGAATTTGAAATCGAAAATGATTGACACTGCCAAGAAGCAGGAAACCTGCATATTGGTAGGCATTGTAACCAAACAACAGTCGCGCGAGCTATTGGATGAATACTTGGATGAGTTGGCATTCTTAGCGCTCACCGCAAATGCTGTGTGCTTAAAAAGATTCACACAAAATCTTGACCATCCCGATTCACGCACCTTCGTAGGTAGTGGAAAACTCAATGAAATCAAGGCTTACGTAGACGAATACAAGCCTGATATGATTATTTTCGATGATGAATTGGCACCTTCTCAAATTCGAAATCTTGAAAAAGAATTTAAAGAAAAGGGCGTCAAAATTCTCGATCGCAATAATCTCATTCTGGACATCTTTGCAAGTCGTGCGCGTACCGCGCACTCCAAAACACAAGTCGAACTAGCGCAATACCAATACATGCTTCCTCGTCTCACGAGGATGTGGACGCACTTGGAAAAGCAACGTGGTGGTATTGGTATGCGCGGTCCTGGTGAACAAGAAATTGAAACCGACCGAAGAATAGTGCGCGATAGAATCGCGAAACTGAAAGAAGATCTGAAAGAAATAGACAAGCAGAAGAGCATCCAGCGCAGCAATCGCGGCGCGATGGTGCGCGTAGCTCTCGTTGGATACACCAACGTAGGAAAAAGTACATTGATGAATGTGCTATCAAAATCAGATGTCTTTGCTGAAAATAAATTATTCGCAACGCTCGATACCACAGTAAGAAAAGTAGTTCTGAAAAACCTACCCTTCCTACTTTCAGATACCGTAGGATTCATTCGCAAGCTGCCGCACCAACTCATTGAGAGTTTCAAATCTACTTTGGATGAAACGCGCGAAGCTGACTTGCTAGTGCATGTCGTGGATATTTCACATCCTCAATTTGAAGATCATTTCAATGTGGTGAATACTACACTTCAAGAAATTGGAAGTGGAGACAAACCCACTATCATTGTTTTTAATAAAATCGACGCGTACAAGCACGTAGAGAAAGATGAGGATGACCTCTCACCGATGACGCGTGAAAACATTACATTGGAAGAATTGAAAAAATCATGGATGGCCAAAATTCCAGATCATGATGTCATCTTTATTTCTGCTATTGAGAAAAGTAATATGGAGCAGTTCCGTGACTTACTGTATGAGCGTGTCAGAGAGATACACATCACACGATTCCCGTACAATGATTTTCTGTTTGATATCGAAAGCTGAGGCTAGACGTACTGTTCGCCCTTTTGAACTCGGATATCGTTCACGAACTGTTTGATTTTTTGTTCGTCTTCTTTCTTGCAAATCAACAGAGTGTCTCCCGCATCCACCACAATGTATCCGTTTAGTCCGTGGAGTACCACCAGCTTTTCGGCGGGAACATTCACCACATTATCCGCGCAATTGTAAAGTAACACATTTTTACCAACCACACCATTCGAACGATCGTCTTGTGCGAGGTGTGTATGCAAAGAGCCCCAAGTACCTAAATCGCTCCAGCCGAAATCACTCAGGATGACGTTTACATTCTTAGCCTTTTCCATGATACCGTAGTCGATGGAGATATTGTCGCACGAACTATAAGTCTTTTCGATAAAGGCTGCTTCATCCTCAGAATTGTATAATCCAGCTCCCTCGGAGAACGCCTTAAACATTTCAGGTAAATGCTTTTGAAATGCGCTTAAAATGGTAGGTAGTGTCCAAATAAATATTCCAGAGTTCCAATAAAAATCTCCGCTTTCCAAAAAGTCTTTCGCGAGTTCGAGGTCTGGTTTTTCGGTAAATGTCTTTGCCTTTTTTACACGGGCATCGAAGGCACCAGCAACGTCAGCCCACTGAATATAGCCATAGCCTGTATCAGGGCGAGTTGGTTTGATACCGAGGGTCACAAGATTGCCACTTTCATTCGCTTGGCGAATGCTCACTTCCATCACACGAAGGAATTCTTCATTTTTCAAAATTAGGTGATCGCTGGGTGCGACCATGATATTCGCATCAGGTTCTTGTTCTGCTATTTTGAATGCAGCATAAGCCACACAAGCAGCGGTATTGCGCATATATGGCTCACACAATACCTGTTCTGGTTTTAAATCTGGAAGCTGTTTTAATACCAAGTCTTTATAACGCTCATTGGTAACAATAAGAATATTTTCCTTTGGCACAATGGGTAAAAAACGATCGTAGGTCATTTGAATGAGCGTACGTCCAACACCAAGGATATCGTGAAACTGTTTTGGAAAAGCAGTTTTACTCATTGGCCAAAATCGCGAACCGATTCCACCGGCCATGATTACACAGTAATTCTTATTATTCATCGTAGCGATGGAAATTCAATTATGATAATTTTGATAAAGCACTTCTTAAGCTTGTGATGGCCTCGGTGACGTCTTCCATTGTAGCAGTGCCTACAGAAAGCCGGTACCAAGGACTAGAACGATCAGCGCCGAATGCGTAGAATGGCACTACTGCTAGCTTGGCTTCAGACAACAAATATGAAGTTACTTTTTCCGTGCTATCAAGTAATTCACCTTCCGACGTTTTCTTTCCTTTTAAGTCAAATTTTACAGTCAAATAAATCGCCGCCATCGGAGCGATTGCATCTACTGCGAATCCTTCTCCCTTGAGGGTTTGAATACCGTTATAGAATCCACGAAGGCGCTGTTCTAGTTGATCTTTAAAGTTATTTAAAAATGTTTGAACCTGAGAATCATTAGCGAGATACTTAGCAGAAGCAACTTGCTCAGCCTTCGGAGACCAAGCTCCAACGTGACCGAGAATAGACTTCATTTTGTCAATGATTTTCTTTGGACCAAATGCCCAACCCACACGCACACCTGTAGCAGCCATTGATTTGCTGATACCATCTACGAAAATCGTATAGTCGCGCAATTCTGGGCGCAAGTTGACAGGATCAAAATGCACCGTGTCACCATAGGTGAGTGTCCAATAGATCTGGTCATACATGATGTACAATGGTTTTTGATCCGCTGTACGACGTGCGTTTTCTTCAATCACCATATCACAAATTGCTTCCAATTGTGCTTTTGAAAAAACAGTTCCCGTAGGATTGAGAGGAGAGCAAAGAGCTAACAGCGTGGCCTTTGAAATATGTGGTTTCAACTCCTCGACAGTTGGCATGAAATTATTCTCGGGAGTCGTTTCAATAAATGCTTGTTGTGCGTGAGATAAGTGCGTGTAGTGATTATTATTCCAACTCGGTACTGGAAACAATACTGTTTCGTTTGGATCTACGAGGGCTTGATAAATCGCATAAATAATTGGACGAGCACCACCAGCGATAAGGATTTCGTTATCGCCGTATTCTAGGCCTTGCCAATCTTTGATTTGGCGCGCCACCACTCTGCGAAGGTCAAGTATACCGTCAGCAGGAGGGTAGTTCGTTTCGTCTTGTTGGTATGCTTTTATGATTTCTTCTTTGAGTTCAGCGGGTATGGGAAAAACCTTTGGGTCAAAGTCGCCAATCGTAAAGTTATAGATGCGTTGACCTTTGGCAATTAATTCGCGGATTTCTCCAGCCAGTTTGATAATTTCTGAGCCGATAAGGTTTTCAGCCATTTTCGACACCTTCAGGTCCTTCACTTGAGTTTGTGTATTGCTCATTTAGGTATAATTACTCCTTCCCGCGGAAAGATGCGCAAATGTAGCTTTTTCCTTCTAAACAAACAAAAGGCCCGCCTTGATGGCGAGCCTTATTTTGACTATTTATTAAAAAATAAAATCTACTTGTTGTTTTACATCCCAACCATGTTCTTGGGCACTACTATTTGATCGTACTCCTCAGCGGTCACATATCCGAGACGCACGGCTTCCTCTTTGAGTGTTGTACCATTTTTGTGAGCGGTCTTTGCGATCTCCGCTGCCTTGTAGTAACCAATTTTGGTGTTGAGTGAAGTCACGAGCATCAATGAGTTATTTACCAACTCGTCAATTCGACCATAGTTTGGTTCGATTCCAACGGCGCAGTGTTCATCAAAAGACACACATGCATCACCCAATAGACGTGCGCTTTGTAAAAAGTTATTAGCCATCATTGGCTTGAAGACATTCAATTCATAATGACCTTGTGTGCCGCCAACAGTAATCGCTACATCATTTCCCATTACCTGTGCGCACACCATGGTGAGTGCTTCGCATTGTGTTGGATTTACTTTTCCGGGCATGATCGAAGAACCGGGTTCATTTTCAGGAATGAAAATTTCACCTATGCCGCTGCGAGGACCGCTGGCCATCATGCGGATATCATTGGCAATTTTATTAAGTGAAACAGCCAATTGCTTGAGCGCGCCGTGTGATTCTACGATTCCGTCATGTGCTGCGAGTGCTTCAAATTTATTGGGAGCAGTTACAAATGGAAGGCCGCTGAACTCTGCTATTTTCGAAGCCACCAACTCCGAATATCCCTTTGGAGTATTGATACCCGTACCTACTGCCGTGCCACCGAGAGCAAGTTCTTTCAAGTGAGGCAAAGTATTTTTCATAGCGCGCATTCCATGATCAAGCTGAGCCACATATCCGCTCAATTCTTGTCCTAGAGTAATTGGTGTAGCATCCATTAAGTGAGTGCGTCCAATTTTCACCACATTCATAAATTCCTGAGATTTTTTATGAAGTGTATTGCGCAACTTTTCTACACCAGGAATGGTGATTTCGACCACTGACTTATACGCTGCAATGTGCATCGCAGTAGGATAAGTATCGTTTGATGACTGCGATTTGTTCACATCATCATTTGGGTTGAGCAACGGAGTGCCCTCACCGAGTTTGTTTCCCAAGAGAACGTGAGCACGATTTGAAATCACCTCGTTGAGGTTCATATTGCTTTGCGTTCCTGATCCGGTTTGCCAGATCACAAGCGGGAATTGGTCATCGAGTTTTCCGGTAAGAATTTCATCGCACACCATGGAAATTGCATCGCGCTTTTCTGCGGGCAATACACCGAGATCATGATTGGCGTGAGCAGCTGCTTTTTTCAAAACAGCAAAGGCGCGAATAATCTCTTTCGGCATTGATGCTTCTGGACCAATCTTGAAATTATTGCGTGAGCGTTCGGTTTGGGCACCCCAATAAACGTTCGCGGGAACCTTCACTTCACCCATCGTGTCTTTTTCTATGCGGTATTCCATTTTATTTTTTCTATAAAGATTTATACAATTGTTGCTTTTCCTTGTCCCATCAAAAAGGCCTTCAAAAACTCATCAATCTCTCCATCCATAACCCCATCCACATCGCTTGTTTCGTGCCCTGTGCGCACATCTTTAACCAGTTTGTAGGGCTGCATCACATAGTTTCTAATTTGAGAGCCCCATTCGATTTTCTTTTTGCCTGCTTCGATTTCGTCTCGTGCTGCATTTCGTTTAGCGAGTTCCATTTCATACAATTGCGATTTGAGCAATTGGATGGCTTTCTCTTTATTTTGAAGCTGTGAGCGCGTTTCTGTGTTATCGATTACGATTCCTGAGGGTTTGTGGCGCAAGCGTACTCCTGTTTCTACCTTGTTTACGTTCTGACCACCCGCACCGCCGCTTCGGAAGGTATCCCAAGTAATGTCGGCGGGATTGATATCAATCTCAATCGTGTCATCCACGAGTGGATACACGTAGACGGATACAAAGCTTGTATGGCGACGGGCATTGCTATCGAATGGAGAAATTCGAACCAAACGATGTACGCCGTTTTCACCTTTGAGCATTCCAAAAGCGAATTCACCAGAAAATTCTAAAGTGCACTGTTTTACACCAGCTACATCGCCTTCTTGCAGATCGAGTTCTTTGATGGTATATCCACTCTTTTCGCCCCACATGAGATACATGCGCATAAGCATTCCTGCCCAGTCACAACTTTCTGTACCGCCTGCGCCTGCTGTGATTTGGAGTACAGCACTGAGTCCATCCTCTTCGGCGCTAAGCATATTTTTGAACTCTAGGTCTTCGATTTTCTTTTCGGTAAAAGCAAATTGCGATTGCAATTCTTCTTCTGTGGCTGCGCCTTCTTTGAAGAAGTCATAGAGAACCGTGAGATCGTCTACTGCAGAGCGGCATTCCTTATAGGCATCAGTCCACAACTTTTTGTTGCGAATCTGCTTCATGATAAGCTCTGCTTTCTTTGGGTCATCCCAAAATCCAGGATCTTGGGTGTGTTTTTCGTCTTCGGCGATTTGAATTAGTTTCGTATCGACGTCAAAGGTACCTCCTGAGCGCATCAGTGCGCTCATTCAGCCCATTGATTGCATCTATTGTGACGGTCATCTTTGCTGAAATTTTGTTTTCGAGGTGCGAATGTACGACATAGGCTACTATTTATATATTTTCGTAGCTCCTAAATAATACTAAGTATGATTGTACTAGACGAACCAGAATTCAGCCAAGGCGAACTTAAAAGCCCTGAACAAGTCCTTCAAGAAGGGTACGACTTTGAGGTGTTCGAAATGATTGGAAACGGCATAGAGTTATTTAAAAAGGACATTGGCAATTTTGTGCTTTTTACTCTTCTTGTCGTGGGCATCAGTGCTGGGCTGAGCTTTGTTCCCTTCGTTGGCAGCCTGGCTTCCGTGGTAATCAGTCCTCCATTGAGTGTAGGTTATTTCTTCGTTGCGGACAAAATTCGACGTGGCGAAGCGTACACCTTTAACAATTTCTTCGATGGCTTCAAGGCCCCTTTTGGACAACTTATTGTGCTCTCCCTAATTTCTTCGATATTGACAGTAGTTGGAACCATCTTTTGCATTTTACCGGGGATATACCTTGCGATAGGATACTCGCTATCCAATTGTGTTTTAGTATTTCATAAGTTCGAATTTTGGGAGGCGATGGAGGCCTCAAGAAAAGTGGTAAGCAAGAATTTTTGGACTTTCTTAGGGTTGTTCTTAGTAATGGGTATCGGCGGAGCTTTGGCTATCATTCTCACTTGTGGTGTGGGATCGCTCTTTGTGGCGCCTGTGATTGTGCTGACCATCTACTGCATTTATATAAAAATATTTGAAGTGAAATAAAGAAGAGCGGTGGAGAGGATAGTGCAGAAGTATTCTTATGAAATGTGCCTTATGAAGGCACGCGCCTATTGCGACAAAGCTGAGCGTGCTCATCGAGACGTACGCAACAAGCTTGTGCAATGGGGATTATTTTCTGGAGATCGAGAAAAAATTATTTCAATTCTTATTGAAGAAGATTTATTGAACGAAACCCGCTTTTCGGAAGCATTCGCAAACGATAAATTTCGTTTCAACAAATGGGGAGTTCTCAAGATTGAGCAGGCGCTCAAAGCCAAAGGTGTAAGCGAACGTAACATTAGGGATGCACTTAAACGTATAGACCCCACGGCTTATGAGCAAACCATCAAAGAAATCGCATTAAAACGGCTGGAACGTGAGAAAGAAAAGGGCCTTAACGACTGGCAGCGCGATCAAAAAGTGATGAGATACCTCCTTTCCCGTGGCTTTGATAGTGCTATTGTAAGAAAAGTGCTGTCTGCCTAAATCATAGAAACATTATTGAAAAGATTAATTTAAATAACCTTTTATTACTTTTGTCCAGTACAAAGCCAATTGGCGTTTGTAAAAACACGTTCTGATGAAGACTACATTGATTGACAAGCTGCACGAATTGCTGCAAACAGAAGAAATTATGAGCATTCGTGAGGCGGTGAAGGAGATCCGAAACGATTGGAAAGCCGAATCTGCCAAGGAAAAACAATTACAATTGGAAGCACACAATGCGCTTCCGACAGAAGAAGGAACTGAGAAACCTGAGTTCGTGTACATTCCACACGAACTAGAGGGTAAGTTTCAGGAACTTCTCAAGCAATACGAAGATCGTATTGAAGAGCACGGTAAAAAGCTCGCTGCTGAACGCCAAAAAAACTTTGAGGATAAAACAGCCATTCTCGCTGAATTCCAAAAGTTAATTACTGATGAGGAAAACATTGGTAAAGCATTTAGCACCCATAAAGCATTAAAGGAAAAATGGGATAGCATTGGTGACGTGCCAGGCGATAAATACCACGAACTGCAGGATAATTGGCAAAAGCTGAACCATAGCTTTTTCTACAATATCAACATATATAAAACTCTTCAGGATCACGATCTAAAGATCAATCAGAAAAAGAAAGAAGAGTTGATTCAGGAAGTAAAGTCCTTGGAAGCTGTAACAGCTATAAATGAATTGGAATTATTGGTAAAAAAATTCCAAAGAGAATGGTTGAACATCGGACCTTCTCCACGTGAGACATACAAGGAATTGGGAGATACATTCTTCGGAATACTACGCGAGTCGCAAACAAGAATTCAAGCCCATTACGATACTTTGCACGCCAATAGTGAAGAGAATTTGGCTAAGAAAAAAGGTCTCGTTGATAAGATGCGCGAAATTCTTCAAATGGAAATCACCAACGCGACTACTTGGAATCGCTGGACCGACGAGGTTTTGAAGATTCAAGAAGAATGGAAGACGATTGGTTGGGCAAAGAAAAAAGACAACGAAGAAATCTGGCAAGAGTTCAGAGGGCTCTGTGATTTATTCTTTTCTAAACGCAAGGATCAGCTCGATCAAAAGCGCAACGCCTACAAGGAAAACAGAGATAAAAAAGAAGCTCTTATTGCAAAAGCCAAAGAATTGCAAGAGAGTGATGATTGGAAAAACGCAACAGATGCGTTAAAGAAGTTGCAGGAGCAATGGAAATCAGTGGGAAGCGCGGATCCACGCGACGAACAAAAACTTTGGCAGCGATTCCGCTCAGCATGTGATGTTTTCTTTTCTCGAAAGAAAGAACATTATAGCGGCATCGTCAATCAGCAAGATGAAAATTTAAAACTCAAGCTGGCCTTACTCGAAGAGATCGAGGCCACAGAGTTGACAGGTAATAAAGGAACAGACCTCGCTTGGCTCAAGTCATTTAGCGAACGTTGGCACGCCGTGGGATTTGTCCCTAAAGACAATATCAAAAATGTCATGGATCGCTACAATGCGGCTCTTGATAAAAAATATGGTCAAATCAATGCTGAGCGTGAAGAGCGTGAAATGAGTGCTTTCCGCAACCGCGTTGAAAATATCAAGTCAACAGACAACGGTGATTTCGCTGTAAAAAAAGAAAAGAGTTTCTTGCGCGAAAAATTGGATAAGCTCAATGCTCAGATAAAGCAGTATGAAAACAATATGGGTTTCTTCACTGGTAAAGGAGCTGAGGCCATGCGCAAAGAAATTGAGAAGAAAATCAAAGCTACAGAAAGAGAAATAGAAGAATTGAAAAAGAAGATGGAGTTGTTGTAGGGTTTTTAAGGAATATGCTGTACTTTCGGCTCACCTTAATAACCACATCGGATGAAAAAAATTTTTACAATTCTAGGAGCATTTGCGCTCACTATGACTTCATTCGCTCAAGAGACTGTAAAACCAGCAACTGAGCAAGAAGTCTTCTTTGCTAACCAAGGCCCAAGAAGAACAGTAGATCGTTCAAACAGAGGAAACGAATTTTTCTGTGAAGACTTTTCTAATGGATTGGATGGCTCTACCGCATTCGGAGCATGGACTCCTGGTGGCCCCAATGCTAGCGTATGGGGAATGGCTACAGCAGACAGCCCAGCTGGATTTTACTCAAGCAATCTTGCCACAATGGATTCGCCTTCAGCTGACAACGGCTGGGTGATTTTTGATTGTGACCTTGCTCAAGGTGGAGCAATCACTGCCAACAACCCAGTAGAAAATATGACTGGTTGGCTCACTACTCCTGAACTCAATATGAGTGATTTGGAAAACGTGAAAGTAGAGTTCAATCAATATTTCCGTTATTGCTGCGCCCAAGCTACTCCTCTCACTGTTGAGGTTTCAGTAGATGGCCAACTTAGCTGGACGTCTTTTGGCGCGACAGGTTCATTAGTAATCGGTGCAAACACAATTTCTGCAAACCCATTGCTCACTACAATCGACATTTCTTGTGTAGCTGCAAATCAACCAAGTGTATACGTAAGATGGGCATACAATAGTGCTGTTGCTGCTGCTTACAGCCACTATTTCTGGGGATTGGATGACATTTGTATCTTTGAGACCACCAGTGAAAATGACCTTGAAATCACACAGGTTACAAATGGTGACATTTTCAACTTATTTGAATACACTGTAACTCCACTCGAGCAGGCAATTACTGCTGAAAACGGTGGTCTTTTAGCTGGTGTGATTTATCGCAATAGCGGAAGACAGGATCAAACGAACTGTCAGATCACTGTTGAGATTTTAGACGAAACAGAAACTACCGTTCTCGCTACAGCTAACTTCCCAGCATTTGATATGGTAGCTCCAGCTAACGAAATTGAATGCCCAGCTCCAATCCTTGATACTATATTCATCGAAACTGGATGGGTTCCAACAGCAGTAGGCAACTTCGTAGTTCGCGCCACCATTGCAAGTGATCAAGTTGAAGACACTCCAGATAATAACGTAGGTTTACGTCTTATTGAATATACATCTGATGAATATGGACACGACGGAACTGATCTCGCTGTTGGTGAATTGAGAGGCCAAACAGACCCAGACAACCCTGATCAATTCATTCCTTTCGGTGTGGCCAACTATTTCCACTTCCCGAATGACGGTTCAACTGTTTACGGCGTCACTGCACGATTTGGAGCTAACACAGATCCTGGCGTCAACTTCCTGATTGCGATGTATAGCGATCAAAGCACAACACAAGGACAAAACTTTGCCAACGAAGCATTTGGTTATTACACCATGGCTGATGTTTGGGTAAACAATGGTCCAATTTATCTTCCTTTTGAAACCTCATTCAACCCAATTGGTGGTGAAGAAAACTTCTACACTGCCGCTGTGCAAGTAGAAGACAATTCACTTCTTGAATTGACCGTAAATGCTCAAGCAAACAGTGATTCTGACAACTCTACACTTCGTTGGTCCTTCAACTCTAATCAGCAGTTGACTTGGTTTGGAAGAAATACTTTCTCTCCAGCAATTCGCGCTATTCTTTCTGAGCGCGCTATCAGTGTTGACGAGCTTGAAGATTCTGCTGCTTTGGACATGTTTCCTAATCCTGCTGTAAATGATCTTCGCATCACTTTAGATTTGACCAATGCAAGCTATGTGGCTTATGAAATCAGAGATATCAACGGTAAGTTGGTGACCTTTGACAACATGGGCAACTATCCTGCAGGAAAGACAAGTTTTAATGTTAATGTAAGCGATATCGCTGCTGGTACTTATGTAGTAGGTATTGTAGCAGACGGAGCGATGATTGCTCGCGAAAAGCTAGTTATTTCTAAATAAGCATCCGCTTCTAACACTCAAGGTCCCCTCCCCTTAATTGTGGAGGGGATTTTTTTTTAGTATCGTTGCTTCCTAACTTTGCTGCAAAGCACAGCCCTTTTCTCGTGGAAATACACACTGACTTTACGCGCTTCAAAGAGAAAAAAACAGTAGTCACTATTGGCACGTTCGATGGGGTTCACCTAGGGCACCAAAGTATCATCCAACGTCTTAAAGAAGCTGCCATTCAAAAGCACGCGGAGAGCGTTATTCTTACATTTTACCCTCATCCAAGGATGATTTTACACCCAGAAGATCATGGCTTGATGTTACTGAATACGCCCGAGGAAAAAGCAGAAAAGCTAAAAAATGCTGGCGTCGATCACTTGATGGTCTATCCTTTTAGTGAAGAGTTTAGTCGCATATCCGCCTTTGACTATGTGCGCAATCTGCTAGTAACAGGCCTCAACGCTAAACAAGTCATCGTAGGATACGACCATCGATTTGGAAGAAACAGAGAAGGCGATTTTCAAACGCTCACAGAGTGGGCCGATATGCTTGGTTTTGAGGCTGTAGAAATCCCCGCTCGTGAGATTGATGCTGTTAATGTATCCTCCACCAAAGTCCGTCAGTGCTTGCTTTCAGGTGATGTATCTACTGCCAATACATATTTGGGCTACCCGTATAGTCTCAAAGGTACTGTAATTCACGGAGCGGCTATGGGTAGAACAATAGGCTTCCCCACAGCCAATGTGCATGTTGATTATCCTTATAAACTCGTACCTGGCAACGGTGTCTACGCCATACACGCCCGTGTACACGGGAAACTATATAATGGAATCATGAATATTGGGGTAAGACCAACAGTAGATCAAGCCAATAAAAGGCACTTGGAAGCGCACCTTTTTGAGTTTGATAATCTCATTTATGATGAAAAAATAGAAATCTCTTTTCTATACAAAGTTCGAGACGAGAAAAAATTTGGCTCAATTGATGAACTAAAATCTCAGATTCTCGTTGACATCCATAATGTGAAGGCCCTATTATGAAAAAGACCCTATTCATATTTATTATTGTTTTATTTGGACCGTTTTGTTGGGCTCAGGACAGCAGTTCTAATAATTACCGCGTTTTCAGAAGCTTGGAAACTGCTTTACTCACGCCTGACTCTGTATATCGCCTCGATCTTTCCAAGAAAAAGCTCACTGAGTTTCCTTCTGAAATATTTCAATTTAAAAACCTTGTTGAATTAAAGCTCGACAAGAACAAAATCACAGTAATTCCTGACGAAATTCTTTCTTTAAAAAATCTCGAAGTCTTGAGTCTTCAACACAATCAAGTGGTTGTGATTCCAAATGCAATATTGGGATTGAGCAATCTGAGAACACTCGATATAGCGGACAATTTTATCGAGCGCATACCTGAAGAGATTGATCGGTTAAAACAATTGAAACTTTTAATTCTATGGGACAATCCCATCAATTACTATCCTAATTCCTTGGGGCTTTTAGAAAATTTGGAGATCTTGGATTTACTCAATAATCAAATGAATATTGACACACAGACCAGGTTGTTGAATATTCTCCCAGAAACTAGAATTATAATGTCTGCGCCATGCAGGTGTGAGGATGGGGAAAACTAACTTTTTCCGGCAATGACCATAACGAATTCTCCTCTCGGCTCATTTTTCTGAAAATGTTCGAGTACTTCTTGAGCTGAACCTCTTACTGTCTCTTCAAATTTTTTCGAAATCTCTCTGCTCACTGCAATTTGACGTTCGCCACCACAGATTGCTACGATTTGTTCCAAAGCTTTGATTAGCCGATGGGGACTCTCATACAGCACTGTTGTTCTATCTTCCTCTGCGATGGCCTTAAAACGCGTTTCTCTGCCTTTTTTATGGGGTAGAAAACCTTCGTAGACGAATTTTTCGCAAGGCAGTCCACTTTGCACCAAAGCAGGCACAAAAGCCGTCGCCCCTGGAAGCGTGAAAACTTCCACGCCACGAGAAAGACATTCTCTTACGAGAAGAAAGCCGGGATCACTTATAGCGGGTGTTCCCGCATCCGAAACCAAGGCTGCACTTTGACATCCCAAAATACGCTCAGTAAGGGATTTTACGATGTGATGCTCGTTGTTGAGATGGTAACTCAACAGAGGTTTATCAATATTAAAATGTTGCAGAAGCTTGCGTGTTTCTCGGGTATCTTCCGCTATAATGAAATCACATTCCTTTAGCACGCGAAGCGCACGAAGGGTAATATCCTCGAGATTACCTATTGGTGTTGGGACAACAAATAAAGTGCTCACTACAATTGTTGGTGTCGTCGCTCAATCAAGTCTATGAAGTCCAAAGTGACCTGCGACTCATTGTTCCAGGCATACTTTGATTTTAATTGTTCTAAATGGCTCAAAGCTTCATCTCTATTGATAGAGTTGAGTCGATCGATGGCTACTTCGTAGTCCTGATTATTTCCTTTAAATAATTCCTTTGAAAATTGGAAGCGTTGGTTGAGAGTAATCGCCCTTTTCAAATCAGGAATAGGAGTGTGTTCGAGCTTTTGTGCTAGTGTGTTAACGGCGCCCACAGCCTTGCTCAGTCGGTCATTTAGAGATTCGGCAGCCACGGCGTTGGCACTATTGACTGACATAGCAGGTGGTACTGCCTTTTCCACTAAGGGAGCTGGCTTTTCAATGACTGGCTCCACTGATGCCACGATTTCTTCTTGCTTAGTAACTTCTTCGATGGCATCAATCAAGCTTACTTGATTAGGCGCCACAGGTGTTTCTATTTTAAAAGGGATGCTAAAACCGTTGCTTGGTTCCTCAACTTTTTCAGGAGCCGGTGATTCTTTCCCTTTTACATTTTGATCATATGCCTTGTGACGCAAAATCACGAGTCTTTCATACAATTCGCGACTGTTTTCTGTTAAAACTTCGAGTTGATCAATCGAGAGATTCCCGAGATTTAACTCATCAATACCTGCCAATACTGTAGCGGCCAGATCTTGAATGCGCTTGAATTTTACCTGATCGTTCATGAGGTGAAATTAAAAAGGTTTTTTTTATGTGAACGTGCAGTGTTAAAGACTTATTAACCAAAGAAATCAACTACTTATTTCAATTCATCCCGCATTTTTTTCGGGAGAGAATTGTACACAAGCTCATAGCTGTGATTGATTAGCTCAAGGAATAGAGAATCGGGGACGTCTCCCTTTGAAGCCACTGTATTCCAATGTTTTTTGTTCATATGATAGCCTGGAGTAATCGCATTAAATTTTTCGCGCAATTCAACTGCTCTTTCAGGATCACATTTTAAATTGATACTTTCAAAGTGAGTGATATCGCAGAGAGCAAAGATTTTCCCACCTATTCTAAACACAAGTACCTCGTCGTCGAAGGGCATGTCTTCAGTGACGCCATTTTTCTTTAGACAATATTCTCGGACAAATTCTAAGTTCATTTGTTTTAATCGTAGGCTGCGCATCTAGTATGATTCTCACTATCACCTCCGCAGGCCCTAATTCCGAGAATTATCTCATGAGTCGGACCTCCTTCAAATCTCATTTTAGACAAGGTTAGATCGTATGCATAAGCCGCAGTTAAAAATCCGAGGAAATCAACTTTGAGCAGGGCAGAAAGTCCTGAGCCTGTTCGACCAGCTAAGCCAAAGGCTACTCTCTCTTTATAGCTTAGCAGGGCCTGAGCCTCAATTGAGGGTCGTGATTGAGCGACATAATTGAGCAAAAAAGCAGGTTTGAATAAGATATCATCGCTGAGTTTAGAAGCTCTCCCATAAGCAAAAGTCCAATGTGTTTGCAGCCTCCCTTCATTGATGCCCTCAACTTGAGCGCCGTTCACTTGTCTCAGTGAGATGCCATAGAAGCGATCATTTTTATAAAGCCATAAACCAAAATTGATGACTGGAAAAACAAAATCGTTGGCTGCCGCAGTAATAACAGGATCAATATCTTGTTCGCGTAGAAACATTTCAGAGAAGTTCACGCGGTATTGTTTGAAACCTACACCAATGCCTGAGCTCAGCATATACCCTTTTTTCATTCGCATATGATAAGCATAGTTGACATTCAGGCCTGTGTAGCCAAAAGATCCAAAGCGATCATTCTCTATGGTAGCTCCAGCACCATGGAAGTTGAATTTCTTCTTTTTAATCTTGCCATGGATACTAGCAAATCCAGTATTTGGAGCTCCTTCCAATGTAGTCCATTGCCTTCTGGCCCCCAATTTTAACTCCATACATTCCGTGGCACCTGTGACAGCAGGATTGTATTGAATATAATTATAGGTGAACCATGTATATTGCGGCAATTGCTGAGCTCTGGCCAACGTGGCAATCATCACGATTGCGATAGATATGAGGGTTTGTTTTCTCATTTCACAATCGATATTACACCTGTGATTGGCGGAATCTCCACTTCAAAAGAGTTGAGTTCAATTACGTAGTAGTAGGCAGCCATTGGAAGTGGTTTGCCACGATTCGTACCATCCCACTCCTGAGTGTATCCGGTGCTGCGAAAAACTTGTTGCCCCCAACGGTCGTAAATAGTAACGACACTGGCCTCAAACCGCTCGATACCAAGAATAGTCCATGTATCATTGATATCGTCCCCGTTGGGCGTAATGGTATTATATATCACGAGTGGCGGCCCTACTGTCACAGTAGCTTGTGCGGTCACAGAACAATCACCTATGGTAGCCGATACGGTATACTGCGTGGTAACTTCGGGAGTAGTGACAGGAGTTGCGGAGTTCACATCATCCAAGTAATCAGGTGGGCTCCAAGAATAATTCGAACCATTGAATGCCGCCAAATCCGCCGAGCCTCCGAGGTAAACGAGAAAAGGAGTTACAGTGGTGCTAATGTCGATGGCACTACCAGACACCACCACATCAAATTCGCAAGGGCCGAAAGCAGGTAAGTGATCTGAACCAAGAAGAAGCAAATAATTTGTATTAGCTGCTAGATTGTTTACAGTCGCAGAAAAAGTTTCATTATCAGAATAACAATCACTTTGTGTTCCGTAGGTGGGAGGGTCGCACGCGTCAGCACCTGGCGGCAATTCAATCACGGTAAAACTTATGTTGTTAGGTCCTGTGAAATCGTCGCAGTCTCCAGGGGTAATGCGCACCGTCAAAGAACCCCCTTCGCTGGTTCCAGTAGTAAATGATGTGTAATAAGTAACGGCTGCTGCGAAACAACCCTGAGAAATAGGGACATCTACCATCGATCCACTCAGAGGTGCTGCATCCGCACACATAATATTGGCAGCAATCTCCGAGCATCCTTGAGCCCAAAAGCGCAACGGTGCAAATGACAATAAGAGTAAGATTAGTCTAACCTTCATTATTCTGCAAAAATCGGAATCATAAGTAAACATGGGTAAAATACGGCAATTCTTATAAACATCCTAATGTTTGAAGCCTGCCTTCTAATTCAACGATTGATGCAGAAGAATGTTGCCCTAAGAATTAACAAACGAAATCAAAATCGCGTTCTTTTCAACGGCAATTCCCTTTGATACCTCCACCTTGCGAATTGTACTCTGAATAGGGCTCTTGATGACGTTTTCCATTTTCATCGCCTCTAATATTACCAATGGTTGGTCCTTTTCTACTTGCTGTCCATCTTCCACCAGAATATTCAGAACCATGCCTGGCATCGGTGCTTTTACCTCCGAAACTTTCGGAGTGCCTACACTCTCCATCCCCAAACTCTTTAGCAAATCATCGAATCGATCTTTCAAAACCACAGGATATTCGGTCTTGCCTACCTTAATGAGCACAGTTTTCGACGCAACGTCCATTGACAATAACTCAGCGTTAAACGACTTTTCGTTCCAAAGCACATGCAATTTGTTACCATCACGCAACACATCCACATGAAATGCTATACCATTGATTTCTCCTTTGAAACCAGATTTATCCGCTTGAATATCGTAAGTTGCGGCATTATTTACTGTGGCGTGAATCATAAGTTTGGATTTACGTTGCGAAGCTAAATATTTTTGACTAGTGTCCGGCATTTATATTCATATCCCTTTTTGTAGAAAAGCGTGTCACTATTGCGACTTTCATTTCTCCACCAGCCTCGAGCGCAAGGAGGAAATGGTAGCCGCAATTATCAGAGAGATTGAACTGCGAAAGAACACTGATTTTCCCAAACAAATTCAGACAATTTACTTTGGCGGCGGTACTCCGAGTCTGTTGAGTTATGAAGAGTTGATGCGAATTTTTGATGCACTTCAAAAATTCACCAAGCTTGCTACTGACGCGGAGATAACACTTGAAGCCAATCCCGATGACCTTACCCATCAAAAGCTTCGTGAGCTTCGTCAAACTCCAATAAACAGATTCAGTATTGGAATTCAGAGTTTTTTTGAAGAAGATCTAAAACTTATGAATCGCGCACACGATGCTGCCGAAGGAGAATATTCAGTCAAAGCATCACAAGACGCGGGCTTTGACAATATTACCATCGATCTCATTTATGCTATTCCTGGACTTTCCAATGACAGATGGCGCAAAAATCTTGATTCCGCAATCGCGCTTGAAGTGCCCCATATCAGCGCATACTGTATGACCATCGAAGAAAAAACTGTTTTTGGCAAATGGGAAAAATCAGGGAAGTTGCAACCAACAGAAGATAAGATTGCTCACGAACATTATCAATTTTTGGTAAAGGCTCTTTCTGAAAGTGGTTTTGAACATTATGAAGTATCGAATTTTGGTAAACCTAATCGTCATTCACAGCACAACACCTCCTACTGGAAGGGCTTGCCGTATGTTGGTCTCGGTCCGTCGGCACATTCGTTTGACGGCATCAATAAAAGAAGTTGGAATATCAATAATAACGCAGTCTATACAAGAGAAATTCAGCAAAACAAAATTCCAGCGGAATTTGAAATTCTCAGTCAAAAAGATTTTTATAATGAAAAAATAATGACGGGGCTGCGCACCGCAATGGGAATACAACCCGAGGAAATTCAATTGCGATTTGGGGTGAATGTGAAAGCACAATTTGAGGAAGAAATAAATCAATATCAAAATCAGGGATGGCTGAAAGAAACCGCCAATCAAATTCGACTTACCGAAGAAGGCTTCTTTCGCGCCGATCGTATTGCATCTGATTTTTTTATCACAGAAGAAATATAATTATGAAAGTCCTGATTGAACATAACGATAAGACCCTTGTAGCTCTTTTAGATGAACCTCTTGATATCAGCATTCCGCTTTCACCCGATGGGCCGCGTGCTTGGTATGTCGACCGAATGAACATTCGGCCCGTTCAAGGGGATGGGTTCATTGGAGATATAGCTCAAGGAGGCTCTGTCAACTTTAGGAATATTCAGTTCAATCCTCATGGGCACGGAACCCATACCGAATCATACGAACACGTGGCTGCGGTGCAGCGCCCAATCGGAACGCTATTATCAAAATACTTTTTTACAGCGCAGCTTATGACTCTAACTCCTTCGCAAGTTGGAGAAGATAGAATCATTACCAAAAATCAAGTTGAACAACAACTAGAAAATTCTGTACAGGCACTTGTGATTCGCACGCTTCCTAATACCGAGGAGAAGTTGAACAAAGATTACAGCAACACCAATTTTCCTTATTTCGAAGAGGAAGCTTTGATGTATTTGGCCGATAAAAACATTCAGCATTTATTGGTTGATTTACCATCGGTAGATAGAGAACACGATGAAGGCAAGTTGGCCGCACACAAGGCATTCTGGAAAAATGGGGACACCTCTCGTCATCAATGCACCATTACAGAGTTTGTTTTTGTAAAAAATACAATAAGTGACGGCCTTTATCTGCTGGAGCTCCAAGTGGCGCCGTTTGTAAATGATGCCGCTCCCTCCAGACCAGTTTTGTATCCTCTTGTGGAAGTAAAATAGGCTTATCTTCGAGCCCTATTTGAAGCCATTGAGTTCCGTATTACTGCTCATACCACCGCTTACACAGCTCAACACGCCTTATCCAGCAACAGCCTATCTCAAAGGCTTTTTGGACGAGAAAAAAATCCCTTGCCGTCAAGGAGATGCTGGACTTGATATGGTCCTTGCATTATTCAACAAACAGGGATTAATCCACTTGTTCGATGCGATTGAAGCGGCAAATTATGAACTCAAACCTGCATTGAAGAATATACTTCTTCAACGCAAGGCTTATGAAGAAACGATTGACAGCGTTATTCTTTTTTTACAAAATAAAAATTATACCCTCGGATATCGGATCGCCACACGCCAGTTTTTACCAGAAGCAGGTCGATTCAAAACATTAAATGAATTAGAGTTATTTTTTGGTGAAATAGGTACACATGATAAAGCGCGCTACTTGTGTACGATGTATTTAGAGGATCTTTCTGACCTCATCCAAGCTACAGTAGGACCCCATTTTGGTTTTTCAAAATATGCAGAACGTATTGCAAGGACTGCTGTGAATTTTTCTCCCATAGAAGAAGCATTAAACGAACCGACCACGTATCTCGACCGATTGCTACTAGACACCACTGCTAAGTACTTCGAAGAAGAGATACCTGTCCTAGTAGGACTGACGGTGCCTTTTGGTGGAAATCTCTACGGAGCGTTAAAAATTGGTCAATGGGTAAAAGCGCATTATCCGCAAACCAAAGTGGCACTAGGCGGCGGCTATGCTAACACAGAATTGCGCGATCTTTATGATCCTCGTGTTTTTGACTATGTGGATTATATCTGTCTTGACGATGGCGAAGCCACCATCATGGCTATTTACGACTCTCTTACACTAGATTTGAAAGAACCTTTGCTAAAGCGAACGTTCATTCGGTCGGAGGGAGAAGTTATATTTTTAGATAATAAAATTGGAGGAGATTTTCTCCATGCTCAATTGCCTGCACCGAGCTACCAAGGCCTTCGGCTCGCTGAATACTTGTCTATGTTTGACGTTCCCAATCCGATGCACCGCTTATGGAACGACGGGCGCTGGAACAAGCTCACAGTGGCACACGGATGTTATTGGAAAAAGTGTAGTTTTTGTGACGTCACACTCGACTATATCGCACGCTATGAAAATACGCCAGCGACGAAGTTGGTCGATAAGATGGAAAAGCTGATCGCCGAGACAGGAGAAACTGGATTTCATTTCGTAGACGAAGCAGCACCGCCGCTTGCCTTGCGAGACCTCGCTATTGAAATATTAAGACGAAATCTCCAGGTGACTTGGTGGACGAATATTCGCTTTGAAAAAACATTCACCGAAGATCTCTGCAAATTACTGGCGGCTTCCGGCTGTATCGCTGTCACCGGTGGTTTAGAAGTTGCAAGCCAAAGGCTTCTCGACTTGATGGAAAAAGGAATTACCATCGAACAAGTAGCTCGCGTGACAAAAGGATTTCGCGATGCGGGCATATTGGTGCATGCGTATTTGATGTATGGTTTTCCGACGGAAACGGAACAAGAAACCATCGATTCATTGGAAATCGTCAGACAACTCTTTGAAGCTGGACTATTACAATCAGGATTTTGGCATCAGTTTGCAATGACCGTTCACAGCCCTGTAGGGAAAGAACCTGGGAACTATAAGGTAGTGCGTATTGGGCCAGAATTCGAAGGATTCGCGAATAATGACTTGTACCACGAAGATCCGACTGGTGCCGATCATGATCGCTACAGTGCGGGTTTGAAAAAAGCACTTTATAATTATATGCACCGCAATGGGTTTGATTTTCCGCTCGGTAAGTTTTTTGATTTTAAAATTTCTAATACTACAGTTCCAAATAAGCTCATTGCCAAACACATCAAGAAACCATTGCCAGACTTACCTGGAATGAGTGGATATGTGTTTTGTTGGCATCAAACAGAGGTAGTATCATTGAAAACTGAAAAAGGGAATACAGAACTTATTTTCGTGCAAAAAAAAGGGCATCGAAAGGTTCTTCTGCCTGAGGCAATCGCCGCGTATATCGTTTCTAATAAATCCAGATTCGAATTGTTTTCAGAACAGTCCATTGTGTATTCTGAGGTGATGGAGGAATGGGGTTCACTTTTATCCTTACCGTTTGATGAGCTCACGCGCGCTAACTGGTATCTTCAGTTGCGTGAGGGAATTATATGGTTGCTGAAAAAATAGCCCCTAACGATTAAGCGGATACTCGCTGACCCAGTGGAATCCTCTATTCATTAAAAGAAAATCATCTTTTTGAAGACGTTTCGTAAATACTCTAATGGTATCTGCCTCTTGAATATTTGTAAACTTCACACTATCTCCAGCGTACAACTCATAGTTGAAAGACATTAAAGTGGAGTCCAGTCTAAAGTTGAAATTTACTATTTTTTTTGTTGTATCGATTTGAAGTTCCAACTGATTTCTTGTTCCTGAGTAGTCGGTGACTGATCCATAAAGGGAGTTAAACATTATCTTTTCCCATTTCAAGGCGGGAATGCTATCGTTGCTATACTCTATAGACTCTATTCTATACACTCCATCCAGATAATCTGCTGGTTGTTCCATTTCTTCATTGAAAGAAAAAAAGTCCAAGCCCACTAACACCACAACGAGTATTGTTTTTAAAACGGTGAAAACAATTGTTACAGATTTATTTCCAATTTCAATAAAGCTTAGCGCCACGGGTTGAGCATTTTCTCCCGTTAAGAAAAGTAATATTTTCTTGATTCCGGGTGAAATAATTATGAATGCACATAACAAGAGATGAAATGAAAAAATCTTGACTGGAACGTCATAAAACATATTTAATAAAAATACATTGAGCATTATCGCAAAGCCCATTAGTCCGCCAATTAAAGAAGATCGCTTGTATAATAAAAGAACGCCAGCAAGGGTTTCTATGACACCAATAAAAAGTGTATATTCCCTTGAATAAGCCATAAAGGTCCAAAGGAGGCCCATGGGAGACTTGTTGCCAAAAGTCGAATCGAGATGATAAAGTTCTATTTGGCCAAACTGCCCGTCTACATAGAGTTTTGCGATACCATAAAAAATAAGAAATAGTCCCAGATAAAATCTCAAATAGACGCGAATAAAATTTAAGATTGAATCAATATTTCTTCGTATGTAACCGATGAAAACAAGTATAATTGAAATCAACGTACTGAGTAAAGCAATGGATACTATATTGAGCCAATCCATTTGTGTATCGCCACTTCCCGTCATTTCTGGACGCAATACGTTTTCCAATCCAAAAAACAGTTGACCAACTAACTTTGAGAGTGCATCAAAGCGATGAGCAATCGCCTCCGTTGGAATGATCATATCCAGAGGAAAAGGGAAAACTAAAAGAAAGACGTAGCTACAAATCCAGAGCTTCAGATAATCCTTGACGATTGATAACATCATATGGGGTATTAGTGACAAAGTCAAATATAAAATAAATCCCTAAAGCGATAATTTATTTAGTTATTCGTAGCCTCCATATTGAAAAAACGAAGAACGGGATTGCGGAAATCGTAATTATCATCTTTCACTATTTATCAAGAAGTGGATTGTACATCATGATGGCATTGTTTTCGGCAACAAGTTCTTCCCTTACCTCTTCTGTTTCAAGATGGGTGACTCGTTTCCAAATTTTATTATGTCTCGTATATCCCCCCCACCACTGTTGATCGAAGCGGTGGTCTGTTTCAAAAACTTCGTAAGTCATTTTCAAATCAGTATCACACGTTATTTGACCATTTAAATATTCTTGATCCATCCATAGATTGATTTGAAATATTTTATCTGTATCATTTTTTAATTGTAAGTCCACATAGTTGTATGAAAGTGTTGCCCCACAAGCGAATGGGATTGTTCGGTTCACATCTGGAAAAACATCATAGCCATGTCTCCATCGCTCCTTTATAGTGAGTGGTGTATGTAATGCCATCCAATAGAGGAGATTTCCCAATTGACACAAACCACCACCGATATCTTTATAAACCTTTCCATTGTGCAGCGTCATACCTTCAAGATAACCTTTTGCTTTTGTAGGCCTCCCAACCAAACGCCATATAGAGAATGTTTGTCCAGGCAGTATCACCACCTTATCTAAATGAGCGATGGCCAGCTTTAAATTTGTAACCTTGTTGTGCTGTAAATACATCTCTACATCTTTTAGCGGGCGCAGCAAAAAAGATCGATGCTGAAAGATTGGAAAATCAAAAGAAGTATGAACTTCTTGTTTAGCAAAAACCTCATCACCAAAAACCCATTGCCATCTACGTTTAAGAATAAAGTACTCCCTACCGAAATACTTTCGAAGGCGGCCTCTGTGAATCGGTTTTTCGACGCGTTGGTGGTTCATTTAATTTTGCTTTCTAACCTCTCGAAAACTCCAAATAAAACGCTGCGCCACGGCCCGCTTTACTCCAGAAAAAGACATTGCCGCCTGTGTGCTGCATGATGTTTTTTACCATTGCCAATCCCAACCCCGTACCCGTGCTCTTGGTGGTGAAATTAGGAACGAATATTTTCTTTTTTCCTTCTTCAGAAATACCGATACCATTATCAGACACCCGAACGATCACTCGGTTTTTATATCCACGCACTGCGATATCTATCTTGCCTTCTACACCGTCTGGTATCGCCTGCATGGCATTATTAATTAAATTATTAAAAACCCGAATCATTTGTTCCTTATCACCTCTTACCAACGCGCTATCCAAATGATACTTTCTATAGGATAGTTGGTAGTTCTTTTGATCCCGATAAATATCTACAACATCATCCAAAACCTTTGTCAGATCTAAGGTTTCAAGGTTTGGCTTCGGCATCTTTGCAAAGTTTGAAAACTCACTGGCGATATGGCTGAGAGTATCAATTTGCTCGGTCATGCTTTTTACAAACTGCTTTAATCGAGTATCAAAATCGGGGCTCCCATCTTCCCAGGATCGCTGCAAGTGCTGTACCCGAAGCTTCATTGGTGTTAGTGGGTTCTTGATTTCATGCGCCACTTGCTTGGCCATTTCTCTCCATGCACTTTCGCGTTCCTCTTGCGCCAATAGATTCGCAGACTTCTCCAATTCAAGT
Organism: Flavobacteriales bacterium; assembly: GCA_044371755.1. Lineage (GTDB taxonomy): Bacteria > Bacteroidota > Bacteroidia > Flavobacteriales_D > Sanyastnellaceae > JAIXWP01. Next base: position 24,508 of record JBILSZ010000007.1, on the reverse strand, counting down.
AGCATGACGTTGTATTGAGAAACCAGTGCTCCTATCTCGTCTTCACTATTCCATTCTATTTCGTCATTCTTTCCTCCGAGTTGTATTCCCTTCATTTTTGTCACAATCTCTTGAAGCGATTTAGTTATATAGGTACTGAGCAGGTAGGCCACCACAGCGGCCAATATGAAAAGAATGATATAACTCTGTCCAAGTTCTTCCAGAAAACGAATGATATCCTTCCCTTCAAATTCTGAGTTTTCGTAGACCACGCCGACGATGGCAATGGGCTTTTCTTCTATATCATTAAAATACCAATAAGCATAAGACAAATCCTTGGAGTCAATGCTCTTTTCCAAAACAGCTCTATTATTGCCTGTGACGAGTTGTTTGAGAATTGTATAATTTACTTTCGACGGTGCATTCAGCACAGCCATGCTATCAGAGTTTGTTGAAATCAGATAATTCCCTCTTAGGTCATACATTACGATAAAGAGGTTGTGTACGTCCGATAACTCACAGATTTTTTCGCTGAATTGATAGAGAATACTATCCGAGGCCATGTATCCGCCATTCTGATTGAGGAAATAGGTCATAGAAGCCTTTACCGCCTTCTCTTTCCTTTCCAAACGTTGCATATTGTACTTCTCACTTTGTTCAAAGTGATCATAAAGAGCGATGCCTCCCGTTACCAGAAATGACACGAGAATCATGGCCAACATGGAAACATAAATTCTCAAACGGAGGGTGAGTCTTGGGCGCCGCATCGTTCAAATGTCGCAATTTTCAAGCCATGAAAGCTATTCAAGCGCAATTATTGGGAATAAAAAAGGGCTCGTAAACGAGCCCTTTAAAAATTATTCAGATATCAATTATCCCTTTAAAGCATCAGCACCAGCAACGATTTCAAGGATTTCGTTGGTAATAGCGGCCTGACGCGCCTTGTTATAAGTAATCTTAAGGTCTTTTACCAAGGCCCCTGCATTGTCTGTAGCCTTGTGCATGGCAGTCATACGTGCTCCATGTTCTGAAGCATTACTATCCAATAAGGCCTTAAACAATTGCACTTTCAATGAACGAGGAATCAAGTCTTCCAAGATTTGTTCTTTGGTCGGCTCGTAAATGTACTCCACTTTAGAAGCAGAGACATTACCTGTCATTGGTTGCACAGGAAGGAATTGCTCGTGCTTGATTTCCTGAGCAGCTGCGTTTTTGAAGCTGTTGTAAACCAAGACGACCTTATCAAATTTTCCTTTTGCATATTGACCCATGATGTTTTCTGCAATCGCAGAAGCATTTCCGAAAGTCAATTTGTCAAAGATGCTATATGGAGCTTCTCCAAATCCTTCGTTGTAATGATGTGCAGTTTTCTTGTAGGCGTCGAATGCTTTTTTACCAAGTGAAAGAATCTTCACATTGGCTCCCGCATACTGCGCTTTCAAACTTGCCTTGATTTCTTTGAGAACGTTGTTGTTGAAACCACCGCAAAGACCTCTGTTGCTAGTGATTGCCACCACCAACACGTTCTTTACATCTCTTTGAGTGCTGTAGATACCATCGTTTCCATCAAGCGTAGCGCTCACGTTTCCGAGGATTTCCTGCAGTTTCAGAGAGTATGGCCTCATACGGGTAATTGCATCCTGTGCGCGCTTCAATTTCGCCGCAGACACCATCTTCATTGCAGAAGTAATCTGCATGGTGGAGTTTACAGAGGTAATTCTAATGCGTATTTCTTTCAGGTTTGCCATTTCCCGCGTTCCTTATAAATTCAATTAGTTGTATTTGCCTGTAAGGTCCTTTGCAACACTTTCCAATACGTTGGTCAATTCATCAGAGAACTGTCCAGCGCGCAAAGCATCCAATACATCACGATGCTTGAGGTCCATGTAAGTGAGGAATTCTTCTTCAAAACTCTTCATCTTTTCCACTGGTACTTTCGCAACGAGGCCCTTTGTACCTAGATAGATGATTGCAATTTGCTTCTCAACAGAAAGAGGAGCATTTTGACCTTGCTTCAGAATTTCCACGTTGCGGCGTCCTTTCTCGATTACGAATTTGGTAGCATCATCGAGATCAGAACCAAACTTCGCAAACGCTTCCAATTCGCGGAATTGCGCTTGGTCGAGCTTCAAGGTACCAGCTACTTTTTTCATTGACTTGATCTGAGCAGAACCACCCACGCGACTTACGCTAATACCTACGTTGATCGCAGGACGCACACCGGCATTGAAGAGGTTAGATTCCAAGAAGATCTGACCGTCAGTGATAGAAATAACGTTGGTTGGAATGTACGCAGAAACGTCACCCGCTTGTGTTTCGATGATTGGAAGAGCTGTAAGTGAACCGCCACCACGCACCTTGCCTTGGAGGCTTGGAGGAAGGTCGTTCATCTTTTCAGCTACGCTCTGCGTGGCGTTGATCTTTGCTGCACGCTCGAGCAAGCGGCTGTGCAAATAGAATACGTCACCAGGATAAGCCTCGCGTCCGGGAGGACGACGAAGAAGAAGTGATACCTCACGGTAAGCCACAGCCTGCTTTGACAAATCATCATATACGATGAGAGCTGGACGACCAGTATCACGGAAATATTCTCCAATAGCCACACCAGCGAAAGGAGCGTAGAACTGAAGCGGAGCAGGATCAGAAGCAGTAGCTGCTACAACGCATGTATAAGCCATAGCGCCAGCATCTTCTAATGTCTTCACTGTACCTGCAACGGTAGAACCCTTTTGACCTACGGCAACGTAGATACAAAATACAGGTTCACCTTTATCATAAAATTCTTTTTGGTTGATGATGGTATCGATGGCCACAGTGGTCTTACCTGTCTGACGGTCACCGATGATCAATTCACGCTGACCTCTTCCGATCGGAATCATCGCATCGATTGCCTTGATACCAGTTTGAAGAGGCTCATTTACTGGCTGGCGGTAAATTACCCCAGGAGCTTTACGCTCAAGTGGCATTTCAAACAGTTCGCCAGAGATTGGACCCTTACCATCGATTGGTTCGCCGAGTGTATTTACAACACGACCGAGCATTCCCTCGCCTGCCATGATAGAGGCAATGCGATTGGTGCGCTTAACGGTAGAACCCTCCTTGAGATCACCAGAAGGGCCGAGCAATACAGCACCTACGTTGTCCTCTTCAAGGTTGAGCGCGATACCGCGCACACCGTTTTCAAACTCGATCAATTCACCTGACTGAACATTTGAAAGTCCATAGATGCGAGCGATACCATCACCCACTTGGAGGATGCTACCCACTTCTTGGAGTTCAGCTTCGGATTTAAAACCGGCTAATTGCTCACGCAAAATTGCAGATACTTCTGCAGGTTTAACTTCTGCCATTTGTCAGAATATTTTTTTATATATAAAAAAACCTGAACTCTTAGAGAACAGGTATATAAGGGTTCTTTTCGAACTCTCTCTTTAAACTTTTTATTTCGCCAGAAACAGATGCATCGTATCTGTGGTCGCCCACTTGAAGTACGAAACCACCGATCAACTCTGGGTCTACAGATTCTTTCATTTCTATGGTCATGCCATTTGAAAGCTTACCTGCGATTGCCGCGATTTTCGCTCTCGAGTCACTGTCAAGTGCCACTGCACTTACAACCTTAGCAGTAATGACATTTCGATAAGCCATCACTTGATCTACGTAAGCTGCAGCGATTTCGCCAAGCATTCCTTCCCTTCCCTTGCGGGTAAGAAGTTCCACAAACATCGCCGTCATCTCATTTACCTTTCCGCCAAAGATCGCATTTAAAACACGAACCTTAATGTCTGGCTTGATAACAGGACTTAGCAATAGAATTTTAAGATCGCGATTTTCCGACACCACACTGGCAATGAGTTCCATATCCTTGTATACCTCATCCACCTTTCCCTTCTCACTGCTGAGAATTAGGAGAGACTTGGCATATCTGGTTGAAATTCTTATTCCTTTCATGGTTAGTTAGCGCTAAAATCTGCAGCCATTGATTGATTGAGTGCCTTTTGCTTGTCAGCATCTGTGAGTTTTTCTCTCACCAACTTCTCAGCGATGTCAACAGAGAGTGTAGCAACTGAATTTTTCAATTCTGTAATTGCTGCATTCTTCTGATTCTCGATTTCCGCGCGAGCGGCAGCGAGCATTCTGTCTGCATCAGCTTGAGTTTTGGCCAACGCCTCTGCGCGCATTTTGTCCGCAACGGCTTTAGCATCCTTTAGAATGTTGTCGCGTTCGTCACGAGCCTGACGCAACAAATCTTCATTGCCAGCTTGGAGTTTCGCCATTTCTTGACGTGCTCTCTCTGCTTCATTCAAAGCATTGGATATTCCTTCTTCGCGGTCTTTGAGAGACTTCAAGATGGGATTCCATGCCATTTTGTATAGCAAGAAGAATACGATAATGAACGAGATACTCGCCCAAAACACTGTACCTACGGATACACTGAGCAAACCTTCCATTTTCTGAGGTTTTCGGAGTTAAATAAACGCTTAACGAATCAAAGAGCAACGAGGAGACACACGATCACCGCGAAAAGAGCAACACCCTCAACGAGAGCTGCAGCAACGATCATGTTCGCACGAAGGTCACCAGTAGCTTCTGGCTGACGAGCCATAGACTCAAGAGCAGTGCCACCGATACGGCCTACACCGATACCAGCTCCAATTGCAGCTAAACCTGCGCCGATACCAGCCAAACCTTGATTCATAAGTGTGTCCAACAAAACTGTAAGAAATTCCATTGTTGTATGGTTTAAATTATTGTGTTTTTAATGATGTTCATCGTCATGATGGTGTTCCACATTCGCATCACCGAAATAGAGGGCTGCAAGAAGCGTAAATACATACGCCTGTAGGAATGCTACCAACAATTCGATGAAGAACATGAATACCATGAATAAAACCGCGCCTACGCCCACTCCATAACCTGCCACTGCACTACTCTGACCAAACAAAAGCACAAGGCTCACGAATGCCAAAATGATGATGTGACCTGCAGTGATATTCGCCGTCAAACGCACCATCAATACAATGGGCTTTTGGAAAATACTCACAAACTCTATTGGAACGAGAATAAACTTAATGGGAAGTGGCACACCGGGAGGCCATAGTATGTGACCCCAATAGTGCTTATTACCACTAACAGTAGTGATAATAAATACAAATGCGGCGAGCACCACTGTAATGCTAAGCGTTCCTGTAACGTTGAATCCTCCGATGAATGGAATCAAGCCAAGTAGGTTTGAAATCCAGATAAAGAAGAAAACAGTAAGCAGAAATGGAACGTATTTATGCGCCTTCTTCTTACCGATAGAAGGAACTGCAACCTCGTCTTTGATAAACAAAATGAAAGGCTCGATAGCATTTTGAAGACCAGTTGGCGCTTGACCTGGACGTCGCTTATAAGCACTAGCAATGCTTCTAAAGATAATCACCATAAGAATTAGCGCAATAAACATCCCGGCTACATTCTTAGTAATGGAGAAATCAAGAGGTTTGATATGCTCAATGTGCGCTTCTTCCACTACTGGAGCGCTCATTACCATCAACGAATCCATTGGAGCTGCAATCACTGACGCTGAGTCGATTGAAGCATATGCGACAGGCTTTGAAGCGTTAACTATCTCTCCATGACCATGATCGTGACCACCAACAACATGAATAATCTCATGATGATTTTCGTAGGTAGTACCAGAGGATGCAGTATAGGGCTTAAATTTCAATTCACCGTGAGAATCAAATCCATCCCAAAAATTGCTTGAAGAAAAAATATCAACGTGACCTTCATGAATTAAAATCACTGGAAGTGGAATATAAATGCGACCGATGATGTGGATTTGATGACCATCACTGATGTGGTGCATGATCATTTCACCTGGCTTAAAGCCTTCTTCCTCACCATGCGACTCCCCGCCACTTGCAAGCACCGTTAGAGTTGACCATAACATTGCTATGGTGAAAACAGTGATTTTAACTACTGAGCGGACAATACTATTTGAAGTGAGTTGCATGCGGTTATCCCTTTGAAAAATGCGCGGCAAAAGTATGCACGATATCGATATAAAAAAGCATATCTGAAAAAAAAAAATAAAATACCTGCAAATGCGGTATTTTCGAACATTATATATTTGTTGCAATACTAAAACACAACCATGAGAAATAATCACGAAATAGACTACCGCATTTTTGGTGAGGAAATGCAATGTGTAGAGATCGAATTGGATCCACAAGAGACAGTGGTAGCTGAGGCAGGAGCCTTTATGTACATGGATAATGGGATTGAAATGCAGACTATTTTTGGGGATGGATCAAAGCAAGGGAGTGGCTTTTTGGATAAATTATGGGGAGCCGGTAAGCGTTTACTCACTGGTGAGAGCCTTTTTATGACAGCCTTTACTCACACTACTCAGGGCAAGGCGAAAGTGGCTTTTGCATCTCCATATCCAGGTAAGATCATTCCGCTTGATTTGCAGCAATTGGGAGGTAAGATTATTTGTCAAAAAGATTCTTTTCTGTGTGCTGCTAAAGGAGTGGCGATAGGCATTGAATGGCAGAGAAAATTGGGCACTGGGCTTTTTGGTGGTGAAGGGTTCATTATGCAAAAAGTTGAAGGTGATGGAATGGCCTTCTGTCATGCCGGAGGTCATATCATTGAGCGCGAGTTGAAACCTGGAGAGTCTTTGAGAATTGACACGGGTTGTATTGTAGCCTACACATCAGGAATTGACTTTGATATCAAATTTGTAGGTGGCATCAAAAACACATTATTTGGAGGCGAAGGGGTATTCTTTGCTGTGCTCACTGGGCCTGGAAAAGTGTGGTTGCAAACACTACCTATCTCACGATTGGCGTCGCGTATGATGCAATACGGAGGAGGAAACAGACGTGAAGAGGGAAGTATATTAGGTGGCTTAGGCAATCTACTTGATGGGGATGGTCGATAAATTTTGATCACAAAAATTGACATAAAAACCTTTATGGAGCTCGCTCGCACAGCGGGCTCTATTGTTTTGGATACAAGAAGTCCAAAAGAATACGCACAGGGTCACATACCTCAGGCAGTAAATCTTCCCTTGCTTGATGACCAGCAACGTCATCAGGTGGGTATCTGCTATAAGGAGAAAGGCCAGGAAGCAGCAGTAGAGCTAGGTTTCGAGTTGGTAGGACCTTTTTTTTCACAAAAAATCAAAGAAGCAAAAAAGCTCGCGCAAACGCGAAAAGTGCTAATTTATTGTTGGCGCGGTGGGCTTCGAAGCAATATCATGGCTTGGCTATTAAGCACCGCAGGCTTTGAGGTGCTTCTACTAACAAGTGGTTATAAAGGCTACCGCGGACTGGTGCTTGAGACACTGCGTCAGCAACGTCGTTTTTTAGTGATTACTGGAAAAACAGGAAGCGGTAAAACAGAGCTGTTAAAAAATCTTGAGCAAGCAGGTGAACACATTTTAGATTTGGAAGGGCTTGCCTCGCACAAAGGATCAAGCTTCGGATCACTTGGGCAGACATTTCAAACAACGCAAGAACACTTCGAAAACACCATAACAGAAATATTAGACCCAATACCGAACGATCATTCGGTTTTTGTAGAAGATGAAAGCAGGCGCATCGGGAAACTACTTGTTCCCGATGGTATATTCAATCAAATCATCACCGCACCTTGTGTGGAATTAGAAATCGACTCAGATGTGCGTCAAAAAAGAATTCTTGAGGAATACGGAGGATTCGATAAATCACTTTTGCATGAGCGCACGCTTGCATTAGCACGACGAATGGGCCCTGAAAAATGTAAGGAAGCAATTGAAGCACTGAGCGCTGATAACTATGCACATTGGAGTGCCATGATGATTGATTATTATGATAAGTCTTATCGCTATAGCTTTGAAAAAAATCCCCGGACCATTCTTTTTACAGTAAATTCCTCGGGCCAAGAAGGGGTGAAGGCAATAAATGAAGGATTAAAATTATGATTAAACTCACCGAATATAGCAAGGGATCAGGATGTGGGTGCAAGCTCTCGCCTGCCGACTTGAAGAGCATTTTGATGACTTCGTCTGAACTACCTGAAAACCCAGCCTTGCTGGTAGGCAATAAGGACAATGATGATGCGGCTGTACTGCGACTCGACAATGGAACCTATATTATAAGCACAGTCGATTTTTTTACTCCCATAGTAGATGATGCCAAAGACTTCGGAAAGATTGCGGCATCCAATGCGATTAGTGATGTGTATGCAATGGGGGGCACACCAGTGATGGCTGTGGCTGTGTTAGGCTGGCCCATCGGAAAACTTGGCACTGCGCTAGCGCGCGAAATGATGGAGGGTGCGCGTCTTGTATGCAGCATTGCTGGTATACCGCTCGCAGGCGGACACAGCATTGAGACGACCGAACCTTTGTTCGGTTTGTCTGTGACAGGAACATGTTTGCCTCACCAACTAAAGACCAACGCGGGAGCTCAAGAAGGTGATCTGCTCTTTATCACAAAACCACTCGGGAACGGCATTGTGAGTGCTGCTGCAAAAAAAGACAAAGCACATCCAGAAGATATTGCTACGGCTATTAGGTATATGATAAGCCTCAACGATATCGGAAAAACTCTTGGTGATTGGGATGCTGTGCATGCGATGACGGATATTACCGGTTTCGGATTAGCAGGACATTTAATGGAAATGATGAAGGCATCAAATACAACAGCATTTCTAGAGTTTGATAAACTACCATTATACCCATTCTTAGATAAGTATATTGAACAGTTTATTTACCCCGACATTACTACTAAAAACTTTAGTTCTTTGTCATCTGAAATGAGTACACTAAATTCGAAGCAGCTCTTCACGCTTTGTGACCCGCAGACCAGCGGTGGACTATTGGTGAGTATACGAGCAGATGAATCAGAGGAGTTGGTTGGGCTAATGCGCGATTTCAATCTAGCATCTGATTGTCTACAAAGCATTGGTAAAGTAGTTAAGCGCGAGGAGAGGTACATTCAAATTGTATAACCATGGCGGAAAAAACGTTTGAGCAAATCAACCAACATTTGATTTTTCGACTAGGAAAAGACAACACTTTTATTGGTAAAGAATTTTCTTACTTTAAGTTGTTTCAGCATGGCGTGGTGTATGACTATCTTAACACTAAGGGAAAAATTCTAAAAACCTATTTTCATTTACCAATTCTAATCCAGCGAATCCTGTGGCGCAAGGGGATTAAAAGCTCCATAACAGACAATATAAGTTTTAAAGAGAATGTTTGGCTCGAACCGGGCAGAATGTATACCGATGAAAACGGCAACTATCACTCCATGTATGGAGCCAAACTTCTGCAAACACTCAACGAAAATTGTTCAACACTCAGCTTAAATAAAAACCCAGAACTAGAAAGCGATTATAGTATCGATCAATTCGGCTTTCCTAGCGCACCGCTTGATGATATTGAAATTTCTGTTCTTTCAGATTTGAACAGGGTTGTAAAAAGTATGAAAAACGGCGGTTTCTATTCAAAACAAGAGCAGGCTTATATCCTCTCGGCGTTGCATATTTTCTTCCATTCGTTTAGAAAATATTATTCAATTTTAAAAGATAAAAGTGTAAAGAGATTATTTTTTGTTGCACACTATCATAATGAAGGGATCATTGCAGCATGTAAGAAATTGAAAATAGAGTGTATTGAGCTCCAGCACGGCTTAATCAACAAAAAGGACTTGTATTACGTTTATGACGCTGTTTTTAAGAATGCATTGCGTAATGCATTGATGCCTGATAAGATAATGCTTTATGGTCCTTATTGGAAGAGCGTTCTAGACTACGGTTTTGAATGGGTTGATGGCACCAAAGTGATCGGCGGAAATTATCTTGCTCACGAGTTTAAGTCTCCTAATCTTAGTAAAAAAGAAAACCTCATTTTAGTAGCCTCTCAAAAAGGTATGGACGACAAATTCATTCCATATATCCAAAGTTTAAAAACCACTCTTAAAGGCCACCCAGATTGGAAGATCATAGTTAAATTGCATCCTCTAGAGAAAAAAATCGATCGTTATCAAGTACTAAGGGATTCTCAATGCGAAATCGCTCCCCTTCATAGCAGCATATTTCATTTTTTAGAGCGTTGCAAAATTCAATTGAGTATTTATAGCACCACTTTTTTTGATGCTGCGGGATACAATGTTGTTAATTTTAGTTGGGTCACCAATGGTATTGGAAGTGATTATGCTTCGAGTTTATCAGAGGATGGAATCGTGATACCAGTCAGGCCTGGGGATGACATAGTTTCTATTTATCAAGGGCTTGCTGTTTCTCAATCCGAATTTCTTTCCGTTGAAAAGATCTACTCAAAGTATGACCCTCAAACATTTATGCAACCATAACATTACCCGAGAGGTCTGTTAAACGTTTTTATTTCTATATTTGATTTCCTTAATAGAATCGAGATGAGACAAGTTTTACTTAGTTTATTCATAATGACTTTGGCTTTGAGCAGCAATGCTCAGTCTAGCAGTGCCACCGCCCCTGTATTTACACCTGACGCTTACTGGGATGCGACCATTGGCGTTCCTACTCTCTCCAATGTTGCTTTACAATTAGGCTCAGGTGAGACCTTTACAACGTGCACGGGAAGCCAAAGCGTATATTGGGTGCGATTTAATATTCCCACTTCGATTCGCACTAATTGTGTGAAAGTATCGGTGGTCGGTGCTTCATTTTCCCCTGTCATATCTCTGTTTAACTCGAGCCTGACTCAAATGCAGTGTGCCACTGGGAATATTTTGAAAAGCGACGCAGTGACGGCCACTATCATACCTGGCAATGACTATTTTGTTCGTATTTCATCCACAGCTCTTTCCGTTGGTTCTGCCTTTCAATTGGGAATAGAGTATTATCCAGCTTCAGGAGAAATTCGAAACACTTACACTCCTTTCCCTCCAAGTGATTTAGATGGCTACAATACTTGTGAGCAGATTCGACGCAACAATATAAGCCAGGTAATGCAAGCCACACGTATTGTCTTGGTACCTCAAACTACACCGAATAATGGCACTTGTGAAGTGACGCTCACAGGAATTAACGCAATCGCTTTGATGAGCAATTTTTCTTGTGTTTGTTATGGAATTGAATATTTGGCTTATTGCGAACTTCGCGTGGATGACCATTGGTGTGGATTTGGTGTTCCGCGCCCTGTGATCATGCAACCGTCTGGGACAACCTCTATCACAAACCCAAACTTCTCAACATTAAGTTTTGCTGCCAATCTCATTTGCAACTTTGCTTGCGCGGGTGCCGTGTATGAGTGGGAGTTTCAAAGTTCAAATGGAAGTGTATTCACTACTACTACCTCAATCACTCAAGCTCCATTAAGTACTATTTCATGCTTGCGCTGGAATAGAATTTATACTGCTCGAGTGCGCGTTATAGCCTGCGGCATTACAGGACCGTGGTGCGGAATCGGAGGGCCTAACACAGCGCCTCTTACGTTTACGACGCCTCCTATGCCCAACATTTCCGTGCCCGATGGAACACCCTCTGCATCCAATGACTTTTGTTTCGCCCAGCGGGCCACCAATGCAGTCGTAGACGTTCCTTTCGTAGAAGGAATTACTCAATACATCTTCCAATTTACGCGTGTGCAACCGGCTTCCCCTTTCCTTCCTGTTGCCTCTCCCAAAATTGTTATTTCCACAGCATCTGTATGTCCCATTAGTCTGGGCAATTGCACTGCAGGCAATACTTACCGAATCGGAATCAAATCAGGGATAGGCCTAGTACTTCCCGGGCAGACACCTGCTCCCAGCGCCTGTTCTCCCGCTCAGCAGAGTGGTAATTACAGCCCTTGGTGCTACTTCAGTGTAAGTCCGGGAGCTGCTCCAGTGCCAGGAATGGCCACCTCTGATGAAGAGCTGATGAATGATATACCAAGTGAGGTTTCGTTTATCGACGAGGTGCATTCTGAAGATCCTGCTGGCATGTCCTTCGAAGTTTATGCAATGGGTCAAAAGAAATATTTGAATGTTGATCTCAATGACCAAGAGATGGCTGGTAATGGCTTTGTAAGAATGTTCAATATCAATGGCCAAGAAGTTTTCGGCCAAGCCTTATACTATACCGATGGAGCTTCTGCAGTTCAGATAGAATTACCCGACAACCTGCCCACAGGTATCTACGTTGTTAGGGTTGCTTCTGATGCTGCCTCACATGTTGGAAAAATATTTTTGAGCGGACGTTAAAAGTCCAGCTCTAATTGCTTGGGGAGCAATGCAAATGTCATTCGATGATGTTCGCATGCTCCCATTTCTTTTATGGCACTTCGATGATCTACCGTAGGATATCCTTTGTTTTTTTTCCAATTGTAATGAGGAAAATCTTCGTGCAGCCTCTCCATATAAATATCGCGATATGTCTTGGCGAGAATGGAGGCCGCCGCAATATTCATCACCTTACCGTCGCCTTTGATGACACACTCATGAGAAATATCTTGGTACTTCTTAAAGGCATTTCCATCAATGGCAATAAACTCTGGGCGCACTTTCAATTGATCAAGCGCGCGATGCATTGCTAGGAAAGATGCATTTCTAATATTAATTTCTTCTATTTCTCTCGGATCTACGAAAGCCACGGCCCACGCGAGCGCCACCTCTTCAATAATCGGTTTTAAAATCATGCGCTGCTTCTCGCTGAGTTGCTTGCTATCATTAAGAAGTTCCTGAGAAAAATTTTCTGGAAGAATCACTGCGGCCGCTACTACAGGACCCGCAAGACACCCTCTGCCCGCTTCATCGCAGCCAGCTTCGAGTTTATACTTACTTATACGAGGAATGAGAGCGCACATCTTGAATCGTTCGTTCAATAATAGTCCAAAATTTCTTGGCCGACTCATCCCAGTCAAAACTTTGGGCGCGTTTTAATCCTTTTTCTATTAGCGATTGGCGCAGACTAGAATCATTTGCCACGCGCTCTAGCGACCCTGCAATAGCGTCAACACTAAATGGATCCACTTGTATAGCCGCTTCCTCCGCCACTTCTGGAAGTGATGTAACATTTGAAGTAATCACTGGAACACCTGCTCTGAAGGCCTCTACTAATGGAATTCCGAAGCCTTCAAAATAACTCACGTATACGCTCGCTAAAGCTGCTCCCACCACTTTACTCAACTCCTTTACATCCAACCTTCCGATAAAAATGATGTCGTCGCGATGCACTGTGGATGCTATCACTAAAGCGAGTTCTTTATTTTTCCAAAAAGTATTTCCTACGATCACTAGCTTCATTGGCGAGCCCGTGGTATTCTTAAATTGGATGAATGCAGGAAGAAGACGCTGCAAATTCTTGCGTGGGTGAATAGAACCAACAAAGATGAAATAGTCCTGACCTCCTGTGATGCGCGCTTTGACATCTATTTTTTCTGCTGCATTCAATACAGAATAAGCGCTATTTGCTGCATTGTATACAACATCAATTTTTTCAGGTGAAATATTATACTGCTTAGAAATGTCTCCTTTACTGAACTCACTTACCGTTACGATTCGCGCTGCTTTATTGCAAAAAAGGGGGGTACGTTTTTTCAAATCACGCGCATAAACAGCTGGAATATCATGTGGGTAATGCTCAAAGTTGATATCGTGAATGACCACCAGCTGCGGGAATGATGTTTTGAGCGAACACTGCGCATCTGGCGAAATTACGAGGTCTGGATTTACTTTTTTAAGAAAATAAGGCCATGATACATCATACCATATCCTCATTAGAAAAGGGCGGCGCGCTTGCGGTGGCACCACATGAGGTATCACATTTTTACCAAAAATAAAATCTTGAGAAAAACTGCGATCGAAAAAGAAATGAAACTCGACCTCTGGGTGCGCCGTGACGATGCGCTTGAAAATTTCGTTCGTAAACCAGCCAATGCCCTCGAGTTTTCTGGGCAGCAACATTCGTGTGTTTACGGCTATTTTCATAATAAAAAGGCTGCCTCGTCGAAGACGAGACAGCCCGAAATATTATTAATCAAATTGATTAGAGTCTAACGATTCCTTTGTGACGACGCTCATCAGAAACTGTAAGTTTCTTGCGGCCTTTTCTACGGCGTGAAGACAACACAGCGCGACCTTTAGCTGTTGACATGCGCTTGCGGAAACCGTGCTTGTTTCTACGCTTAGTATTGGAGGGTTGGTAAGTACGTTTCATTTCTCTTTCTTATTAACCTGTTCTACGTTTCCTTTGAAAAGGGTGGCAAATATACTCTCTTTTTTCTGACTGACAAGTGAAAATCGAATTTTTCAACAAAAAAACCCTAGCAACTAAAGCCCGAGGTCTTCTTTCTTTACCGATTCAACCACTTTGACGTCAATCTTCTTGTTCACTAAAAGGGCTTTTCCAACCACATATCCTCTTGCCTCGAGCTTCAATTCATTCTGAAAAAAAAGCTTGATTGCATTGCCCATCAAATCATTCAAGGCTTTGGACGAAGCCTTTACGCGTAGCACTTGCGTGGTTTTGGAATGCTTGGGGATGATGATTTCATCAAATTGATCAATCAATCCAAAATATTTGCCCTCCACATAGACTTCGATGTTGGACTCTTTGAGCGTCATTTTATACCAATTCGGGTTCTCTATTTCGAAGTAGATCTGCGCCTCCACGCCATTTGAAGATATGTCGCCGATCACTACATTCTGAACGTCGGATACCTTCACCTCTTCATACACCTTGCATGAAGACATGGCCAGTACCATTGCAGACAGAATGAACCAATGACGCATTTTCATTTTATTCAGCGAAATACTTATGGAAATATGGAATGGTCTCAATTCCTTTGTAATAGTTGAATACGCCGTAGTGCTCATTTGGCGAGTGCAATGCATCGCTGTCAAGACCGAAGCCCATCAACACACTCTTCAATCCCAATTCTCTTTCAAAAAGTGCTACAATTGGAATAGAACCACCACCTCTTGTTGGGATTGGCTTTTTACCATAGGTTGTTTCCATCGCCTTGCTTGCAGCTTGATAAGCCTTGCTGTCAGTGGGTGTTACCACAGGTTCGCCACCGTGATGAGGTCTTACTTCTACTTTCACTCCAGCAGGTGCGATCGATTCAAAATGCTTTTTGAAAAGCTGAGTAATCTTATCGCTCGCTTGATTTGGCACAAGGCGCATTGAAATCTTCGCAAAAGCCTTTGATGGCAATACCGTCTTGGCACCTTCACCAATATAGCCGCCCCAAATACCATTGCAGTCAAGGGTTGGGCGAATACCGGTGCGCTCGAGTGTAGTATACCCTTTCTCTCCGTGCACCGCATCAATATTCAAATCCTTTTTATAGGCTTCTTCATCAAAAGGTGCAAGGTTCAAATCTGCACGCTCTTGAGCTGTCAATTCCAATACTTCATCATAAAACCCTGGAATGGTGATATGATTATTTTCGTCATGCATGCTCGCAATCATCTTTGCCAAAGCATTGATTGGATTGTAAACCGCTCCACCATAAACGCCACTGTGTAAGTCGCGGTTTGGACCGGTCACTTCCACTTCGATGTAGCTAAGTCCGCGTAGACCGCAGTCAATACTTGGAGTATCATTCGCAATAATTGATGTATCTGAAATCAATACTACATCCGCCTTCAAACGCTCTTTATTGGCCATACAGAAAGGGCCGAGGTTGTTACTTCCAACTTCCTCTTCACCTTCGATCATAAACTTGACATTGCAAGGCAAGGAACCCGTCTTCCACATGGCTTCAAAAGCCTTCACATGCATGAACATTTGTCCCTTGTCATCGCACGCACCGCGAGCGAAAATAGCGCCCTCTGGATGAATCTCTGTTTTCTTAATCACTGGCTCAAAAGGTGGACTCGTCCACAACTCGAGCGGATCAGCGGGCTGTACATCGTAGTGACCATAAACCAAAACTGTAGGCTTGGCTGGATCAATAATTTTTTCACCATACACAATCGGATAACCGTCGGTAGGGCATAGTTCTACATTGTCAGCACCAGCGAGTTTGAGGTGTTCTGCCACTTTCTCTGCTGTTCTCACCACATCATCCTTGTACTTCGGGTCTGCGCTCACACTAGGGATGCGGAGCAAATCCAAAAGTTCGTCTAAGAATTTCTGTTTGTTTTCGGTGATGTAAGAATGCACTTTTTCCATGGAGGAATATGTTTTTTTTATGAATGTTGCACTTTGTTGACGAAGTCGTCGTACTTCATTTTAATCTCATTGATGGTGCAATTGTTCTTTACCAACTCTACTACTTTATCTTCATAGAGATAGTCATAAACATTTTGCGCCTCTTCCTTGTTGCCGAGGGTTTTTTTAGCTAAATCTTCCAATTGCGCCTCTTCGAGGTTCATTCCATATTGGGCGTAACGCTCTGCAAGGAGTGATTTCACGTGACTCATAGCATCTTCCATTGTCACTTTGATTTCATTCTCACGGATGATTTTATTTTCAATCAACTGCCAACGAAGACCGCCGGCATAGCTGTCATATTCTGCCGCTACCATTTCTACTGTCACAGGCTTCTCGTTGGTCATGACGATCCATCTTTTGAGGAATTCGTCGGGCAATTGAATATTCAATCGCTCTACGATTTCTTTTACGAAAGATCTCTTGAACAACCAGTCAGAATCGCGGCTAAACATCTTTTCCAAGTCTGCTTTTACACGCTCATTCATTTGCTCTTCGCTAGTGATAGTGCCCTCGCCAAAAAGTTTGTCGAACAATTCTTGGTTGAGTTCAGCGGGTTCCATTGCGCGAACCTCGTTTACGATCAATTCAAAATCTGTTGTCAAGCCGTGAATAGCCTCGTGCGTGGTGTTGAGCATACGCGCGAGATCCTCATGGTTCGAGCTAAGTGTGAGCGGATTCACAGTTACCTTATCTCCTATTTTAAGACCAATCAATTTGGCCTTAACCGCTTCGTCTTTGATAAACTCGATGCTCACGGTGGTCTTGCTAAAAATACCACCTTCTTTGGCGGTACCATCGGCGTTTAATTCTACTAGGTCCACCATCAACATATCCTCAGAGCCGCTTACCTCGGGAGAAGAGAGCTTGCCGTATCTGCGGCGGAGATCCTTCATTTGCTTATCGATAAGTTCAGCATCCACATCCACCACGAAGTAGTCGAAAGCCATCGACTTATCGAGATTGAGGCTGAATTCAGGAGCCATACCTAGTTCGTAGGTAAATTGGAAGTCGCCGGGGTTGTCCCAATCACCCACCTCTTCGCTAGAGTCCTTTGGAAGAGGATTTCCGAGGACATTGATTTTATTTTCGCTGATGTATTTGTAGATAGAATCTTGAAGAACAGTATTTATTTCTTCTGCCAAAAGGGACTTACCGAAGCGTTGTTTGATCAAGCTTGCGGGCACGTGACCGGGTCTGAAACCGGGCATTTGGGCGTTCTTTCTATATTTTTTTAGTGCATTTTCGAAGCGCTCTTTGTAGTCGGCGGGTTCGAGTTTGATGGTGATTTCTGCGTTTAACGCGTCGATGTTGTTCTGAACAATATTCATTTTTTTATACTTAATACCGTTGATTTTCACCGTTCAAGGTAATTTTCAAACGGGGGCGCAAAGATAGTTAAAGTTGTGCAGTTTGGATATTGAGAATTCTTGTTATCTTTGCCCCCTCTTAAGCGGGCGTGGCGAAATTGGTAGACGCACTAGACTTAGGATCTAGCGCCGCGAGGCATGGGGGTTCGAGTCCCTCCGCCCGCACGATAAACCGATTGAAAGATCGGTTTTTTCTTTTTAGAGTGTTACTGAAATAGATCGTATTGCGAAAACGCTCCCTGCTCCTCCTCCATTCATCCTCCTCCTCCATTCATCCTCATCCTCCATTCATTCCCATTCTCATTGTGATTCTGATTCTAAAACGGTTATCACATTCGCGTAGCTGACTGCCGAATTATCTAAGATATTTTTGATGATGTCCTTGTGGTTGATGTCATTGACCTCGGACATAGAAAAGACATTAATGAGTAATAATAAGGTGTGTGTGAAAGTCCTTTTGCTCTTGCGGCAGGATTGAAAGTACGTATTCAAAAGTAGTAGTTTTCCAAGAGTATTTCTTCCAGGCACTGCAAGAAACCAACATCAAAAAAATAATTACACCAAGCTTCAAAGTTTTAATTTTGAATATATATCTACGTGTATGCATTTATTGCTTCCACCAAGAATGTCCGTTTATTAATTCAACCCAAACAACGCATTTGAGTCTTGAATAGTGTGAAACCACAGATGCAGTTTTTTAGAATCAGAATCACAATGAGAATTAGAATGAATAAAAAAAACCGCCCCTATCGGGGCGGTTTTTCGTTGCGTATGCTCTCTTAAATTACTGCTTCATCACTTTCGTAGAAACAGCATTCTCTCCGTCATTCAATACAATTGTATAGAAGCCTGGGGCGTATGCGGCCATCTCTACATTCATCTTGTTGTAGCCGCTGATCACCGCCACGGCAGTATTATAAACCATACGACCGGTCATATCATACACCATTACATTCACCACTCTATCTTCATCAGACAAAAAGGTGATGTCCACATTATCATTAGTCGGATTTGGGAATACTGCGAGTTCTGTCATCGGCTCACTGGCCACCAATTCCATCACTTCTTCTTCCACTGCTTCACCACCATCACGGAATGCTGTACCGCTGCGGCTCGCGCGAAGGGTATAACACAAGGTGCTGTTGAACGCACCATTGTATCCGTAAACATGCACGCGATATGTTCCTACAGGTCCATTGTTGTAGACAATGGCCTCAGATGTTGTTCCGCTGTTCTGAGAAATTCCTACCTGAACGCCGCTCGGGTTAAGGAGTCTTACGTCATAGTCGGCTGGAAGATTGGTCAAGTCGATGCGAATGTTTTTATTCGATGTAGTGTTCGCAAATCTAAACCAGTCCGCGTCTGTCGCCGTGCCAATGCGAGCAGTGATATTCGTATTTACAGTAATCGCTTTTGCTTGCGAGGATGTATTATTATTCTCATAGGTATCTGTACAAGTAGCCACTGGAGCCAATGTTGTAAAGTTTACCTGTGCAGAAGTTGCACCTGTTACACCAGAACAGATCGCAGCAACGCGTGTGTTGTAGGTGGTGCTGGCTACCAATCCTGTCAAAGCAACAGAAGTAGATGCTGTCGTCACAGTTGTCCAAGTAGTCGCAGCACTGGTCTTGTATTGGAAGCTATAAGAGGTCGCTCCGCTCAATGCTGCCCAAGAAGCTGTTGCTGTTGTCTGAGCGATGCTTGAAACAGCCAATCCTGTTGGCGTTCCGCATGATGCGCCTTGTGCAATAGACACTGTATAATCTTCCACTTCACCATATTGGAATACTTCACATGCGGTTGAAGCTGCGTTATACTTCATGCTCACACGCATTCTTGTATTGCCCAATGTTGCCGTGCTTGGCACTGTAAATGTGCCGCTCACAGCCGCTGATGTATTGGCGCTGGTATAAACCAATTCGCCCGCATCATCAAAATCCAAATCTTGGTTGTAGTCAATCCACACTCTCCAAGTCTCACTGTATGCAGTGCCTGTAAATCCAGGAGTTCCTTGGAACGTGTATGCCGTGCCAGTATTCAATGAAGTAGAAATGGATGTGAAGTTGGCGTATCCTCCGTTGTTACCGCTTGTGTTATTGATAGAATTCAAAACAACAAGATTGATAAATTCATCTGCGGTTCCGCCATTCGATGCGCAGTAAGAAGGGGCGCAACCTGTGGTAGAGAATGTAGCAGAAGCACTAAAATTGCTGCTTGAGGTAGCACTACAAACCGACTGCACTTGCCATTCATAAGCCGAACAAGCCGCGAGAGCAGACGCTGCGAAGCTCGTAGTAGTCAAACCATTCACAGTAGTCCAAGTAGCGCTGCTAGTAAGTTTGTATCTCAAGTTGTAAGATGTCGCACTCGCTGATGCAGACCATGCAAAGTTTGCTGAAGTACCAGTAACGCCTGTTGTGCTCAATCCAGAAGGAGTGGCGCAGAGGTTTACTGTGCTTCCGCAACCATTAGAATTGAGCAATGCCGCGCGGAATCCACCAGGCGCGAAGAGTGCCTGCATTCTTGCCGCTTGGCCTGTGCTAAACATATACATACACGCATCATCGGTGTAGTCCATGTAGTTCATGAACATATCGCCATTCGGTCCGTTCGAACATGTAACGCGTGGAAATGAAGGACAGCCATAGTTCGGTCCTCCAGCATTTGGTGTATCTGACACTTGATCGCTACCTGTGCAGCCAGTGCCATCATCACCCCAAATGTGGAAAAGATTGAGCCAGTGACCCACTTCGTGAGTCGCAGTGCGTCCTTTGTTGAATGGAGCCGTAGCTGTTCCAGTTGTTCCGAAATATTGATAATCGACAACAACGCCATCTGTGCTAGCGCCACCGCCTGGGAATTGCGCGTAACCGAGAATGCCGCCACTGATGTCGCACACCCACATATTGAGGTATTGGTCACGAGGCCAAGCATTCACACCACCTGTAGAAGACGACTTCACTTGGTCATTTGTCCCGAAAGCGGTAGTTGAAGTTTGGGTTCTTGTAATACCCGTTGTTGGATTGCCTGAAGGATCTATGGTCGCAAGACAGAATTCGATATTCGCATCTGCTGCAAGGCCAGAAAAAGCTGATGGTACGCTTGAAGCATCCGCATTCAATTTTCTGAAATCTGCATTTAATACCGCGATCTGACTGAGGATTTGTGCCTCAGAAATATTCTCTGTGGTGGTATTCCATACTACGTGCACTACCACGGGAATAGTGACTAGAGCGCGATCAACACCACCACCGTGGCTGATGAATTCATTGGTAAAATTTTCAATGTTTTGACGACGTTGGTCATACTTGTCATCATTGGAGCGAACATATTGTTCTGCCTCCGTAGTACCACAAATACGCTGTGCTGTTGCAAATTGAGAGATGACAACAACTACTGCAAATAGTAAAAGTTTACGTAACATACTTTTTTTTTGTTTTTTTAAAGTCGATTGGTCTGACGAAGATAATTAGATATATGAAAAACAAATAATTGTGAATAAAAAATTAGGCTTGAATAGCAAAATTCAATGTACAAGTAGAAAGAAACTAACTTAGCCCCAGATGTTTTTACTCAATAAAAAAGTACAACCTACACAAATACTTGAGCTAATTGCAGTAGTTTTTAATCTGCTATTTACCTTTCTCTATCAATATCAGAATTGGAGGTGTTTTGTTTTTGGAATCATTGGCCCTGCTTTATTGGCGATAGTGCTTTATAGGAAATCGCTCTTCGCGGAGACGTTCTTACAATTCATATACATTGGGCTTGCGATTTATGGATGGCTCCATATTTCGGGCACATGGGAAGCAATCGGCATGACTCCAAAGGAGCATACCGTTTTGATTGTATTAGGATTCTTGATGACTTTTCTTTCAGGATATTTATTGAAAAAATATTCAAACGCTCAGCTGCCTTACATCGATTCATTTACCACTGTCTTTGCGATCACAGCAACTGCGTTGATGATGATTCCTGTTCATGAGGCGTGGCTCTATTTTATTGCAATTAACACTGTGTCCATATTCATGTATGCGCAAAGGAGACTCTATCTTGGCGCTATTATGTTTGCCGTATACTTGTTGTTAAGCATCAAAGGATATTTTTTCTAAAATGAATATTTGGATCACTGGCCCCGAGTCTTGCGGCAAAACAGAGCTTGCTCAATTTCTTTGTGAGCAGATTCCTAATTCGGTGTATGTCGAAGAATTTGCACGGAGTTTTTTAGAAAAAAAAATTCCACCATTTTCATGTAGCTATGAGGAATTAAAATTCATCGTCGCCGAGCAAATCGCAATTTGGAGGTCCATCGAAGAGAATACTAAAGATGTGTGTGTATTCGATTCGGATATTTTAGTTTTAAAGATCTGGGTCGAGGAAGTGTATGGCGAAATATGGCCAGAGATAGAGTCTGTTATACAATTGAGAAAGACGGATCTTGTGCTTTTATGCAAACCTGATGTACCATGGGTTTCAGACCCATTGAGAACGAATCCTCATGACCGTAGTCGGTTGTTCGACAAGTATATTTTTTACCTCAACAAATACAATTTGCCACATGAAATCATTCATGGCAGTTTTGAAGAGCGGGAAAAAATAGCGATAGAATTAATACGTAGTCGATTTGCCGTAGACAAAACGGAAGAGTCCTAAGCCGGCGAATGCGCCAATGGTATTGGCAACAAAGTCCATAGAATCTGTCGTGCGATCAATAAACCATTTGGATTGATAATATTCTAATAATCCACCATATGCGAGCGCAAAAAAGAGCGCCACAATCCTGGCGTTCGTTTTTAGATAACGATTGGTCCCTTGTTTTTTGAAAGCGACGATGAGCATATTTACCCACATCGCAAAGACAGCGACATGTACGAATTTGTCAAAACGAAATAAGCTCCAAATATCCTGATAGACGATATCTCCTCCAGGAATACTGTAGACGAAAAAAATAACGGCCGCCCACATAACGGGGACGGCCATATGTCGAAAAACATTTTTCACTTGAGATTATCCAACTAATGCTTTGTAAGCATCAGCGTCTAGAAGGTCAGAAGTTTCACCAGAAATTTTCACGCGAATCATCCAGCCTGCGCCATAAGGATCCTCATTCACAGCTGCTGGATTATCGGCGATACCACTGTTCACCTCGATGATTGTACCAGCTACTGGCATGAACAAGTCAGAAACCGTTTTTACGGCTTCAACTGTACCAAACACCTCGTGCTCACCCAAAGTCTCTCCATTCGTTTCTATTTCAACGAATACGATATCACCCAATTCGCTTTGTGCAAAATCTGTAATACCGATTGTAGCAACATCACCGTCGATTCTCACCCACTCGTGGTCTTTCGTGTACTTTAACTCAGAAGGAAAATTCATGTTATTGGTTTTATTTGGTTGCCAAAAATAGAACAAAACATGAAAGTGCTACCTTTCGGGGCAAAATCTGTCAAAAATCATAATATCATATGTCTATTTCGACCATTCTTATTTTGATCTTTCTTGGAATTTGTGCGGGCATGCTCAGCGGCTTTGTGGGCGTGGGTGGCGGTATGATCATCGTGCCTGGATTGATATTTCTTTTAGGGGCAAGTCAGCTTTCTGCTCAAGGTACAAGTTTAGCTGTGATCATGTTACCTGTCGGCATATTTGGAGTGATGAATTACTACAAAGCCGGGCACATCAATATTCAATACGCCGCCATAATTGCTCTAGCTTTTGTAATCGGCAGTTACTTTGGATCGAAGTACGCGCTCAAAGTACCAGAGCATAAAATCAAATTGTTGTTTGGCCTTTTTCTCTTATATATCTCTGTTAGAATGATATACTCTGGAGCCTCCAAGTGGTTTGGTTAGGCCAACTTTCTTCGCCGAAGTTCTTTGATAATCAATCCCAACTCTCTACCGGTCTGTCCTTTTACGCTTGTGTTTTCTTTTGCTCTTCTAATGAGATAGGGAATCACTTCTTTAATAGGACCATAAGGCACATATTTGGCCACATTGAATCCTGCGTGTGCGAGATTAAAACTGAGGTGATCGCTCATTCCGAATAATTGTGCGAAATAGACACGCTTGTCGTTGCGTGAAATATTCTTTTTCACCATTAACTCTGCTAGTTTTAAGCTACTCAACTCATTGTGTGAGCCGCAACAAATAGCGATATCGTTAATGTTCTCTATACAATATTCTACCGCTAAGTCGAAATCGCGATCGCTTGCTTCCTTGTTTGGTTGAATGGGATCGAGATATCCCTTTTGTAAAGCCCGCTCTCTTTCTTTCTCCATGTATGCGCCGCGTACCAGTTTGAAACCACACTTGTATCCACCCTCTATGCCTTGGCGGTGGCTCTTCTTCAAAAACTCCAATCGATCATGGCGATAGAGTTGAATGGTATTGTAAACGATAAAGCTTTGCTTATTGTACTTTGCCATCATACTATCCGCGAGGGCATCGATGGCATCTTGAATCCAGCTGTCTTCGGCATCGATGAAGATGGGGGTGCCGGTCTCATGAGCCAAAGCGCAAATGCGATCGACTCGGTGTTCTACGCGCTTCCACTCGTCCTTTTCGTCCTCGGACAAATCTTGATTTGCATTTACTTTTTCCAATAAATCAAAACGCGCTATACCCGTGACCTTAAACACACAAAATGGAATATGTGAATTATTGTTCGCCGTTCTGATTGTCTGCAACGTTTCCTCGCATGTGCGTTCGAAATCTTGTTCTGATTCTTTTCCTTCTACAGAATAATCGAGGATGGTACCGATATTTCCTTTGTCGAGAATCTTAGTGGCTCGAGCACACTCCTCGATATTCTCCCCTCCACAAAACTGTTTGAAAATATTGCCTTTAATGGCCCAACCAATTGGGATTTTGAGACTTAAAGCCAAACCTACTATCGTATCTCCAAACCTTACCAGCCCTGGATTTCCAATGAGTTTAAATAAATAATAAGCTTTTTTTAAATCACCGTTAGACTTTCCCTTGAAAGCTATTTCG
>JBILSZ010000145.1:0-5396 GCA_044371755.1 Flavobacteriales bacterium | reverse complement strand
GATCTTCCTTGAAACATAGGACATCATTATTGGCGAGGTTTCCAGAGCCTTCATTGGCAGTGAGCAGTTTGAAGTTGTCATCACTAGTGGTAGTCAAAGTGCCGTTCGGGTTGAAAGCGAGCACCCCGCGTCCTCTGACAATGGAATACACATATCCTGATTGAGCTACTTCAACTTCAGTGATTCGGTCATCAGTGGAAATGGTAGGAGAAAAATTATAACCAGTAAACTGACCATCTCTATTTCTGCTATGGATTGCCAAGGGGCTAAGTGCATTATTCATCCATAAGTTGCCATCAAAATCAAAGGCAATTCCGCTAACACCAACCCAATCATCAGTGAAACTCAATGGTCCAATGCGGAGTGTACTATTTGTGTTATTGAAAATATTTACTACTTGTTTGTCGTAGAGTTCTATCAAGCCTTCTTCCCATGAGCTTACATATACATGCTTTGTATCGGTGGGGTCGATGGCCACCCCAATCATATCAAAGACTTCAGGAGTAGAATTAATGCCGCTAGGTTCGGCAATTTCAGACCAACGAGCGTTATCGAAATAACTGATTGGTCTTATGAAGAATTGGTTTCCCCAAAACCCTGATACGCCGCCATGTGCGAGATAGAGGTCATCATTGAAGGCTTGAAGTCTGAAGCCGTCAGAATATCTAGGCCCATTGGGAACTATAGAAGATTCTTGTCCATTGGCTTTTACGCGCAGCAATCCCAGATTTTGGTCGGTGATCCAATATTCGCCATCGGCGTCAGTAATAAAACAAGTTGGGAAAACTTGTTTCCCCAAATGTGTAGGGCGATCCACTATTATTTGTAGAGCATCATTGACCACGAGATAGGTATAGTTACCTGCCAGATTAATTCCTTGTGGAGTTTTGGAGAGTTTGGGGAAAAAGAGTCCGTTGAAGGAAAGGGCATTGATCCACTCAGCAGATTCGAGATTTCCTACCCAAAGAATATCCGCAGTGGTATTATTGATTGAGGCATAAATGCGACCATTGATGAATTCAATATCCTGCACACCCGTTCCGATAATGGGAGGTGGCGTGATAAAACTCCAATTGGCATAATTTGCCAAAACAGCATTGTTTAGTTGTGCTCGTATGATGCCATCTGGCAATGCAGCGTAGATGTATCCACCATCGATTGCGACATCTGACACACGTGTTTGACCTCCGTTGGCTCCTAGGATATATGTTTCTCGTACTTCATATCGCACTGGGTCTATCACTACAACCCCGAATCCTGTTGCCAGATAGATTTTATCTCCTGCGGGCAGTATGTTGTATATTTTTTTATCTCCAATGAGGGCGCTGATACGTATATCAGGAAGGTTGCGTGATGTTTTATTGTTGATGATAAAATCGACATTACCATTTTCGTACCCTACAATGAGTTGTTTATTGGTGAAATCGTATTCCAAGGCAGAGATTCTGACATCGTTGAGAAGGTTGATTTTTGAAAAACGTTCAATAGAATTATCAGTTTTGTTGAATGCAATGATAGCTGCATCGGAGGCTGCATAGATCATCCCATTTTCTCCCTCGCAAACGTCATTCATCTTGTTGAACGAGAGATGATCGCGCCAAGTACCAAGACCAAAGTTATTTTGAGCATTAGAGCTAAAAAAACAGATAACGAGCCCAAATAGGGTAAAATAGTATTTCATACGGGAGGCAAGTTCTTTAAAAAAACCGAAGCCAACAACGAAAAAATCGCGTTTTTCGTGTGTTAGGGGCTAAAAATAGGGTGAAAACGCGAGTATCTTCGCGGCTTAGAAATTTTTTTGATTTTGTCATGGAATACGATTTTCGCTCTATTGAAGCCAAGTGGCGGGCCAACTGGAAAGCCCGTAATACTTACAAGGTGACAGAAACCTCTGATCGTCCGAAGTATTACGTCCTTGATATGTTTCCTTATCCTAGCGGTGCAGGTTTGCACGTTGGACATCCTCTGGGCTATATCGCCAGTGATATTTTCGCACGCTACAAGCGCCACCAAGGGTACAATGTGTTGCACCCTATGGGTTACGATAGTTTTGGCTTACCGGCAGAACAATACGCGATTCAAACAGGCCAGCATCCTGCGATTACTACCGCTCGAAATATTGAGCGCTATCGTGAACAGTTGGACAAAATGGGCTTTTGTTATGATTGGGATCGCGAAGTGCGCACGAGTGAGCCCTCGTATTACAAGTGGACACAATGGATTTTTAAACTTATCTATAATTCTTGGTACAACAAGGATACAGATCGCGCTGAAGATGTTCAAACATTAATAGCAAAGTTTGAAGAGAATGGAAATTATGGCGTGAATGCCGCGATTGACGAGGATTGGTATAAGAATGTGGATACTACAAAATTTTTCTTCTCAAAAAATTGGGAAGGAGACTTTACAGCCACGGACTGGAAGAGCATGAACGAAGAGCAGCAACAGTTGATTTTGATGCAATACCGCCTTACCTATTTGGCTGACTCGATGGTGAACTGGTGCCCAGCACTCGGTACTGTTTTGGCGAATGATGAAATCAAAGACGGAGTGAGCGAACGCGGAGGGCATCCTGTGGTGCAAATGAAAATGCGCCAATGGAGCATGCGCATCACTGCATACGCACAAAGACTTCTTGATGGCTTGAACGATTTAGATTGGTCGGATAGTATCAAAGAAGTGCAGCGCAACTGGATTGGCCGTTCAGAGGGCGCTTCCGTGAGTTTCTTGTTGGATCAACACGATCATGAAATCACAGTTTTCACCACGCGTCCTGATACCATTTTTGGTGTTTCATTTTTGACGCTTGCACCTGAACATGAATTGGTGAAAGTCATCACTACCGATGAATATCGCGAAGCGGTGGAAGCTTATATCGCAGCGGCACAGCTCAAGACCGAGCGCGACCGACAGAGCGATGTGAAAAATGTGACAGGACAATTTACTGGAGCGTATGCGATTCATCCATTTACTGGAGATAAAATTCCTGTTTGGATTGGAGAATATGTGTTGGCGGGTTATGGTACGGGCGCTGTAATGGCTGTTCCCGCGGGCGATCAGAGAGATTTGGATTTTGCTAAAAAATTCAATTTACCCATACCGAATATTTTCGAAGGCGTTGACATTAGTGAAAAGGCGGAAGCTTCGAAAGAAGTGAAGTTGGCGAATTCATCCTTTTTGAATGGCCTTGTCTACAAGGATGCGATGAAGAAAGTGATAGAAGAAATTGAGAAAGGCGGCTTTGGAAAAGGGAAGATCAACTACCGTTTGCGCGATGCTGTATTCAGTCGCCAGCGCTACTGGGGCGAGCCATTCCCAGTTTATTATAAAAATGAAATTCCTTATGTGTTGGAAGATACGCACTTGCCAGTGGTATTGCCGGAGGTGGATAAGTATCTTCCTACGGAAGACGGAGAGCCTCCTTTGGCGCGGGCTAAAAACTGGCGTGTTGGCCTCACCCCTAACCCCTCTCCAAAGGAGAGGGGAACTGGGCAGTTCTATTCTGCTAGTGAAGACTCTCAGGATGTTTCTTCTCCCCTCTCCTTTGGAGAGGGGTCGGGGGTGAGGCCTAGCTATTCAAACGACGACGAGATCAATTCCGTGGAAGAAGCCTGGTGGAATGAATTTTATGATGAAGAAGTAAAGGCAAAAATTGAATTTTGGCAAACTTCCAATCCTGATATCTGGAATATTCTAAAGCTTAGGGCAAAGCAAATGAGAAAGGAGCCAACTCCTTCTGAGCAATTGATGTGGACGCAATTAAGAGGTAATAAGCTAGGAGTAAAGTTTAGAAGACAGCATGCGATTGAGTTTTTCATAGCAGATTTTGTTTGTCTTCAAAAGAAGTTGATAATTGAAATAGACGGATTTCATCACGATCAGAATCCCGAGTATGATGCCTATCGCGATGAATTACTTCTTGACCTAGGTTTCAAAACTCTTAGGTTTAAAGTTTATGATGTAGAAAGAGATATAGACGACTGTATTCTAAAAATAAAGCAAGAACTCTCGAGTATTCAGAATTACTACCAAATACCAGAAGATACGACAACCTTGGAAGAGGATATTCAAAATATAGAAAATATAATTCGCCCTGAATACAACACCATGCCGGGGTGGGCGGGGAGCTCTTGGTATTTCTTAAGGTATATGGATGCCGCGAATGAAAGGGAATTGGTGAGTAAAGAAAAATCAAATTATTGGGGGCAAGTGGATTTGTACGTTGGTGGCTCTGAGCACGGCACAGGTCACTTATTGTATTCACGTTTTTGGACAAAAATTCTTCATGATCGCGGATATATCTCTTTTGATGAGCCATTCAAAAAAATGATCAACCAAGGAATGATCTTGGGGAGAAGTAGTTTTGTTTATCGCATCAAAGACACCAACAAATTCGTGAGTGCCGACATGCGTGAAGGGCACATTACACAAGCGCTATACGCCGATATTAGCTTAGTAGATAATGACGTATTGGATGTGGAAGGCTTCAAACAATGGTTGCCAGAATATGCAAATGCAGAATTTGTTTTGAATGCTGAAGGCAAGTATATCTGTGGTAGTGAAGTGGAGAAAATGTCAAAGTCGAAGTACAACGTACAAACGCCGGATGAATTGGTTGAGAAGTTTGGCGCAGATACCTTGCGTTGTTATGAAATGTTTTTAGGTCCAGTAGAACAGAGCAAACCTTGGGATACCAAGGGAATCAATGGTGTACACAATTTCTTGAGAAAGCTTTGGAGATTGTATCACAATGGTGAGAATGTATTCACACTTTCAGAAGAAGGGGCGACGAAGGCAGAGTTGAAAGTATTGCATAAAACAATCAAGAAAATCAATGATGATTTGAATCGTTTTTCATGGAATACTGTTGTGAGTACATGTATGATTGCTGTGAATGAATTGACCGATTTGAAATGCAATAAGCGTTCGATTTTAGAACCATTGGCCGTATTGGTTTCGCCTTATGCGCCGCACATTGCAGAAGAGTTGTGGGAGCGCTTGGGACATACAGATAGCATTACCATTGCCGCTTGGCCAGCACTGAATGAGCAACATTTGCAAGACGATGCCTTCGAATATCCTGTTTCATTCAATGGCAAGACACGCTATTTCGTAACGATGCCGATCGACGCGACACCAGCAGATGTGCAAGCCGCAGCGCTCGCACACGAAAAGGCCGCACATTGGCTCGAAGGCAAAGAACCCAAAAAGATTATCGTCGTCCCGAAGAGGATTGTGAATGTGGTAGTTTAGGAGTATGAGTAGGAAGTAGGAGTAGGAGTATGAAGTTACTCCTACTCCTACTTCCTACTCCTATCCCTACTTCCTACTCCTATTCCTATTGCTTCACAAACTCCACCCTTCTATTATTCGCTTTCCCAACTGGGGTGTCGTTT
>JBILSZ010000006.1:0-54237 GCA_044371755.1 Flavobacteriales bacterium | reverse complement strand
ATCCAAGACTCATTCTCGCCGATGAGCCCACCTCTGCCCTAGATGACAAAAATGCCAATGAAGTAATTGCATTGCTCGAAGAACAGGCGAAAAATACAGGCGCAGCGCTCATCATCGTGACGCATGATAAAAGACTTAAAGACCACTTTAAAAATCAAGTGACGCTATGAATCTTATAAAAATATCTTGGAGCAATATTGCTGCAAAGCCTCTCAACACGACACTGAGCGTGGTGCTGCTTTCATTTGGTGTGGGAATTATTTCGCTTTTACTTCTTTTAGAAAAACAGGTCACCGAAAAATTTGACCGCAATATCAAAGACATTGACTTTGTGCTAGGCGCAAAGGGAAGTCCAATGCAGCTCATCCTCGCGAATGTCTATCACGTAGATGCACCTACAGGAAACATCAAGGTTTCAGATGCGCAAAAAGTTTTGAAAAACCCAATGGTCAAAGACGCAATTCCTCTCGCCTATGGCGACAATTATGAGAAGTGGCGTATCGTTGGTACGAATTTCAAATATCCAGAACATTACGGCTACCAAATGAAAGATGGACGTTTGTTCTCAGCGCCTTTTGAGGCAACCCTGGGAGCTCGTGTTGCTCAAGAAACAGGCTTAGAAGTAGGTGATACATTCACTTCTATGCACGGCTTCGATAGTCAAGCCAACGATGAAGATGCGCACCACCACGACCATCCTTTCAGAGTAGTGGGCATAATGGAGAATAATAATAGCGCGCTTGACAACCTCATTCTCACTCCCGTTGAATCTGTTTGGCTCGTTCACGACCATGGCGAACACGAAGGAGAAAATCATGAAGAACACGCACATGATGATCACGACCACGCACACGATGATCATGATCACGCTCATGATGAAGAAGCATCGCAAGAAATGACCGCTTATTTGATTAAGAAAAGAAATCCTCTCGCAGCTATGATGCTCGCCAATGTAGTGCGCGATACCAATATGCAATTGGCTGATCCTGCTATCGAGATGAATCGCCTCAGTCAAAACTTTGGCCTCGGTATGGACACCATACGAGCCATTGCTATTTTGATTATGATTCTCTCTTTTGTGAGCGTTTTCATTAGTCTTTATAATAGTTTGAAAGAAAGAAAATACGAACTCGCGCTTCTTCGCACCATGGGCGGTTCGCGCAGCACACTTTTCAGACTTATCATGCAAGAAGGCCTCTTGCTGGTTATCATTGGTTTCGCTTTAGGAGTCATTTTAAGCCGCATTGGGTTATTTGTACTCAGCAGTTTTCTTAAAGAAAATTTCCAATACGAACTCAATGATATTGGAATTTCGACAGGTGAAATTGTATTGTTCGGCGTAACTTTGCTTGTAGGAATGATGGCCTCATTATTGCCTGCCGTGCGAGCAGTAAAGATGGACATTTCAAAAACCCTCGCGAATGCTTAAAAAAATTGTTTTCTTTTCTCTAGGAGTAATGGGCGCAATCGCCCTCAGCAGTTATAGTTGTTGGAATGAAAGTGAGGAACCTGTCTTGGCCAAACGTGCCCTCGACTGGGATCGCACACGCTACTCTGTTTTAGCTCCAAATCTATCTGATGATGCACCCAATGAGCTCACCTGGAAAACACTTTCAGATGTCACCTTCAAGCAAATCTATATGCAAGAGCTTGACTCCTACTTTTGGAAGCCCTCATTCGGACCTGGAGTAAAGGCATACGAGGGTAAAGAAGTTTACATTACAGGATACGTCATTCCTGTTGATTACGATGACAATTTTTATGTTGTGTCACGCTATCCTTACGCTAACTGTTATTTCTGCGGCGGCGGCGGACCTGAGTCTGTTGTAGACCTTCGTTTTACAGGAAAACATAGACAATACAAAACAGACGAACGCTTGACTTTTAAAGGCAAGCTTCGTCTGAATGCTGATGATATCTATCAAATGAATTATATCCTCGACGGCGCGATGGAATATGTTCCTTAAGCGGCCTTTCCTACCAATCGCAGGTGATTCACGTGCGACTTGAGCGCTTGAACCACAGTCTTATATTCGTTATAACGAACTCCGAATTGATCGCACGTCTCTTTCACCAACTTATTGATTTCAGGATAATGTACGTGTGAAATTCTTGGGAATAAATGGTGCTCTACTTGGTAATTCAAACCACCTGTCAACCATGATACTACTCGGCTTTGAGTAGCGAAATTCGTGGTTGTCTTAATTTGGTGTACAGCCCACTCATCTTCTAATTTCCCATCAACCGCTGCATTTGGATCTACAAATTCAGTGTTCTCCATTACGTGAGCCATCTGGAATACATAAGCCAGAATAATTCCACACACGAAGGTCACAATCAAATATCCTAACACCGTGGCTAAAACACCGAGGGTGTAGATAGGTAAACCCAAGAAAAATGTGAAGTGGAGAAGTTTGGTAACCCAGAAAACAATGTGATTCTTTACGGAGAATTTTCTAATTGGAGTCAAACCTATTTTACGGCTAAAGTATTTTTTAAAGTCAAAATAAAAAATCCAAAGTATATAGGTGAGACTATAAAGTGCGATAGAGTAAACGTGCTGCCAACGGTGCATTTTGAGCTTTGGCTGAATGAGCGTAGTGCGCATGAATGGACGAATATCGATATCATCATCCAATCCGTCAATGTTGGTAAAGCTATGATGAATGAGGTTGTGCTTGATTTTCCAAAGGTTCACGTCACCGCCCATCACGTTGAGTGAATAGCCCATAATATCATTCACCCAAGATTTGCTTGAGAAGCTGCCGTGAGCACCATCGTGCATCACATTAAAGCCAATAGCAGCGATATTAATTCCAAAAACCACACACAATGCGATGCTCAACCAAACAGGCATACTCACGAATACGAGAATGCCATAAAGAGCGAAAAATGTGGTAACTAGGATAATTGTCTTCGAATAAAGTCTCCAGTTGCCTGAAGGTTTGATTTCTTTTTCAGCGAAATAATTGTCTACTTTCTTTTTTAATGCGTCGAAAAAAGGATGATCTTTTGTGTTAAACTGAATTGCCGCCATGTGCTTTTTTAAAGGGGTAAATTTTACATTAACAAACACGAACAAAAAGCCCCCTTGAGATTGATTGCACAAGGATTTAGACCTTTATTTCCATTTGCAGTTGGACAAATATAATAAAAAGAGGGGCCAACAAAGTGATATAAATCAC
The DNA here is from genome assembly GCA_044371755.1 of Flavobacteriales bacterium. Taxonomy (GTDB): domain Bacteria; phylum Bacteroidota; class Bacteroidia; order Flavobacteriales_D; family Sanyastnellaceae; genus JAIXWP01. Next base: position 51,052 of record JBILSZ010000006.1, on the reverse strand, counting down.
TTGCGGCCCCTCTTGTTGTCTTTTAAAAAAACCCTTATCGAACTATCAGTTTGACTGTCTGATTGCTACGAGCATTGTTAATTCTAACCAAATAGTGCCCTGGCTCCATTTTTTGGGTCAAAAGCACTGATCCAATGGAAGTTGTGTTTTGAGAATATACTTCTCTGCCAGCTATATCATAAATGGATACACGAGCAGCTCCGTCCAATAAGTCGGAAACTACAGTGAAATCTCCGAAAGTAGGGTTAGGATAGAGCGTGAGATTATTAGCCGTTTGCTCATCAACGTTAATGGTTGTTACAAATGAAATTGTAGCAGTATTGGTGATGATAGGCTCATTGAAATCAAAATAAATATAAGCGGTATTTTCGAAAACGCTACCCACAGGCATATCAGCAATCGGCTTAATACGGAAAACGATATGACCATGACTATTTGGCTCATCGGTGGTAGAGTCAGGGAGCATGATATTGTTGAAGGTCCAAACCAACTTTCCGTCCTGCATTTGCACCGTATAATTGTGGGAGGCCGTAATCATTTCGAAGGTACTCCAATCCAAATCAGCATCCAACTGATCTTCTACTCTAACAGTGAATGCAGGCGCAGTGCCCGTATTTTGGAAATTAATGGTATAAGTAAATGGATCGTTCGTAGGCAGCATATACCCAATATCGCCATAACCTGCTGGCTGAACTAGTTTGTTGTTTGGGTCATAAGATCCAACCACCGTTTGCGCCATAGCATAGGTATTGTTTGGCAAATAAACGTCAGTGCCATTGCTTACAAAAGTGCCTGCAACAATATTTACGATGCTTCCAAGAGGTGTGGTAACGCTATTGATGATACTCACATACCCTGACATCATTTCAAATCCGCTGATTTCTACACCTGACCACGTAATAGTATTAGCGCCAGCATCTAAAACTCCTTGAACTCCGCCGAGCACAGGAATATCAAGAATAGTTTGAGATGATGGAAAATTGAGCGTCACGTCTGTTATAGCTGAGAGCGTGCCTGCGTTTTCCAAAGAAATGATATATGTTCCATAAAAGCCTGGAGTGGCTGTGTTCCATGAACTTACGTTGACACTCACTTCAATGGCATTCTCCACGAAATAGAATCCAACATTGGCATTATCCACTACCGCTCCAGGGTCTAATCCATTAGGGATTTGAAGTGGCACGGTTAGGATACTTGAGTTAGCTGTAGTATACTGTCCAGAGAGATAGCTCCAGCCTGCGGGAATAGTAACGCAATAATGACCATTCTCATTAGAATAAGCGACAATGTCTTCCACCAACTCCTGACCAATCCATGCATAAAAAATTATTTGAGCACCTGGCAACACAGATTCATTGTCGTCCCAAATACTGTTTTGATTAGCGTCCAAGTATGTTGTTCCACAAACGGTTGCTGTATAATCTTCCATTGGCCAGTTGAAGTTACAATCCGTCATGTCCACATCTGCGCTGCCCTCAATTTGATTATAAGTACCTTCTACACCATTTACAAAGGCGTAACCGGTCATATAACTGTTTCCTTGAATTAAAAAATCGCCCGGGAAAACTTCTAATTCATAAAAACCATTTTCATCAGTAACAGTTGAGTCGGGATATGCATAGAATGAAACTCCTTCAACACCTTCTTCGCCATCGTCCATTATTCCATTTTCGTTGGTATCAGCAAAAGCATAACCGCATATGGTAATAGGTTCGGGAACAACGATTTCTACTGTATCCGTTTCTGAGCAACCAGTTTGTGTATTAAAAACCTGAAGAGTTATAATGTTTACACCTGGTGTCAAGTCTAGCCAAAGCTGATTCCAAGACCCTACTGTCATGCCGTTTAAGGACCAAGAAACACTGTTTCCGACACCTGCGCCTACAGCATTAAAGTAGACAGAGTAGCCCTCTTGAATGTATTCAATATTCGCCACACAAACATCTGCTGGTCCCTCGGCCGTTACTGTGAAAACACCGAAACAACCGTTAGCATCAGTGATTTGAACAATACCATAAAAAGGATATACTGGCGCTTCAAAAACAACTGTAGCTTGCGTAGTCGTTGAGCCTACAGGATTATTACCCGACCATACATAGCTGTAAGGGGGAGTACCGCCCCAAACTTCAACCACCTGGAATGATACCTGATTTGGCGTTTGAGTTATCGTCGCAAACTGTGCGTTGATATTGCAGGGCTGGATAAATATTTCTTCGCAATGATCCTCTGCTTGAAGGATGACTCCATCTTGCCAAGCTCTCACAATTAGGCAAAGATTCACCCAACCTTCTTGGTTCCAAAACCAAGCTGCTGTCGTAGCGCCACTCGCCACCCACACACCGTTAAAATTCCACTGGTGGGATATAGAATCCGCCTGAGGACAAAAACTTTCGGCTGCCAATAAGTCAATCGACTGTTGATCTGGAGATAGGGCATATTCAAAATTAGCATTCAATTCGCATTGCGCTGTTCCAAAAAGCGATGCCAATGACAGCATCAAGGAGAATAAAATTTTCTTTCTCATAGCAGTAGATGGTTTTTTACAAGAGTCTTTTTTATTAAAAAAGGTTGCTTGGGCTTCACCACTTCCTTGCTTTACATTTGCAAAAATTTTTTTATGCATCGTTCACACACTTGCGGCGAGTTGCGCGGCACTCATATTGGTCAGTCGGTTACCCTCAGCGGTTGGGTTCAACGTTCGCGAGACCTCGGAGGTATGACTTTCGTAGATCTTCGCGATCGCTATGGCATCACACAGTTGGTATTCAATCTCGACACCGATGAGTCTCTATGCCTAGCAGCGCGAAAGCTCGGTCGCGAATTCGTAGTAAAAGTTACAGGTAAAGTGATAGAACGCTCTTCCAAAAACGCTAAAATGCCTACGGGAGATATTGAAATTATAGTGGAAAAAATGGAGGTGCTCAACGCCGCCAAAACACCACCATTCACCATCGAAGACGAAAGCGACGGTGGCGATGACCTCCGCATGCAATGGCGCTTCCTCGACTTGAGAAGAAATCCTCTCCGCGCCAATCTCATGCTGCGCCACCAGCTCGGCATCGAAACGCGTAAATATCTCGATTCTCTTTCTTTCTTAGAAATAGAAACTCCATATCTCATAAAATCAACGCCAGAAGGAGCTCGCGACTTCGTAGTTCCAAGCCGCATGAATCCCGGTCAATTCTACGCACTACCGCAATCACCGCAAACCTTCAAACAACTTTTGATGGTGAGTGGTTACGACCGCTACTATCAAATCGTGCGTTGCTTCCGCGATGAAGACTTGCGTGCAGACCGTCAGCCTGAATTCACACAGATCGATTGTGAAATGGCGTTTGTAGAACAAGAAGACATCCTCAACACCTTTGAGGGCCTGGTGCGTCATTTATTCAAAACGGTAAAAAATATCGAGATCGCTAGCGTGCCTCGTATGCTCTATGCTGACGCGATGCATCACTTTGGTTCTGACAAACCAGATATCCGTTTTGACATGAAGTTTCAATATCTGAATGAACTCATGAAAGGCAAGGGCTTCAACGTGTTTGATAGCGCTGAGGCTGTGATTGGTATTGTGGCTTCGGGTTGTGCAAACTATACGCGCAAACAAGTAGATGAATTGACTGAATGGGTGAAGCGTCCGCAAATCGGCGCCAAAGGCCTTGTGTATTGTATGTGCAATGAAGATGGCACTTTCAAATCGAGCGTGGACAAATTCTATTCACAAGAAGATTGGAAAGCAATTGCAGAAAAGGCTGGAGCAAAAGCGGGCGACTTGATTCTCGTGCTCAGCGGCGATCTTCATGCCACACGAAAGCAATTGAACGAACTGCGCTTACTCATGGGGGCGCGTCTTGGATTGCGCAATCCAGAAGTATTTGCGCCGCTTTGGGTATTAGACTTCCCTTTGCTCGAATGGAGCGAAGACACCAGTAGATGGCATGCGATGCACCACCCTTTCACCTCACCAAAGCCTGATCAAATTCATTTGTTAGCCACTACTCCTGGCGAAGTAAATGCCAACGCATATGACTTCGTCATTAATGGTGTAGAAGTAGGTGGCGGATCTATTCGTATCCATGATAGAGACGTGCAAAGCCGCATGTTCAAACTCCTTGGTTTCTCTGATGAAGAAGCAAAAGCACAGTTTGGATTCTTGTTGAATGCATTTGAATACGGGGCACCACCACACGGAGGTATTGCGTTCGGATTCGACCGTTTGTGTTCGCTATTCGGAGGTTCAGAAAGCATCCGCGACTTCATCGCCTTCCCGAAAAATAACAGCGGCCGCGACGTCATGATCGACGCCCCAAGCCCAATTAGTGAGGAACAGTTGAGAGAGTTGGTGATAGAGGTGAGGAGAGACTAGTTTAGTGACTAACGACTAGATACTAGATACTAGTGACTAACGACTAGAGACTAACGACTAGTGACTAGTATCTAGTCACTAGTATCTAGTATCTAAATTTACACTCTTTAACGCCGTTTAACTCTGATTTCTAGTAATTTCGCAAAAAAAATAATAATATGTATCCTCCAGAATTAGTGGCACCAATGCGTGCGGATTTAGATAGTGTCGGTTTTGAAGAGGCGATGACTCCAGAGGCAGTAGATGCTGCAGTAAACAGCGAAGGCACAGTCCTCGTTGTGTTGAATAGCGTTTGTGGATGCGCTGCGGGCAGCATGCGTCCAGGTGTGAAACATGCGGTTAAAACATCAAGCAAACTGCCTAGCAAACTCGTGACATCGTTTGCAGGTGTTGACCGCGACGCAGTGGAGCGCGCGCGAAAATACATGCTGCCTTATCCTCCATCTTCACCTAGCATCGCGCTTTTCAAAGATGGCAAACTCATGCACATGATCGAGCGTCACCACATCGAAGGCCGCACCGCCGAAATGATCGCCGACAACTTGAAAATGGCATTTGAGGAATACTGTGGGTAATAAGATAATAAGATAATAAGATAGTAGGCTAATAAGATAATTTGTTAGTGGGGGGAGTTTCCCCCCTTTTTTTATCCCTACTCCCTATTTCCTATCTCCTATTTCCTATCTCCTATTTCCTATCCCATCGTCCATCACCCCTCGCCTAGTACGGATACTTCACCGCTGTGCATTCGTTGCCGCGGATTTCGAAGGTGCCAGAGGAGAGGACGTTGTTGTCTTGATCTTTAATTTGATATTGAAAGGTCTTTGATGGAGAATTTCCGATTCCGTAGTTCGACATCAACATCGCGTCGGGATTGTCACAAGATGGCACAAAACTGAATCCCACATTTGGTGACATACTGTCCATAAAAGAGCCATCCACAAACAATCTCACATTCGTGACACCATTGTTGAGCAACTGCTGACCTGTTTGAGTATCATGATAAAATACTGCTCCGCCGCGAAATGAACACGTGCCATCGTCTTCTTCGGCAGCAACATTATAATTCTCCGCATTACGATTCGTGCAGCCCGGAACGGGATCTTTACAACTGGCTAGAGCTAAAATAGTGAAAGCAAAAAATAATACTCGCATGTTGTTGACTTGGTTAAGATGATTAGTGGTAATGCGAAGATAATAATTGGAACTTGTATTCATTGTAGTTTTGCCTCACCCAGAAAAGGTCAGCCATGCAGTTTTTCATTCACTACTTTCTTCACCTTGGATTCCCGCTGATTTTGGCGCTGGTATTTTTTAGAAGTGAATGGAAAAAAGTATATTTAATTCTACTCGCCACGATGCTCGTAGATCTTGACCATTTGCTCGCCGATCCCATCTTTGACCCCAACCGATGTAGCATCAATTTTCACCCTCTGCATACCTACTACGCGATGATTGTCTATGTAGCACTTCTCTTTTTCAAAAAGCCCTACAACATCATCGGCCTCGGCCTCGTACTCCACATGCTGACCGATGCGCTGGACTGCTACCTCAGTCATCGGTAATTATCAATTCGGAATTCGGAATTATTAAAAAAAACTAATCTCCAAGGGGCATGCATTAACAACTAGTCGTTAGTCACCAGTATCCCGTCGCTCCGTAACTCCGTAACTCCGTCGCTAGTCGCTAGTCGCTTTGTCGCTTATTCGTTCGATACTACCTTCGGTACTCGGAAATAATACATGTCCTTTTTAGGCGCGTTGAGGAGAGCTTCGTTTTGAGGAACCTCATATTTCACCTCATCTTCTCTAGTGACATTGACTTCGTCGGTCATGAAGATCAAGGGCTCAATACCTTCGGTGTCCAACTCCTTGAGCTGATCCACGAACTGCAACATATTGTTCATGTCGTTCATGATTTCTGCCGTAGCATTTTCATCAAACTCCAATCGCGCCAATTCTGCGATGCGATCTACTGTTGCTTTATCGATTTTCATATCCCTTTCTATATTGTGGTGGCAACGCCCCGTCAATTGCTTCAAAGGCACGCTGGCGCAAAGTTACAACATCCGTCTCAGTCATACCAACTGTTGATATCGGTTCATGGACTACGGTTAGCACTTGTTGCGGCAAGCTATATTCCAATAGCCGCGAGGGTTCTAAGAGTATTTTATAATTCTGTAAAAATGTGACCGGAACAATGGGTACCTGCTTTTCAATGGCCATGCGAAATGCGCCATTCTTAAAACTCTTCATACGCGGCGCATGAGCAGGTATCGTTCCTTCAGGGTAGAGAGCAATGCACTCGGCTCGATCTATTGCATCACAGGCCTTCTTATACGCATCGTACGACTGCCTATTCGACTCTCGCATCACAGGAATATCCTGCTTGCGGAAAAAGAGCCCAAACAAAGGCCACTTGAGCAATTCCCCTTTTCCAATAAAAAGAAAATAATCCGGGATCACACCGTACATAAACACCGTGTCTAAATAGCTGCTGTGATTGGATATGATGATGTAGGGCGGCTTCGGCAAACTCGCGCGAAAAGTAATTTGTACGGGACAGAACAGCAAAAACTGAAAAATTTTGGACCAAATTACCTTCAACCTAAAAGCAGCACCATACCACGATCTCCTGCTTAAAAGCACAAGGAAAAACGGATACATAAATAGTAGCGAGGCCCAAAACATCAAGCCTATCCATAGTTTATAAACGAAGTATACCGGTCCGAACAATGCCTTCACAATTTCCTAAAAATAAAAAAGGAGAGCGAATATACTCCGAAGCAATCAAATTCATCGTTTACTTTGCAACCTATTTTTACCATTATGGCTAGAGTTCTTACAGGCGTGCAAAGTACGGGTGTACCGCACCTCGGAAATATCCTCGGCGCTATCCTTCCTGCAATCGAAATGAGCAGAGATCCAAAAAACGAGGCGTTTCTTTTTATTGCCAACTTGCATTCTCTCACACAAATAAAGAATGCAGAATTGATGCGCAGCAATACCTATGCTGTGGCTGCTACATGGCTCGCCTGTGGTTTTGATATCGAAAAAAATGTGATGTACCGCCAAAGCGATGTCCCGCAGGTGACCGAATTGGCGTGGCATCTCAACTGCTTTACTCCTTTTCCTATGCTAGCCAATGCGCATAGTTTCAAAGACAAATCAGACCGTCTAAGTGATGTGAATGCAGGGCTTTTCACTTATCCTGTACTCATGGCCGCCGATATCATTCTCTACGACGCACACCAAGTGCCCGTAGGAAAAGATCAACTCCAACACTTGGAAATCACGCGCGATCTCGCCACAGCTTTCAATAATAAAATGGGCGAAACTTTCGTCGTTCCTGAAGCTACCACCAACGAACAGACGAAGACCATTCCTGGAACAGATGGTCAAAAAATGAGTAAATCATACGGCAACTATATCAATGTTTTTCTCCCAGAAAAAGAATTGAAAGATGTCATTAATAAAAAGATTGTCACTGACGCCACACCCCTAGAAGAGCCGAAAGACGCGGAAGGAAGCATCGTGTATCAACTTTATAAATTCGTTGCTACAGCAGAACAAGCTTCTGACATGAAATCGAAACTCGAAGCTGGCGGTTATGGTTGGGGACATGCGAAGAAGGATTTGTTCGAAGCACTGCTCACGCGCTTCACCAAAGAGCGCGAAATGTATAATTACTACATGAACAATCTACCTGAACTCGACGAGAAACTCCGCGTCGGCGCCGAAAAAGCCGCCCTCGTCGCCAACGCCACCCTCAACCGCGTAAGAGAGAAACTTGGACTAATTTAGTGACTAGATACTAACGACTAGTTTAGTGACTAGTGACTAACGACTAGTGACTAGTCTCTAGTCACTAAACTAGTCTCTCTTCTTGTATCTCTCATAAAGCACTTTGTGTTTATCTGAGAGGGTGAGGGAGCGGCCGTCGATGAAGGCGTAGATGATATTGTTCGTCATCATATCCAACGCGTCGCCGGTGGATAAGATGAGCGTGGCACTCTTTCCCGATTCAATACTTCCATAATTTTCGCTGATGCCCAACAACTCTGCGGCACCTAGTGTGAGCGCACGCACCGCGGCTTCGTAGGGCAAGCCATAGGCAACAGCGGTACCCGCATGAAAGGGAAGATTGCGCGCTCCCATGCGTTCCATATCTCCTTCATTCTGAAAAGAAAATTTCACTCCTGCTTCATGAAGCAAGCGCGGCAACTTGAATGGCAAATCAATATCATCACCCGTCAATGCAGGCAACTCGTGAATGCGACGTATCATAACACCAACGCCCGCTTCTTTCAAGTCATTTGCCATCATCCAACTGTCGTAGCCTCCCACAATCACCATGCGCGGTATGGACATCTCACGCTTAAAACGCAATGCCTCGCCAATCGCCTTCACGTCATCGGCATGAACATACAATGTCTTTTTTCCATTAAAAATATCACGCATCGCTTCATAACGAATTTCCATCAATGCTGGCTGTGCCAAGGCTGCGTAGGCTCTCGCTTCATTGAAAAATAAAGAAATTTCTGTAAGTTGTTGATCATAACTCTTCACCTTCTCAATGGATACTTTACCTTTATCATAATGCTTGTGATACACTTGCGGCCAGTTGATGTGAATGCCGTCATCTTCGCGCACCAGAGCGTCTTCCCAGTTCCAAGCGTCAAAGTGCATCACAGAGGATGTGCCCGAAATGGTGCCGCCGCGTGGTGTAATCTGTCCCATCAAAACTCCATTACTACGCACAGTGGGTGTGATTTCTGAATCCGTATTAAACGCAATAGCCGAACGAACGCTCGGTTTGTAAGTGCCCACTTCTGAAACATCGTTCTGCGCGCGCACCGCATCTATTTCATGCAATCCCAATGTCGTGTTTGAAGCTATAAATCCAGGATACAAGTGCATTCCAGAAGCTTGAATGATAGTATCGTATGCCGACATGTCAATACGCACAGTACGCGCATCTGCTACAAACGTAATTTTTCCTTCTTTAAATCCGACTACTGAATTCTCAATAACCTCACCATTGCCAATGTGCGCCGTGGCATTCATTATCAGAACAGACTTCTTCTGTGCGGGTGCAGGCGCGGGATTGAACTGCGCAAAGCTATTCAGCGCAGAAAGTATTAAAATGATTGGAAATATATGTTTCATGATGAATGTTCTTGTTTAGTTTCTCCAAAATATTCCGATGCTGCTATTGTCCATGGTGTCGCAATGAAAGTGCTTGCGCGGCTTGAAGCCCGGCATCATCGTTGGTTCGCCCTTTTCTTTAGCGGTCAACATCAATTGAATAATGCGCGCGCGCTCCTTATCCATTTGTTCTCTTCTCGCTTCATCCACTTTAATATCGAAGTAGCACACGCCATCCACGAATGTCTTTTCTGCTTTCGTATAGACAGACATCGGATGTCCGCTCCATAGAACGACATCTGCATCTTTCCCGACTTTCAAAGAACCCATGCGCTTGTCTAAGTGCAATAATTTTGCTGGATTCAATGTAACGAATTTCAATGCTTCCTCTTCTGGCACTTCGCCGTATTTCACGGCCTTCGCTGCCTCTTGATTCAAACGTCTCGCCATTTCTGCGTCATCAGAATTGAAAGCCACTGTTATTCCTTTCTTCCACATCAAAGCCCCATTGTGCGGTATGGCGTCCTTCACTTCCATCTTGTAGGCCCACCAATCACTAAACGAAGATCCGCCAGCTCCGTGAGCAGCCATTTTATCGGCTACCTTGTAACCTTCCAAAATGTGAGTGAACGTGTTTATCTTAAAGCCCAAACTATCCGCCACGTGCATCAACATATTGATTTCACTTTGCACGTAACTGTGACAAGTGATAAATCTTTGTTTATTCAAAATTTCAGCAAGCGCATCCAATTCTAAATCTCTCCTTGGTGTACTTCCAAATTTCTTTTTCTTATTTCCTGAAATAAAATAGTTGTTCCACTCAGCAGCATACTCACGCGCACGTATGAAATGATCATAATACACTTGTTCAACCCCCATGCGAGTCTGAGGGAATCGTGTGGTATTAAAATCTCCCCAATTGCTTTGCTTTACATTCTCACCCAATGCAAATTTGATGAAGCCATCTGTGTTGGGAATGAGCATTTCATCGGCACTCACACCCCACTTCATTTTCACCAAAGCACTCTGTCCACCGATTGGATTCGCGCTACCATGTAGCAACTGTGCTGCCGTGACACCGCCACTAAGTTGTCTGTAGATATCAATATCTTCAGGCCAAAGTACAGATGCTTCTTGCACCTCTGCACTGCTCGCTTGTGTTCCCTCATTGACACTGGCCAATGCGATGTGACTGTGTTCATCGATAATACCAGCTGTTACATGCTTTCCCGCAGCATCGATGATCTCATCTATAACATAACTACTGGTAGTAAGATCTTTACCCAGAGCTACGATTTTCCCATTTGAAATTAGTATTTGACCATTTTCTATTTTGCCTTCTGCCTCATTAGTCCAAAGTGTGGCATTCTTTATTAATACAGTTTTCTTTTGCGGCTTCTCCTCATATCCGTAGGCGGTGAAAGGATAAATCACCATACCGAATGTTTGCTCGGTTTCCATTTTTTTATCCTCTTTCTTCGGTGCATTTCCAGCTTTCAATTCCTTAGCCGTTACGGTCGCTGCTATTTGTTTCCCTTGTCCGTTCTCAAACGTTCCAGCCCAGCCTTTGCTATTCTTGTATCCACTGAATCGTAAGACACCCTCTGACTTTCCTGCCGAATCGGGCGAAAGTTTTAGGGTTAAAAAGTCCATGTCCTTACGGATTTCAAGATCATAGCGTAGGGTATCCATCATAGCGCTATTTGTGGCGCTCTTTCTCAATCGAATCACTTCATTCTTTCCATCCTTCATCCCAATGGCAAGATTCATTTGAATTTCACCCGCGACTAATTCATAGTTTCCCGCCTTTACTTCTTCTTTCGGCAGCGGATTTACCTCGAAGCGTTTTCCTGCTACCCAGTTTTCGTAAATCGTTGATTTTTCGCTAAAAATATCTTCACTACAAACAATGAAATTGGCTTCATATCCAGCTTTCAACTGACCGATCAAACGTTCGGTTTTTATCATCGATGCTGGAACAGTAGTCAGAGCGGCCAGTGCCGCATTCTTATCAAGCCCCCGTTCTATCGACTTTCTGATGTTCTTCAAAAAATCTTTTTTATCCAATAATCCAGATGAAGTGAAAGCAAACTTCACTCCCTTGCCATGAAGCATCGCTGCATTCGATGGCGCGAGCTCCCAATGTTTCAACTCACCAAGCTCCACCCAGCGTGCGAGAATGGGATCCGTGACATCATAAGCCTGAGGAAAATTGAGCGGCAAAATGAATGTCGCTTTCGTAGCTACAACGTCATCCAACCGCTGATACTCAGCGCCAGTGCCGCGAATGATATATTGAGTGCGAAACTCATCGCCAACTTTATCTGCTCGAAACACACTCCATTTATCTCCCGCATCAAATACCGAAGGCAATGCTTGCATGCGATTGAACTCTTCCAACGAGATGTTTTGTTCTACCTTTTTTCCTTGATCCGAATACCATTGAGCGTCATAATATGTTTGACGCAACAAAGCAATGCTTCCCATCAATGATGACGGATAGTCTTGTTGGCTGGTCCCTTTATTAAAAGAGTAAAATGCACCTACTTCAGGACTGAGAAGGGCTTCGTTCGCATTAACTCCCAAATTCACCAAAGCCCCAGAACCGCGGACAATTCCATCATTCATGTGCGTAACCACTGCACCAAAACCTAGACTGCGCAACTCTTGCGCACTTTCTTCTGCAGGTTGAAAATTCATGTATGCACGTTGATCCGCGCGGATCGCCTCATTCCAACCAAACGCTCCTTTTCTTGAAGATTCCGTCCGCTGATTGCGCCACGAACGCTCCGCTGGTGGGGCTTTCGGCATTCCATAATCGGAATACAATTCTATAAATGAAGGATAGATAAATTTTCCCGTAGCGTCATAGACAACAGCATTTGCTGGCACATCAAGACCTTTGCCCACTGCCACGATTTTTCCCTTCTCTACAATGATCGTTGCATCTTCAATCTGTTCGCCAGGCGCCAGTATCACTGTTGCGTGTGTGATGGCGACAGAAGTCACTTCTTTTGGTCGCACTCCGTTGTAAGGAAACGTGGGCTGAGCCAATACACAAACAGAAAACAATAGCGCAATGGTTGTAAAAAAATATCTCATGAATACAGGTTTTGGTCTTGGTAAAAAATTACACCGCTTCTGCTACAACTTCCTCAACAATCTCTGGCAAACGTGCCTTCAACAAATTCTCAATGCCCCCTTTCAACGTCGCGGTGCTCGAAGGACAGCCACTGCATGAGCCCTTCATTTGTACATACACTTTCTTGTCTTTGTATGCCATGAAGTCAATGGCCCCACCATCTTGTTCTACGGCAGGTCTCACATATTCATCCAATAAGAAGCGAATCTCATCATCATAAGGACTTGGCTCGATCGAAGAATAATCCATCGAGGGCTTCGAGGCTCCTAACCGTTCTGGTGCTACAGTAGGCTTGCGATCGAGTAATTCCGCTGGCACTGCTGTCACCGCCACCGCATTGTCCATGAGCCATTCGCGGATGTACTCACGCAATTGCATCACTATCATCTCCCAGCCGAGCGACTCGTCTTTGGTTACAGTTACAAAATTACCACTGATGAAAACGCCCGTCACAAAAGGGAAATTGAAAATCTCCTCTGCTAACGGAGAAGAGTTCTTTGCTTCGGCTTTCGAACGATATTCAATTTGTAATCCGCCAGTCACGAGCGCACGATCAGCCACAAATTTCATTGCAGCAGGATTAGGCGTCATTTCAGCATATACAGATGTAGGTATTTTTTTTGATTCCATTATTCTAAAATTATTGAGAAAACAAAGGTAAGAACACTCAGTAAGCACCAATAGTTCTTTTACATTCCTTGGCAATCACTCTTCATCAGGAAGTATGAATCCTACCGTTTTCCACAACTCCGTGACATCGCCCAAATGCACTTCAAACGGGCTGAATACCGCATTATCACTCACCAATCGCAAACGATCTTCAAAACGATACACCCGCTTGTAAACGATGCCTTCAGTCATCGTCACCACGATATGACGTTTTCCTTCTTTCAGCAGTGCCAAATTCTCCACTTTTGAGCAAATAATATAAGAACTATCGGGAATGGGCAGCATGCTATCTCCAGCGATTTGAAATACGCGCATATCGCTCGTAAGCGGGATTTCAGTTGTGGTCAAATCTACTGTTGGCAATGAGTCAATGTATTCCACGTCTGCGTAGCCATTCAGATAGCCAGCCGCGGCTTTTACTGGCACTACCGGTATTTTTGAGCGATCAAACAATGTACGCTTCGGTTGACGCGCCGAGGCTAAATCTCTGCTAATCAAATCATCCACTTCCACACCAAAATAGCGCCCCATATCAATCAGAAGCGAGAGCTTTGGTTCGGCGCGGTCTTCTTCATACGCGCCAATCACAGGTCGCTTGATGCCAAGTACCGTTGCTAACTCAGTTTGAGTGAGTTGATGCTGTTTGCGCAAAAATTTCAAGTTCGATGATAGGATTCCCATAAATACAAAACTAAATTGCAACCGCTATGTCGAAAAAACATCTCGTATTTCTCCATGGATTTTTAGAAAACGCCTCGATGTGGAATTCCATTCTCGGGCGCATTTCCAAATCCAATCTTCAACTTCACTTTCCGGAGATACCTGGCCACGGCCTGCGCCACCAGCTCCCCGAAGCAATCACCATCGACGCTTATGCCGATGATATCTTGAGTCAACTCGATATTCCCAACAACGAAAAATTCATTCTCGTTGGTCATTCGATGGGCGGTTATATCGGAGCGAATATAGCAAAACGATACGGCAATCGCCTACATGCCCTCTGCCTATTTCAATCAAAAGCCGGAGATGACGATGCAGACAAAAAGATAGCACGCGACAGAGCCATTCTGGCTGCACAAGAAAATAAAGCGCTTTATGTCAGAACAATGATCAACGGCCTTTTTCACGAAAAGAATAAAAGCCGCCTGCAAGAACTTATCGATCAGCAAATCGCGTACGCCACTTCTCTCGATGTAGCCGCCATCACCAGTGCACTAACCGTGATGAAAAATAGACCTAGTGAAATCGAAAGCCTCGTAAAGCGCGACTTCTCACTTTTCTATTTTCTTGGTGAAAATGATCCGTCGATTCCTCTTCAAAATGTGTTGCAAGAAATAGAACAACTGCCCGGTGCCGCTTACTACATAGAACCACACATAGGCCACATGGCCCATTTCGAAGCGCCGCAAACAGCAGGCGATTTCATCCAACGAATTGTGCGTACCATCGTCTGAATCGGTTAACTTTGTTCACATGTGTGGACGCTATGGTCTTGTGACCAAAATAAAAGAGATCGAAAAAAAATTCGGAGTCACCGCTCCTGCTGGTTTTGTATTCGAACCCAATGCAAACGTCACACCCGGAACGCTTGCCCCTGTGGTAACTTCCGACAATCCTTCCACATTATCTTTCTATCGCTTCGGATTGCAACCTTCGTGGGCGAAAAAACCCATGTTGCTCATCAATGCTCGCGCAGAGGGCGATCACAATCAAGATGACTTAGAACAATACACCGGCGCGAAAGGTATTTTCGAAAAACCATCTTTCAGAAAACCGATAAGAAGCCAACGCTGCCTTGTCATCGCCGACTGTTTTTACGAAGGCCCGAAGGATGTCGGTTTGAGTAAACCATTTTGTTTTTTCAAAAAAGACAATACTCGTCCCTTCGCAATGGCAGGTATTTGGGACGAAAGCGTGAATATCACAACGGGCGAAGTAATGCATAGTTTTGCAATCGTGACCACTCCCGCGCACAAACTCCTCCGCGCCATCGGGCATCATCGATCTCCGCTCATTCTTGAAGAACATGACGAGCGTGCTTGGCTCGACACCACTTTATCCATGCAGGATATCTCGCAACTTTTACGAGTACCGAATGCCGAAATTTTCAATGCTTATCCTGTTTCACCAGAAATAAAAAATCCCCGTGCATCAGGTATGCATCTTATGCAGCCCGTGGGAGAGCGTATCACGCCTGAATACCGCTATGAGGTATCGCAACAACTCGACCTCTTCGGCATGGGGGAAAGTCGCGCCCGCAAAAGAAAAAATAAGGAGTAAATGAAATGTATCTTTCATCGCACTCTTATTATTCCCTTCGATACGGAACCATTCCACCAGAAGAATTATTGCAGCTCGCCGCTGAAAATGATATCAAGACGCTCGCGCTGACAGACATCAACAATACCTCTGCGTGCCTTGATTTTATCAGACTTTCGAAGAAATACAACATCAGACCCGCAGTGGGTATTGATTTCAGAAATAAAACAAAACAACAATTCATAGGCCTTGCCAAAAACAATGAAGGTTATTACGAACTCAATCTTTACCTAAGCAAATATTTCGAATCAGGAGAAGAGCATCCTGAACGTGCACCTTCATTTTCAAATGCCTATGTAATCTATCCTTTCAATTATACCGAACGTTCATTCGGTATTGAAGATTTGAATGAGAATGAATATATCGGCATCCGTCCCGATGATCTCAATCGTCTAAAATTTCACCCTTGGCGCACGCGATTGGATAAACTGGTAATGGTCGCACCCATTACATTCAGAAATAAACGCGACTTCAACGCGCATCGGCTATTGCGAGCGATAGACAACAATACCTTACTAAGCAAATTACCAAAAGAAGAAGAAGGAAATTCAAGCGATCAACTGATTTCCGAATCAACAATTCGGGAGCTCTTTCAAGAATTTCCAGAAATCATTCAAAATACCGAACGTTTGCTCGGTAATTGTGAAATTCATTTTGAATTTGGTTCTGAAATACCTCCTCAAAACCTATCTACCTATACCGAAAGCGAAGAGGATGATTATCAATTGATAAAAAAACTCTGCAACGAAGGACTTTCCTATCGTTATCCAGAACCCAATCAGGCGATTTACGATCGCATTCACAAAGAGCTTGAAATCATTAGAGAAAAACAATACCTTAGTTATTTTCTCATCAATTGGGACATCACACGATATGCGCGCAGCAAAGGTTATTTTTACGTAGGTCGCGGTAGCGGCGCCAATAGTATCATTGCATATATCCTGCGCATCACCGACGTAGACCCCATTGAACTCGATCTTTACTTCGAGCGCTTTATCAATTTATATCGAAAAAATCCACCCGATTTTGACATCGACTTTTCATGGACAGATCGAGAGGACATTACCCAATATATTTTCTCCAACTTCCGCAACGTCACGTTGCTCGGGGCTTACGTCACCTTCCAATACAAAGCAGTGGTACGCGAATTGGGAAAAGTTTTTGGCCTTCCAAAGTCAGACATCGACCTACTCAGCGATGGAAAATTTGAGTATGAGAAATTAGACAGCATTCAGCAATTGGTTTTGCAGTACAGCGCGTGGTTGCAAGATTTTCCCAATCACATCAGCATACACGCTGCAGGAATATTGATTACCGATAAACCGATTCAATATTTCACCGCCACTTTTTTACCTCCAAAAGGTTTTCCTACCACACACTTCGACATGGTCGTGGCCGAAGATGTGGGTATCTACAAATTCGATATTCTTTCACAAAGAGGCTTGGGAAAAATCAAAGAGTGTATCGACATTATCCGCTATAATCAGCCCGATGCAGAAGACTTTGACATCCACGACATGAAGCGCTTTAAACGCGACGAACGCATCAAAGATCTCTTGCGCAATGCGAAAGCCATTGGCTGTTTTTATGTGGAATCACCCGCCATGCGCATGTTGCTCACCAAGCTTCAAGTAGATGATTACCTTGGATTGGTGGCTGCAAGCAGCGTAATTCGTCCGGGAGTATCACGCAGTGGAATGATGCGCGAATTCATCATGCGCCATCGTTATCCTGAAAAAAGAAAAGAAGCACATCCCGTGATGCTCGACATCATGCCCGAAACCTATGGCGTGATGGTGTATCAAGAAGATGTAATCAAAGTAGCTCACTACTTCGGAGGTCTCGATCTCGGAGAAGCAGACTCCTTGCGCCGCGGTATGTCTGGAAAATTCAGGGGCCGTGAAGAATTTGAAAAAGCGCGACTTTCTTTTTTTAAAAAAGCAAAAGAAAAAGGTCATCCCGATGATATGATTGCCGAAGTATGGCGTCAGGTAGAAAGCTTTGCGGGATATGCGTTTGCAAAAGGACACAGCGCCAGTTACGCCGTAGAAAGTTATCAGAGCCTTTTTCTCAAAGCCTATTATCCGCTCGAATACATGACCGCCACCATCAACAATTTTGGTGGATTCTACAGCACTGAACTTTACGTACACGAAGCACGCATGCATGGCGCCATCATCGAACCGCCATGCGTACTGGAAGGAAGCGCAGTAGCAGTGATCAGAGGCAAACGCATCATTCTTGGAATGGGTTTGGTGAAAGATATCGAACACGACACCATCATCGCATTGCTTGACGAACGCAATAAAAACGGAGCCTACCTCGACTTCGAAGATTTTATTTCACGCGTTCGTATTTCACTCGAACAAATAACGATTCTGATTCGCGTGGGAGCCTTTCGATATACAAAGAGAAGTAAGAAAGAACTCCTATGGGCAGCGCATTTCGCACTGGCTGCCACTAAAATGTCACAACCCGATCAAGGCATGTTCGTGACACCAGTTAAAACATTTACTCTTCCACCGCTAGAACATAGCTGGCTTGAAGATTCATACGATGAGTTGGAATTAATAGGATTTGCTTTATGTAATCCTTTCGATCTATTGCAAGACACTGTGGGCGACGATGTGTTCGCCACAGACCTGCCGCAACTGGTGGGCAAATCGGTGACGGTAGTAGGATATCTCGTTACCATCAAGCCCTCGCGCACTGCGAAGGGAGAACGCATGTACTTCGGCACCTTCCTTGATCGCGCGGGCAATTTTCTCGACACCGTACACTTCCCCCCCATCTCCGAACGTTACGCCTGGCGGGGCAAAGGAATCTATATCATCAAAGGAAAAGTCTCCGAAGAATTCGGCGCCATCAGCATCGAAGCACAATATCTGGAAAAAATAAGACTCAAAGACGATCCACGCTACGCGTGAGGAACGAGAACAGGAACGAGAACGAGAGAATTCCGAATTGCGAATTCGGAATTGCGAATTTTCTCCTATTTTTGAATTATGGTAAAAAACATACTCATCGTTCTCTTTGCACTTCTTTCTGTTAATGCCTTTTCGCAATCGCTCAAAAAGAAAATTGCGGATGCTCGCACCAATAATTACTACGAGATTTGTGAAATAGCAAATGCTCATTTCGACGAGGTGGGTCGCGAAAATGCCCAAGGCGAGCGCGATTCAGAGTATGTCAAATTCAGAAGATGGGAATGGTACTGGTCAACACGCGTGCTTCCCGATGGAAGTTTCCCAAACATGATCGATCAAAAAAGAGTCTATGATGCTTTGCAGCGCTCGTCCAATCGCGACAACGATGTGACATGGATCAATATCAACCAAACCACTGCTGCCGGCGGTTATCACGGCATGGGCCGATTGACTTCTGTTGCATTTCATCCCACAGATGCCGATGTTTTTTATGTTGGCGCTCCAATAGGTGGTGTTTGGAAAACAATCGATGGCGGACAAAACTGGATTGCTCTCGGAGATTCTCTTCCCTATCTCAGCGTTGGCAACATCGTCATTGATTCTCAAAACCCAGACAACCTCTTCATCACCATCGGCGATCACAACGGTTGGTGGGAATATGGACTCGGTGTGTACAAGTCGACTGACGCGGGTCTTACGTGGGAACCAACGTCGCACACCACACCATTCACCAGTCAAACGGCCTATTCCAGAATGATTATCAATCCTGAAAATCCATTGGAACTTTTCGTGGCGCAAACCGACGGTCTCTTCCGCACACAAGACGGCGGTGATACATGGACACTCGTACACGAGGGTTATCACAACGATGTATTATTTCAACCCGGAAATCCAAGCACCGTTTATTCTTGTACCAACGATTATTGGGGAAGCAGCGAAGTATATGTTAGCTACGACAGCGGCGACAACTGGTACCAACTCACAGACTTCGGAACGTCTTACTCACAAATCAAACTAACTGTTACTCCTGCTAATGCCGACTACCTCGGAATCATGCACAATTATGCTGGGGATATTCAATTTTATCTCAGCACTGATGGCGGTGTGAATCTCGAAACCCCGTCATGGATGCCAGAAGACGGTATTATTTTCTTTTCACCCGTCGATCAAAACAACATGTATTGCGGATGGATGAATGTGTTTCGCTCGTACGATGCTGGATGGCAGTGGGAACAAAACACATTGTGGTATGGTAGTGATGAATTTCATGAAGTACACGCCGACCAACGCAACGTGGCTTATCATCCATTGACTAATGAAATTTTCTTTTGTAATGATGGAGGATTGTATAAGTACAACGAAACCACCGACACATGGACGGACCTTTCTGATGGACTCATCATCACACAGTATTATCGCATTGCCGTGGCACAAACAGATGATACCTTTATGATCGGCGGCACGCAAGATAACGGCGGCCGCAAGCGTCTTGGCTTCAACACATGGGGACCTACTAATGGCGGCGATGCTATGGAAGTAGCAATCAATCCTTCGGATGAAAACACGATTTATACCACATACATCAATGGTCAACTGTACCGCAGTTACGACCAATGGGAAAACGATCAATATTATGAAATCACTCCTCCACAGACCACAGGAGGGGCGTGGGTGACGCCGTATGTGATCGACCCGAATGATCATTCGGTTTTGGTGGCGGGCTATGAAGATGTGTTCCGCTCACAAGATGAAGGCAACACTTGGGAGCAATTGACATTCGGAATAACAGGTAGTACAGACAATAAACTCGACGCTATAGCAGTGGCGCCTTCGAACTCCGCAATCATCATGGCCGGACGCAATGCTAAACTTTACAAAACCATTGACGGGGGTGAAAACTGGACCAATCACAACGTATTTCCTGCGGCGATGTATGACGCGCGCATCACGTCCATAATTATTCATCCAGAAGATCCGAATAAAATATTCGTTACCATCGGAGGATATCAAAGCATTAACAAAGTGCGTTACAGCACCAATGGAGGACAAACATTTTCTAATATCACCTACAACCTACCTAACGTGCCTGTGAATTGTGGCATCATTGATAAAGACAGTGAAAACTTTGATTTCTATATTGGAACCGATGCAGGCATTTTCCTTCTTGATCCGAATGCAAATACATGGAATTACTACGGATTCGGCGTTCCCAATACATCGGTAACAGATCTTGAAATTCAATACAACACTCGCAAGCTACGTGCCGGCACCTTCGGTCGCGGCATCTGGGAAGCGGACCTCGCGTCAGAAGCAGCAGTAAGTGTAAACAATCGTACCGCAGAAAATGCGCAATGGGTAGAGCTAGGATTGAATCCTATTCACGATCAATTGGTATTAAACATCCACGCCACCGCTAATGAGCAAGTACTCATTCGCATCAGTGACACGCAAGGCAAAGTGGTTCACGACGCCAAAGACACCTTCGTAATGGGTAATTACCAGCGCTTCATTCCACTACCGAATCTAAACTCCGGCATATACTACGTTCAAATCATCTCCCCCACCTACCCCGCGCAAGCGATGAAGATGATGGTGAGGTGAGAACAAAGAACAAGGGGATTTTGGGAACAAGGAACAAGGGGGAACAAGGGGGAACAAGGGAACAAGGGAACAAGGGAACAAGGGGGAAACAAGGAACAAGGGGATTCAAATTCAGAATTCCGAATTCCGAATTGCTAATTTTTTTTTGTTTTTAAAAAACTTCTCTATATTTGCACCAGCAAAAAAGCAAATTATGTTTCAATCAATGTGCTGTATGATGTGTTGTCACTCCTCGGAAAACCGAAGGTAGCAGGTCATCATTTGCACAAACGAAAGAACAAGCAAATATTGAAAAGCCCTTCGGAAACCCCGAAGGGCTTTTTGTTTTAACACACTTTTTTAGAAAAAATAATTTAGAAAAATGACTTCAACATTCACCTTCCACAACAATATGATGCACATGTGTATGTGTTGTTGCTGCCCTTATGTCCGGGAGGTGGATAAAACTTAGTATTTGTTGTTTAGCAAATCAAAAGGCCCTCCGGATGACAATGACTCATTTCCGGGGGGCTTTTTTTTTCAAGTAAAATTTTTAAATCAATACATATCATGGCAAATTTTCATTTCGACACGCTGCAACTTCATGCAGGACAATCAGCAGATCCAACCACTGGTTCACGCGCTGTACCAATTTTCCAAACCACTAGCTATGTCTTCAACGACAGCGCTCATGCGGCAAACCTCTTCGGTCTGCGTGAATTTGGAAACATCTACACGCGCATCATGAATCCAACGACGGATGTTTTTGAAAAACGCATCGCTGCACTCGAAGGTGGTGTGGCCGCTCTCGCCGTTGGCTCCGGACAGGCTGCGCAATTCATCGCGCTCAACAACATTCTGCAAGCAGGCGACAACTTCATTACTACCTCTTTTCTCTACGGCGGTACGTACAACCAATTCAAAGTAGCATTCAAACGCCTTGGCATTGAGGTGCGCTTCGCAGATGGCGATGACCCTGCTTCTTTTGAGAATCTCATTGATACAAAAACAAAAGCGCTCTATCTCGAAACAATAGGTAATCCCGGTTTCAATATTCCTGACTTCGAAAAGATTGCCGACATCGCGCGCAAATACGATGTGCCACTCGTTGTAGACAATACTTTTGGTGCCGGAGGATATCTCTTCAAACCGCTGCAATTCGGCGCCAACATTGTGGTAGAGAGCGCTACCAAATGGATAGGAGGCCACGGCACCAGCGTTGGCGGTGTTATTGTCGATGGCGGAAATTACAATTGGGGCAATGGAAAATTCCCTCAATTCACCGAACCTAGTGAGGGCTATCACGGCCTCAAATTTTGGGAAGTGTTTGGTGAAGGCAATCCTCTCGGCTTACCCAACATCGCTTTCGCCATCCGGGCTCGCGTAGAAGGACTGCGTGACTTTGGACCTGCGCTGGCTCCATTCAATTCTTTCCTCCTTCTCCAAGGTCTCGAAACGCTCTCTCTGCGCGTTGAACGCACGGTTCAGAATGCGCTCGCCATCGCTGAGTGGCTAGAGCAACAACCAGAAG
The DNA here is from genome assembly GCA_044371755.1 of Flavobacteriales bacterium. GTDB lineage: Bacteria > Bacteroidota > Bacteroidia > Flavobacteriales_D > Sanyastnellaceae > JAIXWP01. Next base: position 28,371 of record JBILSZ010000006.1, on the reverse strand, counting down.
TGGAATATGTAAACTATCCCGGACTCAAGTCGTCTAAGTATAATGCACTTGCAAAAAAATATTTGACCAATGGATTTGGTGGTGTATTGAGCTTCAAAATAAAAGGAGGCAAAGAAGCAGCAGATGTGTTGGTGAATAATCTCCAACTCGTATCGCACCTCGCAAATGTAGGCGACTCCAAAACGCTCATCATTCAGCCTTCGAGCACTACACACGAACAACTTACAGAACAAGAACAACGCGCTGCAGGGGTTGAACCTGGTCTTCTCAGATTGTCGGTGGGCATCGAATACATCGATGACATCAAAGCGGATTTGCGCAATGCGATTGACGCAGTAAACATTCCTATTCCCACAAAAATCAATGAAGACGTTCTCGCCTGATGGTTTGTTTGGTTTGGAAGGTGGCACACACCTCCACGGTTTGCAGGTGGCCTACCATACGGTAGGTCACCTCAACACCGATGGCAGCAATGTCGTGTGGGTGTGTCATGCCCTTACTGCCAATAGCGATGTGCTCGATTGGTGGAATGGACTTTTTGGAATCGGAAATTATTACGATCCAGAAAAATATTTCATCGTTTGCGCCAATGTGATTGGAAGCTGCTACGGAAGTACTGGTCCGCTTACTGTCAATTCCTATTTAGAAAAACCCTATTATCAAAACTTTCCACTTATCACCATTCGTGATATGGTGAAAGCACATCGACTGCTTCAAGAGCATTTGGGTATTAAAAAAATTTACACTCTCATTGGTGGCAGCATGGGCGGTTTTCAAGCAATGGAATGGGCAATTGAGGACCAAAACATTTGTGAGCACCTAGTATTGGTAGCCACCGCAGCGCAACACTCACCTTGGGGCATCGCCTACAACGAAGCACAGCGCATGGCGATTGAAGCAGACGTGACGTGGGGAGTGCCCTCACCACACGCAGCTACGCGAGGCTTAAGAGCAGCAAGGGCCATCGCGCTTCTCAGTTATCGCCACTATGATGCCTACAACAATACTCAAGCTGCAAAGAGCTTACAACAAATCGACGAATTCCCTGCGGCAGCATACCAGCGCTATCAAGGAGAAAAATTAGTAAAAAGGTTTGACGCGTACAGTTATTATAGCCTCACTAAATCTATGGATAGCCATAATGTAGGGCGAAACAGAGGACCGATCGAACGTTCACTCGGTTTGATAAAAGCAAAAACAACCGTCATCGGCATTGATAGCGATCAGTTGTTTCCTCCAGCGGAACAAGCCTTTTTGGCGAAACATATACCCTATGCTTCGCTGCACATCATCCAGTCTTCCTATGGACATGATGGTTTTTTAGTAGAAACAAAAAAATTAACAAGCATTCTTCAAGAAGAAGAGATCAACGAACTTTCTAAAATATAAAATCATGAAAAAAATCGGATTAATTGGATTTGGTTGTGTCGGACAAGGACTCTATCTATTGCTCAATAGCACGGGATATGAAAAGGCACAAATCAAATCGATTGCTGTAAAAAGCAAAGACAAGCCGCGCATCGCACCAGCAGAAATCTTGCGCTACAGCGCAGAAGAACTCATTGATGACCCAGAAATTGACATCATCATCGAGGCCATCGACGACGCAGATGCTGCATTAGCCATCGCCCGCAAAACCATTGTGGCCGGCAAAGATTTTATCACCGCCAATAAAAAAATGGTCGCATCAAATCTCGAAGAACTCACCGCCTTGGCGCAGCTCAACAATGTGGTGTTTCGCTACGAATCTGCCGTCTGCGGCGCCATTCCCATCGTGCAGACGATAGATAACTATTTTGCATACGAACCCATTTTGAGTTTGCGTGGAATATTCAATGGAACCTCCAACTACATTCTTTCAAAAATATTCAATGAAAAATTGGACTATAAAGTAGCACTCAAACAAGCACAGGACTTAGGTTTTGCAGAAACAGATCCCACCGCAGATGTAGGAGGATACGATCCGAAATACAAGTTGATCATCCTAGCACTTCATGCATTCGGCGTCTATCTAGCAACTGAAGATGTATTGAACTTTGGCATTGATTCGTTGAATAAAGAAGACATTGACTTTGCGCGAGAACGCAATTTAAAAATCAAACTTGTGCCTTCCATTTACCAAATAGATGGAAAAGTATTCGGCTATGTATTGCCAGAGTTTGTGAGCGATAAGGACAATCTATATCAAGTAGAAAATGAGTTCAATGGTGTGAATGTCGAAGCTGGTTTTGCTGGGGCTCAATTCCTTTATGGGCGCGGTGCGGGCTCCTTCCCGACGGCGGCTGCCGTGGCCAGTGATCTCGATCACGTCGTCAATAAGCGCGGTTATTTTTACCAGAAAAAAATAAAACCATCTACCGTAGCGGATGATGCAAACATTCTAATCGAAGTGTATACACGCTTTACGAATGAAGCGATTCAAAAAGTATTGGCCTTTGAAAACGTGACAGAAGGATTGTTTACCGAGGATTTCAGACAATTGACAGGATATGTTTCGTTGAAACAATTGAAGAATGTGGCCCACATTCTCAAGCGCGAAAAGGTGAGCATCATCGCCACCGGTCGCCGCAAACTCATCGGGCAAAAAACCACAGAGAAAATTTTGGAACAAGAAAAACGCCGGGCATAGCCGGCGTTTTTTCTTTAAACCTAAACCTTAACCAATAACCCAATTATCTTGTCAACTGAAGTTCTCCGTTGATCTTTACATCTTCACTCACCAATACCCCACCTGCTTCAAGCGCTGCGTTCCAATTCAAACCGAAATCAGTACGCTTGATCTTTCCTTCGAGGGTGAAACCTGTCTTGTGATTTCCCCACGGATCCTTACCACTACCGCCATTTTCAGCCTTGAATGTAACGGTCTTTGTTACACCATGAAGTGAAAGGTCGCCAGAGATTTCAAATTCATCGTCACCCTTTTTCGCAACACCTGTAGATACAAATTTCATTTGTGGGTGATTTTCTACATCAAAGAAATCACCGCTCTTGAGGTGTCCGTCGCGCTGCTCGTTGCCTGTATTGATAGAAGCCACGTCAATTGAGAACTCGATGTTAGCAGTGCTAAAATCATCGTCTTCTGTTTCAACATTCGCGTTGAAAGAACGGAATGAACCACTCACATTAGTGATCATCATGTGTTTTACCTTAAAGCCCAACTCGCTGTGCGTCGGGTCCAAATTCCATTTTGTCTTTGCCATTGTTTTTATTATTTGAAGCAAAAGTATAACCGCGGGGGTGGGTGGGACGTTGACCTAGATCAAGATAATAGGATAATAAGATAATAAGATAGTATGCTAGTATGATAATATGATAGTAGGATAGTAGGATAGTAGGATAGTAGGATAGTAGGATAGTAGGATAGTGGGATAGTGGGATAGTTAGAAGGGGATTTTTCGGGGGGGGATTTATTTGAGCGTAATTTATTATTTTTACAAAAAGTGTCGGACATGAAAGATTACAAGGACATTATTACTATCGAGCCTGGAAAGAAAGGGGGCAAAGCGTGTATTAGAGGTATGCGTATTTCTGTTAATGATATTCTGGGCTGATTGGCGTCTGGTATGACCATTAATGAAATCCTTGAGGATTATGACGAACTAAACATTACTGATATTTACGCAGCTCTGAGCTATGCCGCCGACCGTGAAAACAAAATCTATCAGGTCGCGGTATGAAGCTTCTTTTCGATCAAAACATTTCGCATCGAATACTTCGGCATCAATAACCAACCCCGTCGCTCAGTACCTCAGTACCTCCGTCGCTCTGTACCTCTGTAACTTTTTTTGTAACTTTCCCGAAAGTCGGTCGTCATACGATTGAAAAAGCCTTCCAAATGACCGTGAGTGAGTACAATAAATGTGTGGACATGCATTCTGATGCGTTGTACCGGTTTTTGCTCAAAAATGTCAAAGACCGCGATACCGCTAAGGATTTGGTGCAGGAAACATTTACAAAACTCTGGGTCAAGGTGGAAGAAGTGACGTTTGAAAAGGCTAAGTCCTACCTCTTTACGGCCGGATATCATACGATGATCGATATGATGAGAAGGGAAAAAAGAAAGTTGGATTATGCGGCCGACGCGAAATTAACACAGATGGGCGCTTCCGAAAGACAATATTCGGATTTGCAAAAGGTGTTGAACGAGGCGTTGGATACATTACCAGCCATTCAAAAAAGCGTGATCATGTTGCGCGACTATGAGGGCTACAGCTACGAGGAGATCAAAGAGATCACCAAACTGAATGAATCGCAAGTAAAAGTGTATATTTATCGTGCTCGTGTAGCCCTGAAGGCTTACATCGGCAAAATGGAAAATGTGATATGATAACAAGAGACAATTACGAGAGCTTCTTCCTCGATTTTATCGAAGGTCGCTTGGACGCCTCCCAAATGGAGGATGTCAAGTTGTTTTTGCTATCCCATCCCGACCTTGCGGCAGAACTCGAAGACATCAGTGGTTTCACGCTCGAGGCTGATGATGATGCATCCATTTCCAAATTGGAATTGTATCGCCATCCCGCTCCCGAAGAGGCTCCTATCTTCCCGCCCGTGGCACATGCCATTCCTCAAGATCAATTAAAGCCTGTGCGCCTTCCGCGATTGGAAGCGCCGTTCATAGAATTTGCTGCTAAAGAAGAACTGCGTCGCCAATTGGCGAGCGTTCACTGGAACCTCCTTCCAGGCTGGGGCGCACGTCGTTACCAAAAGCCTTCTGTGGCTGCATTCCACAACACTTCATGCATTGGTGCGCTGCCCAAGTTGATCGCACCAACCATTATTTTTGAAGATAAAGCTTCTCTCAAACGCAAAGAAGCAATCATGGCAAGCATTGCCCCCGCAGCCCAAGGCGCTCGCGTAGTGTCTATGAAGCGCGTGTTTTCCTACAGCGCTGCGGCAGCGGCGATTGCAGCATTGGTGTGGTTCAATTTCCAAACGCCTACCAATTCTTCGATGGCAGACGGTGCTATCAATGACGAACGCCCCATCAACCAACCTGATAAGAAAGACAACTCGATTTCTCCCAACAACAACGCTCCTGACAATAATCAAGAGGCGCAAGAGAATGAAAAGTCAAACATTATTCTACCCAAATACATCAAATCGTTTGATGCCGCTCCCGATCAAGGTGAAGTGGCTGAAAATGGTGTGATTCCTCCTGATCCGATGCCTATTGAAGTGCCTCAGGATATCGATGCGCCAAAACAAGAAGAGCAGCCAATGCCGCTCATGCCTAGTGAAATCATGCAATCACAAGAGGAAGATGTAGCGCAACAAGTGACAGCTCCTTTATTAGAGAATAACACCAACACTACTGCGGAAACCGCGCTTCCAAAAGTGGTGGACGTGAACAAAGAACCAAACGCTTTCGCGTATACCGCACAATCAGGCAATTCTACTTCGTACGCCAATATTTGGGAGTTTGCAAAAGCGAAGGCGAAAGAAAAAGTGTGGGGTGATAAAAATTATCCGCAAGCTGATTTTGCCACCGAGCTTTTGAAAAAAGAATTCTCAAAACCCGGCTCTATAGGTGATAAAGTAGATTTGGATACGCAAAAGTCCGAACGCAAAAAGCGCTTTAGCATCCGCATCGGCAGATACGGTTTCTCTAAGACAAAATCAAAGTAAGATTACTTGGTATTGACTGCGTTCATCGTGCGCTCTAGGCCGATGTGGGCGAAACTTAGAATGCCCTTGGCTGCCGTTTCGATACGCTCTTGCAAGGTTTTCTTTTCATCGTCATTCCATTCTCCCAGCACGTAGTCCACTTGTTGTCCTTTACTAAACTCTGCACCCACGCCAAAGCGCAATCGCGGATAAGCATCGGTGCCGAGAATTTGTTGAATGTGCTTGAGTCCATTGTGCCCGCCATCACTGCCTTTGCCGCGCATGCGCAATTTGCCAAATGGTAGCGCTAAGTCATCGGTGATGACCATAATGTTTTCTATAGATATTTTTTCTTCTTGCATCCAATAGCGCACCGCATTGCCGCTTAGATTCATATACGTGGATGGCTTGATGAGAATGAGCGTCTTCCCTTTATTCTTCATCTCTGCCACTGCTGCATACCGACCGGTAGTAAACGAAACTCCAGCATCTTGCGCCAATTTTTCCACCACCTTAAACCCAATGTTATGACGCGTATGCTCGTATTCCGAACCAATATTTCCCAATCCTACAATTAGAAATTTCATGCTACAATATTAATCACTAAAAAGAAAAAGCCCCCTGGAGTCCAGAGGGCTTTTCACTATTCGAAAAAAAATTATTTCTTCTTCTTCTTACCGTCGTCTTCAGACGCTTGGTTAGCAGCGATAGACGCACGTGTAGCTTGAACTGCTACTACTGCAGAAGCTTCAGCTTCAGCGAAGCGGCAACCTGGAACTCCTACCTCACGCACACGGATCAAATCACCGATTTGAAGTGGGCTGATGTCAACCACGATCGCCTCTGGAAGATCCTCTGGCTTACCGATGATACGCATCTTGCGGTAGTTTTGAACCAACTTACCACCAGCCTTCACACCTTCTGAACTTCCTGTAACGCGCACTGGAAGAGCAGTCTTGATTTCCTTACCTGGAATCAACTCCAACAAGTCGATGTGTACGATCTTGTCAGAAACAGGGTGTGCTTGTGTTTCTTGAATCACAGTGTGATAAACTTTACCAGCAACTTCCAAATTGATTTGGAAAGTCTCAGGCTGACGCATGATCTTGCTGAGATCCATTGAGTCAACACTGAAGTGAACACGACTTTCACCACCGTAAAGTACCCCAGGAATGCGCCCAGATCTGCGCAGTTCATTGGCATTTTGTCTCCCTACGTCCTCGCGAAGAGAACCGCTCAAACTAATTTGCTTCATTGTTTTATTGTATTTATGAAATTATAAAATGCGAACTAATACTCTTATTCTCTAACAAGTTGTGCAATACATCTGCAAACAACTTTGATACTCCAAGCACTTGAATCTTGCTCGTTGGCATACCTTGTTTCAAAGGAATTGAATCGGTGACGATCAACTCTTTCAACACAGAGCTTTCGATGCGTTCGTAAGCCTGGCCGCTCAATACGGCATGTGTACAAATCGCTCTCACACTCAACGCTCCATTTTCCAACATCATCTCTGCCGCCTTGCACAAGGTGCCTGCTGTGTCCACCATATCGTCGATGAGCACTACATTCTTTCCTTGCACATCACCAATCACTGTCATGCTATCCACTTTATTGGCCACCTTGCGTTGCTTATAGCAGATTGCGAGGTCGACACCCAAAATTTTAGCATAAGCATTGGCGCGCTTCGTACCACCAGTATCGGGTGCTGCAATCACCAAATCAGGAATATTCATTGCCTCGAGATGCGGGATGAAAATGGTGCTCGCATACAAATGATCTACGGGCACTTCAAAAAATCCTTGAATCTGTTCAGCATGAAGATCCATGGTTATCACGCGATTCACGCCTGCTGCGGTGAGCAGATTGGCCACCAATTTCGCACCGATCGCCACACGTGGCTTGTCTTTGCGGTCTTGGCGAGCAAAACCAAAATAAGGCATCACTGCGATGATTCTCTTCGCTGAGGCGCGCTTCGCGGCGTCGATGAGGAGAAGCAATTCAAAAAGATTATCCGTTGGAGGAAACGTGGATTGCACGATAATCACGTCTTTACCACGCACCGTCTCTTCGATGCTCGGTTGAAACTCCCCGTCGCTAAAGCGCTGGAGAATGACGTTACCCAAAGTAGTATCCATCGCCGCAGCCACTCCTTCACCCATGTAGGTGGAAGCGGAACCTGCTAATATTTTGAACATGTCGTTCATGGTGCCCTGTTTTAAGGGCCGCAAATATAGTCTATTTTTCTTAAGATTCTATCAGCCAACCCGATTCAGGAATACGTTTTGACCTCAAAATCAACAGAACAGCGACGAATAGCGCGATCGAAATGGAATAGAAGAGAATACTATTTTGAAAATCATCTTCTGGCGCCGTGAGGCTCATGCCGTTGTAGTGAAACAATACAATGGCCAGGGCATTGTTGGCAAGGTGCGCCAATACGCTCACCCAGAGGCTACCGCTCCAAATAAAGAGATAGCCCAGCATAGCTCCCAAAATCATTCGAGGCAGGAATCCATAAAATTGAAAATGGAAAAAACTAAAGATGATGGCACTGATCCAAACCCCAAGGTGAATATTCTTAGTGGCACCGATCAAAAGCGGTTGAAGTACCCCACGGAATGCGAGTTCTTCGCAAATGGCAGGAATGATCGCAATACAAAAAATAGTGCTGATCAACGAGCCGACGCCACTATAATTTAAAATCATATAGGTCAACTGTTCCGCCTTCTCTTCTGTTGGTTTGAGCCACGCTTCGAGTGCGCTGCCCTCTGGTATGAGCATTCTGTTGAGTTGGGCGCTTAGGTCAATCACTCCTCCTGACAAGGCCATCCAAAGAATGCCCAATAAGACCATGAAAAATGTTGGGGGCATGTTTGCCCGAAAAGCATTGGGCGCGCCGAAAATGAAGAGATAAAGGCCCACAGGCAACAAAAATGTAGAGACCTGTGAGAGGTTGTTCATCCATTTGAGCAATTCGATATGCTCAATACCAGGGTTGGTGACCAGATCTTGGACGCTTGCCACACTAAAGCCATTGGCAATTGCCAGAGCTATGGCTGCCATAGCACCTATGCCCGCGCAAACAAGGATAAATGACCCGAACAATACCGCGCGAACGCCGGGAGACATTTCTTGAAAAAAGGGATTTTTCATGGTACAAAGGAAGCTAACTACCTTTGTGCCCGAAAAGAAATCATCAAAAAATAAAACCATTGGTGAAAAAAATGCGTTTTGATGATGGCTATTCACGATAAGTCATGATAAAAATTGGAGATAAAATAGAATTGCCCGACTTCCCATTGCTGCTCGCACCAATGGAAGACGTGAGCGATCCGCCGTTTCGTATGCTCTGCAAAGAGAACGGAGCCGATATGATGTACACCGAATTCATCAGCAGCGAAGGCCTCATTCGCGATGCCGCCAAAAGCGTGATGAAGCTCGACATCTTCGAATATGAGCGCCCGATTGGCGTGCAGATCTTCGGTAGTGAAATAGCTACGATGGAACAATGTGCCAAAATCATCGAACGCGTTAATCCAGATTTGCTCGATATCAATTATGGCTGTCCGGTGATGAAAGTGGCGTGCAAAGGCGCAGGCGCGGGCATTCTGAAAGACATTGATAAAATGGTGCGCATGACCAAAGCTGTGGTCGATGCCACTTCCCTACCCGTGACCGTGAAAACCCGCTTGGGCTGGGACGATCAGAGCAAGAATATACTCGAAGTAGCAGAGCGTCTTCAAGACATCGGCATCAAAGCACTCACCATCCACGGACGCACACGCGTGCAGATGTACAAAGGTTCGGCTGATTGGACCTTGATTGCAAAAGTGAAAGAAAATCCCCGCGTCAAAATTCCCATCTTCGGCAATGGAGACATCGATTCACCCGAAAAAGCATTGGAGTATAAAAATAAATATGGCGTGGACGGCATCATGATAGGCCGCGCCAGCATTGGCTATCCGTGGATCTTCAATGAAATCAAACATTATTTGAAGACCGGTGAAAAATTGCCCCCTCCAACCTTGGTAGAAAGAGCTGCCGCGGCGAGAAAACACTTTGAGTTTTCAATCAAATGGAAAGGAGAAAAACTCGGCGTACTTGAGATGCGCAGGCATTACAGCAATTATTTTAAAGGCCTCAATAATTTCAAAGAAGACCGCATGGCCCTCGTCACAATGCACGAACCCGAAGCCATCATCCAAAAGCTCGATGAAATCGGGAGGAGGGACTAGCGACATAGCGACAAGCGACGAGCGACGGAGCGACCATGTGTTCCTTATTCCTTGTTCCCTGTTCTTTTCTAGTCACTAGTATCTAGTCGTTAGTAACTAAAATCTTAGTGCTATCCAACCACTGTTTGCCACTCACCCACTGCGCGGAGTAGAGGCCGGTTGGAAGGTGACTAATATCAAGGGTTATGCTATGAGCCCCTCTCCCTTGGAGAGGGGTTGGGGTGAGGCCAAAGCTCGCCGACCGAGTGTTCGTTCGGTACACCTCGCGGCCTTGTATGTCAAATAAAATGATTTCTCCGTTTTGTAGTAGGTCGTCTAATGAACTGCCCTCGGGATTAGTAAATTGAATCGTGACTACATCCGATGCGGGATTGGGGAAAGCACTCATGGTATTTTCCAAACCAATCACAATCTCCTCCACATTCACCAAATGGCACCCCGGTTCGATGCAGCCGTATTCGTCCACCTTTACCACCCAAGGTGAATCTAAGGTTGGATTGGGATTGTTGCCGCGCTGCTCAATATAACCCGCAGCCACAAAACCACCATCTGAAGTTTCTTTGAAAGAATTCAAGTAATGCCATCCATTGCCCCAAGAGTTTTCCAAGGGTTCGAAATAAACATATGCCCTAAACCAAACAGAATCTCTATTATTGTCAATCTTGACAAGGTAGCCTACAAGTTGGTCATACTCTGTAAAGCTTCCACTCCCCGTGAACATATACCCACTCCCGTCAGAAAGCTTTTTGGCTTGCATAGGAATTACAGGAGCTCTTTCCCGATAATAAATTTTTTGTTCCCCAACTTCAATTAGTTGACCGTTTTGGTATTCCAATATACTACTATAAACATCCCCACTCCATGGTGATATTCCATCGTATTCATTCAGGTTTTTTTTTCCAATGATAACGATTTGGTTGCTTTCTATTGGAACAGGAAGTGCTACCTCCCAACTGCAATATCCATTCTCAGCCCACCTAGCCTCCTCTTCACCATTTTCGTCTACCAAAATCAGAGTTCTATCATCATCATAATAAACACCATCACAGTAACCATTCAAATTTCCACCACTAATGAGATAGCCTTCCGTCGAAAATGCTTTAATACTGCTTACAATTTGACATTCTTCAAATGCTCTTTTCCAAATGGTACTGCCCAATGTATCCAATTTCCATAATACGCAATACTCTGTGAGATTTGCGTTTCCATTTTCAAGATTTACCCCTAAACCTATTAAAATTGTGCTATCACGATGATCGAAGAACGTGGTGAAGTGGCGATCATTGGAATACACGGAATCTATCAAAACAAGATCAATTGGATCTCCGAAAAGATCTGTAGTTAGCATATATCTTTTGAAAGAAGCAAGACCGTCTGTAATGGTCATAATCGCCCTATAGTTTTCATTATGATCTTGCACCACACTGCTATAAAAAGCACTACCAAAGGAAGTTTCCATGGTGGTGTCAGTATCATTGTATTCACGCATATACATCAAATCTCCGTTGGTGTTTACTTTCATGGCCATCGCCCTTCTGAAGTCCAATGTGACACTTGCGCTTCGTAAGATACCTCCACCAAAGATGAGATAGCCATCATAAAAATTAGGACTAACATCAATTTCAAATGCATCATAAGCTACACCATGTGGCATATAGTCATAAGGTGGCTGCTGAATTGAGATGGAGTGCATCTGATTGAAGGTGTTTTGAGCAAATACAGAAACAGAGTGCAAAATCAAGAGCAGAATAGCTATGTGTTTTGTCATATAGAAATTCTTTATTGTCAATTTAAATTTTCTAGTCTTTTATTCTCTAGTCACTAGTATCTAGTATCTAGTAACTAAAAAAGCCGCCCTCACGGGCGGCTTTTTCATTCTATGAAATATTCTATTCTCTAATAATACTCTGCGTCATTGAGGATGCAGTGTTGAAGAGATTGAAATTATATACTCCGCTCGCCCAGGCTGCCATTGGGATGAACAACTGGCCGTCTGCGTTCGATACATTTTGCTTCTCAAAAATCACCTGTCCACTCATGTTCACGACTCGCAGCGTTGCAATGTTCATTCCGCTTGGAATGTTCACAAGCGCTCCACCATCACGTGCGATTACATTAAACGCTTCTGCATTCTCTTCATCCAATCCAATGGTGATAAAGGTGATTCCAGTAACCGTCACATCCACTGATGTTTCACAACCTTCGTTCGATGCAATTGCCGTAAATACATACGTGCCTGGTTCACTCAACGTGTATTCCACAGAGTGTCCTTCGCCTACCACTACTCCATCTAACAACCACAATACTTGTGTGGCATTATATGCTTCGACACTAAGGGTAATTGTTTGTGTAGTACCTTCTTCCCAGCTAAACTCTGTTTGTGGCAATGCTGCGCTTGCAAAAATGGTATTCTCATCTACAGTGCTAAACGGATGATCAACCATGATACATGCATTCACAATAGTCAATAAATACTCATTCGCTGGCAATTCAGCAATGGAGAAAATAGATTGTGATCCTTGTCCTGTAGCCACTACTTCTTCCGTGATGGCATCCATCAACCAATAGGTGTATTCTGTTGGATTATCAATGTTCACGATCACTTCTCCAGTAGTGCTATTACATGATGAAATAGTTGACTCGAATGAATATTCGGTCGGTGCAGGTTCAGTGATTGTCACTTCTTGTTCTACACTTGCACAAATGCCGTCAGCGTTTGTCAATGCTACAGTATACAGTCCCGCTCCCAGGTTTTCAAAAGAGATCGCTCCTTCGCCTGTGAATACTGTTGTTCCCAATTCATTGGTCACTGTCCAGTTCCAAATTCCTTCTGTTGCGTTGATTTCAATCACACCATTTTCTTGACCATTGCATGTCACGTTCGCTGAGCTCAATTCGAGACTTGGCGACACCCGAATGATCATTCGGTTTCCTTGATATGGAGCGTCTACTGAAATTACAAATGTCAAACCTGCTTCCAATGCCCAGCTTTGACCCGCAACCACGTCTTCTACCACGAGGCATGAGCCAAATGGTATGTTTTGCGTTTCAGGGAATGAGATGGTATAATCACCTGCTGCAGGAAGATCTAGATAAACAGGAATCTCCAACATTTCCGCTGGCATAGGGCGAGCATCGATTGTGAGCAACATATTATCCGCACTCACGAGAGCGAGCTCGGGAGCTGTTGCAACTGGGCTTTCCAATTTCTCGGCATCAAATGCGACATCATAATTATTAGTAGCATCCATATGGAAAGCTAACACCGCTTCGTCACCTTGTCCATTCCTAGTGATTGAGATTCTTGCAAAGCTTGCTTCTTCGGTGCTTCTTTCGAAGGCAACATTTGTTGCAGACTTAGCAGTCTCAACGAAATTGATAAATTGGTTTGCAGGCGAAGCTGTGCGCTTTACAAAGAATGCCTGACTATGCGTGATGTAACGTGGAGCGCTACCTACGCCAAGGTTTGCAGAAAACGAGCGATAACCAGGAAGGTTATTATCATATAAAAAATAATTGTTCACGTCATTGCTATTAGCCTCTAATGCAATCCAGTCCACTTCGCTAGGGTAAATGTTTGAAATCAAATTCCATCCATCACCACTGTTTGAAGAGTTGGTGAAAGTAATTGGAATGCTAATATTTCCCTTCTGAATTGTTCCTGTTACATCCGTAGTCCAAGCACCTGGTCCCATATATAGACTATATCCTTTGTTTACTTCTATCGCGTTAGAGGTATTAATCATTGGCACCCAACCACTATTTCTCCCGCCTGGGAGGGCTTCATTATAGGTATAAATATTTACGAAATTGTAGGGCGGTGGGAAGTCCGAACCTACCACACCTGTTGTAACGATGTCATCGTCCCATACTGCCTCAATAGTATTTGTGGTGGGCACAGCAGCCACTCCCACATACACATATCCGGCAGAACCATTTGGGATAAATCTTTGAATGGTCACATTACCTGAGATATCGGCACCCGCAGGTATAGCGGCGATGCCAGCAGTGCGCGCCGCAGTACTCAAAAGAATCAATCGACCATCTGTTTGCAAAGTCCCTTCCTCAAGTACTAGCTGATTTTGAACACGCACGGTGTCCAACAATGATACTGTTCCAAAATCATTGTCCACTGTGAGATTGAAGAATGAAGGTTCGCCGGTACCTAAGATTGTTTGAGCAGTGGTTCCTTTCAATACAACAGTACTCGTGCCTGCATTAAAGTTAGAGCCAGTACCTGTCACTAGGTTCTCGAATATTCTCAATGTATTGACACCTGCATTTAGAACAGCGTTGGCATTGATACTCATTGCCCCACAAGCCGTATTTGCAGTCAATGTCACTGGAGCATTTTCTTGAATGGTCAAGCGGGTGAATCTGCCGCTGGTAATGGCAACAGCTGTTCCTACGGGCTGGTCAGACCAAATAGCCGCATTGAAGTTTCCACCAGGTACTTGACTAAAAAATTCCTCTTCGCATCCTTTTTGAGTAATCAAGATATCATCCAGCGCTAGCTTGTCACCATTAGATGAACTATAAATGAAACGGGCGCCAAAGAAAGACAAGAGATCATGTGTCGTCTCCGTCAATGTCGCTTCAGTCGCCAGATTATCAAAGTCGCCCGATGGGTCGATGCGGATGGTCCAAACGCCTGTTTCGCTTCTGATTATTTCAAATCCAATTTCGTTGATTGCAGTGCTCATATCCAAGCTAGTCGCTGCTAGACTCGTGAGCACGCCATTGTTAACACGATAAAAATTTACGATATCAGGATCGCCTGAAATGATAGGATCTACACCAATCGCATAACCATTGAAGCTACCAAAGAAATTAGTATTGTTGGCCGCAATGATTGCCAAGAATTTATTGTTTGGGCTTGGATCACGATTAAAATGTTTTAGATTAAATCTCCAAGTGGTTGTAACTCCGCTTAGACTAGTAGCCTCAGTGTTAATTGCCACGTGGCTAGAACCTGCAACACCTGTATTGTTGTGTCGAATACTCCACAGGCCCGATGAAGGCGCGATGTTGCTAGCACCCCAAGTGCCGTCACCAAAAGATGTCCAACCCATAGAGTTTCCATCTTCAAAATTATCTTCTACTACTGTCGCGTAGCCCGTATCATCATCGGTGATGGTAAGGGTGAAATTACTTGGCTCAGCAATCGACGAATTCAATCCGCCTGTAACATTTTGCAATTGAAAATTCAAATTGGCAATGTCATCACAATTATCGTTGGCTGCTACTGTGAACGTTGCATTCTTGGTACCCGATTCGCCTGGAGCCCAGCTTACTGTTTGAGGAGCATAGCTTACCAATCGACCAGCATCACCTGATGTAAGAACAACTTGGACTGAGGTGCCAACTGAAATACTTGGGCTAATAATATTCACAGCAACTGTGGTTGTTGCATTCGCGTTTGGCTCAACAAGCGCATTTGAAGAAGCATTGAACGTTACTTGCGTATTTGGCGGCTGCGCTACAAATCGGAAATTGTCGAATTCAACCGACTGACCAGCAGTGGCGGTAACGGTAGCAATCAGTCCAAAATATCCATTGGCTGCAGGCGCGTGCGTATTATCGAGGAAGGTACCGTGCACCACCGTTGATGTCACCTCTGGACAGCTTCGCGCTGTTGCAGATGCTTGTGCCTCCGTAAAATTCTGAGGCAACGCAGATGATCTAAATGTCCAAACCCCAGTCTCGGAGCGGCTGATATGAAAAGTAATACCGTAATCCGTCAAACCATCAAAAACACTAGATGTAGAGGTGAACTGTAGTGATGCACTTCCGTTGGTGACGCGATAGAATTCAATGGGATCATTTCCAGCATTTCCAACAGAAATGTAATATCCGTCTAGTCCGCTTCCAACACCACCCTCTAGGTTTGCTTGATCTGCATAAAGCCAAATTCGTACTCGGTTAGTGCTAGACGCTGCTTGGCCTCGACGGCCCACCCAGAAATACCAATTTTGTTGAGACTCCCATGTTGGGATTTGTGTGCTTAGATAGTGATTTCCTGCACTTCCAGAATTGGAGCGTAATGTTTGAGTGCGAATGTTTTCTGTGCCAATTAAACCGCTCACATCACTATTATTTACCACCTGCCAAGCTGCGTCATCCCCAGACCACACTCTATCTGTGGTAAACTCACCATCGGTGAATGATTCGGTATCTCCCAAAGTGAAATAAGCAATATAGTTTGCGCCGGTATTACTCGCGTATTTAAATGTGGTACAAACACCCGGTGTACCTCGTGACTCAAAATATATTTCTATCACATATTGACCTGGTGCTGTAAGTCCAGCGAGTAAATTTGCTCCCGAATTGGCTGCCCAGCGCTGATCTCCAAAATTAGTGGTGCCAAAACAACTTCCCCCGTTTTCGCAACTGAATGGCAACAACAAGCCCGTGAAAGAAGGCGCTGCGTCGCAGGTACGATAGACACGATAAAAAAGTCTATTTTCATCGCATACGTCGTCTCCACCATTTTTGAATGTGAACAACTCCGCGAAATTCAATGTGATATTACCGCCTGGACTGAATCTACCAAAATGATAATTTGAAAAATCCGATGAAGGACTCGTTGGCTGTGCGTCAAGGTAAATACCATTGATCTGCACTCCCGTTTTGTAGATATCCCAAGCTGCAAAAGTTGAAAATGAAGTTGCAAATAAAGCAACAAACAAAAACAAGGATATAATCTTGTTCATGTGAGAATTTGTTTGGTTAAAAATTAACTAAAGTGTCAAAAGTACAATTACTATTTGAGGGGGTGAAGATAATCAATAAATTGGTAAAGTTCAAACCGTTGCAAGCAGTGCTTGCGTAATTTTAACTCATTGTTATTGTGAACGTTTTCGTTTCTTGAATCTTTTTCATGAGCGGTAATCTTCATTTCATACCGTTTTTTTTAATCTTTGTAGAAGTAAATGTGATATTTATCCATAATAATTTTGTTTTCGTCGAAACAAAACGTAACCTTGTCGATATTTTATGAATAATCATCTAATCATTGTAGCGGGAGGTACCGGTACTCGAATGGGGACAGAACTTCCCAAGCAATTCTTAGAAATCCATAACAAGCCGATATTATTGCATACGCTAGAGCGTTTTCATTCTTTCGATCCGCATCTGCACATCGTCATTGTCCTTCACCCGGATTATGCAGACTACTGGAGAGATTTGTCAAAAACGCTTGGTGTCAGTATACCACATACAATTGTAAAAGGAGGAAAAGAGCGTTTTGATTCCGTACGAAATGGACTTTCAGTGATTTCATCTGCTGAAGGAATTGTCGGAATCCATGATGCTGTGCGGCCTTTGGTAGCGCGCCAAACATTTGAAACCTCTTTCAATTCTGCGCGTATATATGGCAGTGCAATTCCGGTTGTACCCATCAACGATAGCATACGCTACGTAGAGCATGGGAAAAACCAAATTGCCGATCGCAGTAAGTTCCGGTTGGTACAAACACCACAGTGTTTTGAGCTTTCACTGCTTCGCAAGGCTTTCGAACAGCCTTACCACCCTAGCTTCACCGACGACGCATCCGTCGTAGAGTCGCTTGGCGTAAGTCTGCACCTTGTTGAAGGTAATCGTGAAAACATTAAAATCACAACACCAGAAGACCTGCGACTAGCGAGTATTTTATTAAACTTTTGATATTTAAATAACAAATAAACCTGTGTAACAGGCCTAACATTTCAAGCAATGAAACAAATTCTGTTCATGCTGTCTTTGGTAATTTACCTTAGTCAGCCTTCTTACGCCTTCAAATCCGCCTCTCCCGGTGGTGTAGATGGAACATTACCCCTTACTCCGTCGCTACCCCCACCGCCAGACCCCATAAGCTGTTCGCGCGTGTTGATTGATGAATTCACAGATCAAAATATTACTTCTAACCCAACTTGGAGCGGCGAAACGAACCGCTACGAATATGTTCAAACCAGTGAGGGTGGAAGTTCAGTTTCTGATGCGCGAATTATGAAAGTTAAACCAAATGGTAACGGTAGTTTCTATGTTTCAACACCTATCAATAATTGGCAAACAAACCAAGAATGGATTTTTTGGTATGGTCGGATTCAAAGCGCAACATCCGCTACTAGTAGAATGCGATTCTGGCTATATTCAAATAATTCTAACCTTGAATCATCCTCTGCATCCGGCTATGCAGTAGAAATAGGAGATGGATCCGGTGCGCAGGAGATTAGACTTCTAAGAGTCACCAACGGGGTAGCTACAACTGTAATTCAATCTCCAGTTGGTATCGCAAACACTATTAGCGACTATGGTTTGGGCATTAGGGTTGTAAGAAATCATCTTGGTGAATGGGAACTATTTACTTCATCTTTTCCGACTGCAAATGGGGGGGGGATCGCGTCTAACGCGAATTTGTTTACTACAACGAATATTTCTCGTGGTTCAGCAACTGATGCCACCTTTACGCCGAATGGAAACGGTTTTATTGGGCCAGTAGTTGTTACTTCCAATAGCAATCCTACCTCTGAATTCGACCAAATTTACCTCACGCCCTGTAATCCACAAACCATCGTACAACTGGAGGCTACAAATCTTGTTGTATCAGAAGGCGGTTCATCTGTGAATCTCCCCATTTCAATTTACAGTACGAATCCTAGCGCAGCAACCACTGCAACGCTTTCTATTACTTCTGGTGATGGAAGTGTGATAAGCATTACACCGAGCAACATAAGCTTTAGCGGCTCCAATGATCTCATCGAAACTTTTGAATCAACGACCACTCCCAATAACTGGACTTACTCATCTGGTGTATCAAATCAAAATAGCAATCCCCGTACAGGACTCAGGGCCCTGCGATTCACTGGGAATAATCAGAGTGCGATTACCCCCGTTATATCAAACCCTGGCCGTATTTCTTTCTTCTATCGAAGCAGTGGGACTGTCACTTCTGGACAATTAGTTGTTCAAACCAGCTCCTCATCTTCAGGACCCTGGACCAATGTTGCCACCTTCAATACGACTCCTACATCATACACAAACTATACTGGTGATTTTACTGGCTCATCGAATATATTCGTTCGTATTCTACATACTAGAGCAAACGGCGCATCTGGAACTGTTCATATCGATGACTTTAACATTTCAAGAGCCAATTTAATTTCTACAATTATTGCTATAAATGACAATAACTGTACGGGGATGTTAAAAAACTTGGTTGTTTCCCTAACCAATGTTTCAGGAGGATTTTTAGCTACAACCGGAACAAACACAACATGTCAGGTAACTGTACTTGAAGATGATTTTGTGAGCGAGCCTATTTTAACCAGAAACTTCGAAAATCAAATAACAGCAGACTGGTCGTTCTCAGACCCGAATTCATTTACAGCATCATCCACCGAACCCATAACCGGTTCATACTCTTTAAGACAATCTGTTCTGAGCCCTACCACGGGATCAACTTCTGCATCTCTTAATTTTAATGGGATGCTTTTAGATAACGCTAATACTACTTGGCGATTTAATGTACGTTACTTCAATCAAGAACCCACCCCTACTGAGTACTTCATTGTTTGTCTAACAAATGACGCCCAAAACATTGCTGATTCTCCTATCAGTGGTTACGCAGTTGGTATTCGCCCGGGCGATTTCGATTCAAATGGCTCTCCTGAGTTCATTGAGCTTTGGAAAACAGATGATGATGCATTGATTCCTTTGGTAACCAGCACGATTGATTGGGGCACTACTTTAGATAAGGTTGGCTTTGAGATTACCCGCTCGAGCAACGGCATTTGGACCTTACGAGTAGATACAAATGGCGACTTTGACAATTTAACCACAATTGGAACCGCCACTGATACACAATTCAACCATCTTGATTACTTCGGTCCATTTGTGGTGTACGACCCGTCTTCAAACGGAAAATTTAGCATCGATGATATTTCGATTTCTCAAGAAAGTTGCGAGGAGTTAATTTACTCACAAGCCTCAGGTCAAAGCAACTCATCTATTTGGGCCAAGGTGCCGGTTGGCACACCTTCTTCCATTACTCCTAATCCATTCTCTCGTCTAGTGCTGCAATCAGGACATGAAGTAACATTTACTGGTAGCACTGCTTGCCGTGGACTAACTATTCAACCATCAGCTTCTTTTTTGGGTGGCACAGCTAGCGTTTCCCTTAGAAGTAACATCGTCAATGACGGAACTATCAATGGAGCCTCGGGCACGATCAGGTTTGTAGGAAGCGCAGCCCAAACAATCTCTGGCACTGGACTTACGAATTTATTTAATCTTGAACTAGAAAATGCCTCTGGTGGGGCGTTATTAAGTCCAGCGAGTATGCATGGTCAATTGCGCTCGCTGAATGGAACATTTAACACCAATAATCAATTGACACTCCTATCGACAGCCACTGGTACTGGCTCCATAGGAACGATTCAAAGTGGTGGGGATGTAATCGGTCAAATAACTTTACAGCGATATATTCCGCCTGCTCCACAAAACTGGGTTTACATTTCCAATCCGCTGTTGAACCAAACGATTTCGAACTGGAATGATGAAATTGTTACCTCTGGTTTTCCTGGCTCTGACTTCCCAAGCTATAACTTTAATAACATCTATCATTATGATGAGTCGCAGCCCGGCGATAGGAACACAGGTTGGGTAGGAGCCACTAACGTCACAAACTCATTAGACCCTTTAAAGGGATACATCGTCTTTATGAACGGAAATGCCAACACCATAATAGCGTCTGGCCAATTCCAAAAAGGCACCACAAACATTCCACTCAGCTATAATGATTTAATTCCAGGGGTTGGTTTTAACGACCCTGATGGCTGGAATTTAATTTCTAATGTCTATCCATCCGCAATAGATTGGGTAGCCGTTAAAAATGAGAGCTCCTCATGGAACTCCTCCAATGGTACCTATTACGTATATGATGCGGTTGGCTCAAATTACCGAGCATACAATGCAAACATACTTGGAGGTACTGCGAATCGATTTATTGCATCCTCACAATCTTTCTTTGTCCAAGCAACAGCTCCAGGCCAGAGTATTTCATTTGTTGAGTCATCTAAATCTTCATCGAGTGCAGCGTTTCAGAGAAACACGGAAGATGCCTCATTGATTCGTTTCGAGTTAGCTCACGGCGCAATGCATGATGAAATGCTACTCACCATTCAAGAGGGGGCCACATTGGGTTTTGATGAACTTTTTGATGCTATTAAATGGAACAGTCCTGTTAATACCGCCCCAGAAATGGCTTTTGTTTCTTCCGAAAATTCGCTTTTAACAATTCAAGCAATTGGTGAATTATCAGAGTCTATTGAGATTCCTGTTTATATTGAAATGCCACAAACAGGGACTTATACCTTCTCGATTACCGAGGCTCAAAACCTCCCATTGGGTGTTTGTTTAACAGTGGAAGATGTGGTGACCGGTCAAATAGTAGCACTCGATCAAGGCCAGAGTATCACTATCAACAACACTGCAGCGTACACTGGGAATAGATTTATCATAAGAATGACCCCAGCTATAGAAGTAGCTACTCAAGAGGTTTCCTGCTTCGATTCAACTGATGGTCAAATAATTTTTAACTCTCCAACTTCTGCTTGGACACTTACGGCACAGAATGTATTTGGTAATATATTCAGCGCAAACGAAGGTGTTATCAACAACCTTAGCGCAGGTGATTATTTGGTTATGTTAGAGAATATTGAGGCTATTTGTCCAGCACAACTTATCGGCATAACTATCTCTTCTCCTTCTCAAGTTCAATCTGATGTAGTGTTTGAGATAGATCGCTGCAACGAGAATAATAATGGTCTTGTTGAATTAAGTGTTGTCAATTCTGAGTTTTTTGAATACATAATTACCAACTCTAACGGTGATATCATTGCTTCAAGCATTGTAGAAGGCAACTACGCTTTCACAGATGAATTGGCTCACGGCATTTACTCAGTAAATATTATTACGCCATGTTACAATGAAGTCTACAATTTAGATCTTAATGACCCATTTGCTCTTTCAGTGGAGGTTTTGGTAGACGCTCCCGATCTAGTACTCCCCGCTGGACAAACAGCAGCAATTACCGCTCAAGCAGTGTCTGACAATGCCCTCGCTTACGAGTGGACAGTTAATGGATTTGACGGGGGTGATCAAGAAACTCTGGACTTTACGGTGAATGTAGCAGGAACCTACTTGGTTGAATGCATCGCTTCAAATGAGCATTGCCAAGCAACTGCTACAAGCCAAGCAATAGTAACCGATGAAGTTATTGAGGAGGAGGAAGAAGAGGAAGAAGAAGAGGAAGAGGTACTCAGTACAGATGAAGTTAATTCATTGACCGGGGCATCAGTAGTTAGGATGGGAAATTCTATTGTAATTACTTTCCACGATCCATCCCAGTCTAAGGCTAAAATTGCAATTTACGGTGCTTCAGGAAAACTGGTAATGCAAGTAAATGGATTTGTTTCCGCACAGAAAGTTCGAACAATAGACATTACTGGCATGGCCTCAGGAATGTACGTTGTTCATGTAGAGCAAGACCAACGAATTTTAGCGAAACAACAAATCGTAAAGTAGATTTTTTTCTTGGGTAAAAAGAAAACGCCCATCTCGCTTCGGCGAGAGGGCGTTTTTCTTTTTTGTACCTATATTTCGCCACAAATTCATCACAATGAAGCAATTCCTAACATTTGGTGCACTAGCATTGCTAGCAATCAGCTGTGCAACAAATAAAAACGATTCTAATAAAGCGGATATGTCAAATTACCCTGTAGCAAAAAAAATTCCCTATTCCATCACTACACATGGCGATACGCGAGTGGACGACTACTATTGGATGCGACTCAGCGATGAGCAAAAAAATGCCCCCGATAGCGCCAGAGATCAGCAAACACAAGATGTGTTAGACTATCTTAATGCGGAAAATGAGTACACCAAAAAAATGCTTGCGCATACGGATGTGCTAAAGGATAAACTGTTTGCTGAAATGAAGGGCCGTATCAAAGAAACAGACGAAAGCGTGCCCGTCAAAGACAACGGCTATTGGTATTACACGCGTTTTGAAGCGGGTCAAGATTATCCTTTCTATTGCCGTAAAAAAGAGAGCATGGAAAGCGGCGCAGAACAAGTGCTTGTGGATGGACCAGCACTTGCAAAAGGTAAAGATTATTGGGCGCTCGGCGGATATGAAGTAAGCGAGGACAATCAGCTCTTGTGTTATGCCACCGACATTGTGAGTCGCAGGATTTATACCCTCGAATTCACTAATCTTGAAAATGGACAAAAGTTGAACGATGTGATTGAAGGTACTAGCGGCGGCGGCGTGTGGGCCAATGATAACAAAACTGTTTTTTATACAAAAAAGGATCCTCAAACACTCCGCGACTGTCAGATTTGGCGTCACACCTTGGGCACTCCGCAAGAAAAAGATCAGCTAGTCTTCGAAGAGAAAGATGAGGAGTTTTCTTGTTTCGTTTATAAAACTAAAAGTAAAAAATTCATTGTGATTGGCAGTTCACAAACTGTATCACAGGAGTACCGCGTATTGGATGCTAATACGCCAACAGGCGAGTTTAGACTCATTCAGCAACGAGAAAGAAATCTAGAATACGGCATTGATCATTATGGAGATGACTTCTACATTGTGACCAACTACAATGCGAAAAATTTCCGTTTGATGAAAACCAATATCAACAAAACGGAAAAAGAAAATTGGGTGGAAGTAATTGCCCATAGACCTGACGTTCTTTTGGAAGGCATTGCCATTTTCACCAACTACCTGGTAGTTGATGAGCGTAAGAATGGATTAACGCAATTACGAATTATTCAGTGGAAAGACAACAGCGAGCATTATCTCGAATTCCCTGATCCTGCCTACTCCGCAGGTGTAGGAGCTAATCCTGATTTCAATACTGATATTCTACGTTTTGGTTATACGTCACTCACTACTCCAAGTAGCACATTCGACTATAACATGTCTTCGAAAGAACGAAAGTTGCTCAAGCAGCAAGAAGTAGTGGGGGGATATGATGCAACTCAGTATATCAGCGAACGCTTGTATGCCACTGCCGCTGATGGTACAAAGGTACCAATCAGTCTTGTTTATAAAAAAGGATTCAATCGAAATGGCAGCGCCCCACTCTTGCTATACGCCTATGGAAGTTATGGCTATTCCATCGACGCTACGTTCAGTTCCACACGTTTGTCATTGCTCGATCGAGGTTTTGTATTCGCTATCGCACACATCAGAGGTGGCCAAGAGATGGGACGCGAATGGTATGAAAGTGGAAAGCTATTAAACAAGAAAAACACTTTCACAGACTTCATCAATTGCGGAGAATTTTTAGTTAAAGAAAAATACACAGCCAACGATCGCCTTTTTGCTATGGGCGGAAGCGCTGGTGGTTTATTGATGGGTGCTGTGACCAATATGGCTCCTACCATGTGGCGCGGAATAATCTCGGCAGTGCCATTCGTGGACGTCATTACCACCATGCTTGATGAAACCATTCCTCTTACAACCTTCGAGTTTGATGAATGGGGAAATCCAAAAAATAAAGAATACTACGACTATATGAAGTCTTATTCGCCGTATGATAATGTCGAGCGAAAAGATTATCCAAACATTCTAGTCACTACCGGGTATTGGGACAGTCAAGTGCAATATTGGGAACCTGCAAAATACGTTGCTAAAATGCGCGATTATAAGACAGATAATAACTTGTTGCTCATGTGGTGCAATATGGATGCGGGACACGGCGGTAAGAGCGGTCGTTATGAATACTTAAAAGAAATTGCAATGGAATATGCTTTCATGCTCGATCTTGCCGGAATCAAGGAATAAATTGATTGATAATGTCTCTTAATGAATTGCCGGGCTTTAGGTGTGCAGCTTGAAGCCCGGCTTTTTTTGCGCCCTCTACATGTTGCAAAGAATCGTCAATAAATAAAGTCTCCTCTGGTACTAGTCCATTCCATTGACAAACGGCTAAAAACGTTTCTGGATAAGGCTTTTTAATTCCTATTTCATTAGAATAATATACTTTATCAAAACATGATTTGAAGTTAGCAAGACCTATTTTATCATCAATCATTCGCTCGAACTCTGCTACGTGAATTGCATTGGTATTGCTCAATAAGAATGTGGGATAGCCCTTTGACTTTACCTCGCGCGCGATATCCACTTTCGACTCATCGATAAAGAGCAAAATTGAATTCCAAGCATCTATCACCTGCTGACGCGTGGTGCCCGCAGGACAATAAGACTCTATTTTTTTATAAAAATCCTCATTGGAAATTTTTCCTGTTTCCACTAAATCAAACAGATCGGATTGTGCCGCTTGAGAATAAATCTCTTCGAAATTTTCAAATCCCAATTTCTTGAACTCGCGTGCGGGCGCGCGATAATCGATTTCGAAGAATACTCCTCCAAAATCAAAGATGACATTTTTTATCATAAAATCATTTCTTAATCCAGGCACTGCGGCCCTCGGAACGAACTTTCTTTAAAACTTCTTTAGCTTCAGATTCTGTAGAAAAAGATCCAAAAGCTACTAGGTGCAATAGCCCTCTCTTGCCAGCAAAATGGGCTGAATAACCTGCCGAATTTAATTCTGCGATTAGTTTTTCAGCATTACTCTCAACTGCAAACGCACCTGCAATTACCTTGTACTTTCCTTGAGTGCTTGCAGTACTTTCCTTCACTTCTGGCTTAGAAAACTTGGTGGTGGTGGTATCTGCCTTCGCTACTTCGGGTGAGACAATCACATCTATACCGACGTCAGATATTCTGTCTTCTGCAAAATCGTATGTAATGACTGATGCCCCAGGCATTTGATTCATGGCCAATTCCCAGCCTGTTTCCGTTGGAAAATTCTCAACCGAACGTTCATTCGGTGTCAACATTTTATAACTACTTTGAATCTCCTTTTTCTGAAAAGGATTCATCGATGCAAAGTCAAAATTTTCTTGAATTTTAGTAGAGCTCAACCATACAGTACCCGCCACTGCAATGGGCAAAGCAATGGCTGCTATCCATTTCCAATTGCTCTTCGACGCTGGAGCCAGCTCTACTACTTTTGCGTCTTGCTGATTG
Organism: Flavobacteriales bacterium; assembly: GCA_044371755.1. Taxonomy (GTDB): domain Bacteria; phylum Bacteroidota; class Bacteroidia; order Flavobacteriales_D; family Sanyastnellaceae; genus JAIXWP01. The sequence goes on along the minus strand of JBILSZ010000006.1, from coordinate 2,442 downwards.
ATGTCATTCTCCATAGGAGCAACAGTTTTAGCAATGTATTGGAGTTGAATTCCTGATAGCCCAAATGAGTCTGGTAAAAAGTTGTTTTGTTCTTCTGGGATGAATTGAAGCGTCCCATTATTATCATTGAAAAAAACACCAATTTTTTCCCACGTAGCGCGACCGTTTTGCTGGAGTTGGCTTTTAAACTCACCAATCATTCTGTCCAATTCCTTGGTAGCTTCAATGTAGGAAGCCCCAGTGATCATCGCAATATGATTCGCAAGCAGGCCATCATTTTGAATCAAATGTCGATTGAAACCAACGTGCTTGGAAGGAGGTTGGATAACATGCGTAGTACGATTCAGGCGGGCGCCGCGATAATTCGCAACCAAGCCCCCAAAACCAGGAACTATCACACAGTCGTGTGCGTAGAGTAAATCTGTTAGGTAACCTTCCAAACGCATAGTTGCAAAGATACAAAATCAAACTATTCGAAACTTGCCGAATTCTGGTCTATCACCGCTTGTAAGTCCTCAGGAGTGTCTATTGCTGGTGTCTCCCAGAGAGTTATGCTCAAATAAATACTATATCCAGCCTGCAACCACCTCAATTGCTCAAGAGACTCAGCGCGCTCAAGACTGCTTATTTCAAGCTGGCTAATGCTCTTCAAAATGCTTGATTTGTAAGCATATAAGCCCAAATGCTTGAAGTAAGGGTGGTGCGAAAGCCACTCCTCTTGAGGAGCGCTCCGCACAAATGGAATGGCCTGTCTACTGAAATACAAGGCCTTACCTCTGTCATTCATCACTACTTTCACTTTATTGGGGTCTGCAAGCCATGAGGTATCACTAATGGCAACACACAAAGAAGCTATGTCTACATCGTTCTTTTGAATCAACTCAGCCAGTGCTTGGATTTGTTCGGGTTTTACAAATGGCTCATCACCCTGGATATTGATGATCGCGTCAGCATCAGGACATGCCTTTGAAAAAGCTTCCAAACATCTGTCTGTTCCCGATGGGTGCTCGGTACTGGTCATCACTACTTTTTTACCAGCGTTTTCGACAACCTCAAAGATTCTTTGGTCATCTGTAGCGACTATCACCTCGTGAAGAACGCCGCATTGCTCTGCGCGATCCACTACATGCAAAATCATTTCTCGTCCAAAAATTTTCACCAATGGCTTTCCCGGAAAGCGTGTGCTTCCAAACCGAGCGGGTATTATTCCTACAATTTTTTTCACCAATTAAATGTATACTGTATTGTTGTTAATCTCGGTTCTTCAATGCTAAGTGGGCGAATCGCGTATTCCCTATTTAATAGATTATTCACCACTAATGCAATACGATGATGGTCATTTACTTTATAGGCCACGCGCATATCCACCACATAGTCGCCTCTATTATTCTCTTGTCGCCAATTCACAATTCCTGGATTGAATACCTCTGGAACATTTGTTTCCAGAAATTCAAAGGCATTATCAATATTGACCATATTGCTGTTGTAACGTAGACTAGCACCCAATGAGTATTTTCGGAATGTGGCTTGCAAATCCGCACGCACCAAATGAATCATTCGATACTTTAGGATATTTCCTGTAGTATCTGAACTTGTGCTCGCAAAAGTAACAGGTGTTTGAGCCGCGTTTGTGGATCTACCATAAACAAAGTCTGGTGTCAAGCTTACTGGCATTGTGTAGGTATATCCAGCTAAAAATTGAAGCAAGACTGGACCAGCTTTCCCTTCACCAAGGACGCTCAATTCTGCTCCACGCACACGTGCCTTTCCAGTGTTGATTGATTTGAAACCAAATCCGAGCAAATTATCGATGCGAGGTGTGGCCCATTGTCCAAAAGTGAATTCAATATAATTTTCAAATTCTTGTTGAAAAGCAGCAATATCGATAAAGCCCTGCACCCGCCCAGCTTTAAATCCTTGTTTCACTCCCACCTCGGCATTGTAACTCGTCTCCGATTGCAATTCTGGATTAGCATAAATCTGAAGCGCTCCCAAGGCCGTCACAATATACTTTTCTGCGATAGAGGGGAAACGATAACCTTCGCCATAGGATGCGCGCAAATAGGTCGCCTTCATTAATCTATAATTCGCACCAGCTCTGAATACGGGCTTTCCTTCTTTCACCCCATTGATTACAAACTGCTCATAACGTAGTCCTCCCGATACATTAAGGCGCTCCTTGATTTTTAAGTCCGCTTGAAGAAAAGCTGCCTGATTGAGCGAATAATTTTCTCCATCTTCATTCCCACCAAGGTACAACTCACCGCGTGATGTGGTGGTCATGTTTACTAAACCAAACGTGGTGTTAAGCCCCCTCAAACCATAGTCATCCCAGTTCTGCTGATACTGATATTCAGAATAAAATACATCACTAAAGTTGCCTTGGTTGTTGTCATTCTCATTATCCAATGTCTGCCAGCGCGAACGCAAAGCGTGTTTGCC
>JBILSZ010000143.1:0-5556 GCA_044371755.1 Flavobacteriales bacterium | reverse complement strand
TTCGGTCGAGTCAAATCGCCTAAAAAACGGGCTGCAAATGTACGCACGAATTCCATCCGTGCAAATCCTGACTGAAAATAATTATCGAAAAACAGAATATTATTTATAATCAACTTATTTTCAACGCAATAAATATCAGTCAACCCCGTTTTTCACCCCCATTTTCAACATTGTCAACAAATCCAAATTCGCGACCTAAGATCTGAGATACCTTCTTCCATTTTAACTTTTTTTCTATTATAAACAACTGACTTTCATTGATTTGCTCAATTCAGAATTCTGAATTCGGAATCGTATTTTACTGATTTTTACCAAAATACAGGGCAGTCATTTTCCATGAAAATTTTACATTGATTTTTTCAATATCATAATAAACGACATCATTTTAAACTATATTAAGAGTAGACTAAGGGGAAATTAATCTTGTGGTGTCGCAGTTACGGGTTTAGAAAGAAGGCGACGTTAAAACATGGACGCAGACTCCACTCATACCTGTATTGAGTTATAAAATTGAGTTTTAGCGAAAGGTAAAAGTGGAGGATAATGTGTTTTCGCCAAATCTCACAGCAGCTACGTATGCCCCGCTAGGTAGCTGTGGAACTTGCGTTTTCTCGCCGCGTCCTCTATTGGTAAAAACTATTTTACCATTCGTATCGAAGACTTGAATCTCAAAATCGGCAGCAGTGCCCCATTCCACAGTGACCACATCCACTGCTGGAGTGGGGTAAATTTTTAGCGGAGTCAACACTACCTTAGGAACGGATAAATAATCAATAGCGCAATAAGCTAAATCTGACGAAACGCCATCAGCTTCAAGTCCTCCTGAATAATAGATATCACCATCACCGGAAGCGGCCAATGGAGTTTTTGCGCTTGCATAGAGGTAGCCAGGAATGTTGAGCTGTTCACCTGTAAAATATTCTGTGCTTGGATCTTGTGAAGTGATTGGTGTTTCTGGGAAGACATCGAACCACATATCCAATCTACCGTAATAGGTGTTTTGGACATCAATGCCTGAATTCCCTATGCTACCGGGAATAGCTAGTGTCGGTGACAATTCTTCGTATAAGTGCATTTTATGATACGACATCGGCTGCGAAAAATCAGGGCTTATCAAGGTCCATGTATTCGCTTCTAGATCATAAACTTCAAATGTGGATTGTCCTTCGAAGAGATTCAAATCAGCATTAAAATATCTTCCACCAGATACGACAAGGCTTTCCACTTCATTTCCATTCCATAAATAACTAGAAGCGGCGTGATTGTCTCTTCCTGAATTGAGCGGCGCAATATTTTCCCAAGTATTAGTAATGGGGTCATAAATCTCACATGATGTTTGCTGAAAGCCATTGTCTGGATTATATCCTCCCGTCACGATTACTCTACCATCGAGCATCACGGTGCAAGTGTGCGAACTGCGCCCAAAATTCATAGATGCCGCGGGTTCCACTGTATTGGTTTCAGGGTTAAAAATCTCACATGAAGCTAGATTGGTGATGCCGTCAAAACCGCCTGTGATGAGGACGCGGCCATCATTGAGTACTACTGAGCGATGAAAGGAACGCGGAATTTCAAGATCTGCAACCATGGCAAAAGACATCGTCTCTGGATCGAAAGCCTCAATGATCGTAAGGTTAGAAAGACCATTCCATCCAGCGATTACAAGAAATCGACCGTCGGCCAATTTTTCTGAAGTATGATCCGCATGTGCAAAATTCATTTCATATAATTCACCCGCAATTTCGGCTGTAGCAAGAGCTCCACCATTGTCATATCCACCAGCAATAAAGAACATTGGTATGAAATCACCTACGGAATAATACAGCATCGTATGTGCATATCTAGGCACTGCCAACTCTGATATTACTTCGCAATTCATATTGTTCGATTGAGCCTGAATGCTTCCGTTAATGAAGAGCGCAAAGAATAATAGTTGTAAAAGTTTTTTCATCGATTAAAATATTTGGTTTTGTAAGTAGTGGTAATCAAAGATAAGAAATTCAGGGAATTTGAAATTTATTCATCATACGCTGTATCAACTTCATTAAACAACAAAAGGCCTTCAGAAGAAGGCCTTTTGCTTGTGATGAGGAAGTCCTTGGTTACTTCCCTACGAACTCTTTTACGGAGCTCACGATAAAATCGAGTTGCTCTTGAGAGAGTTCAGTATGCATAGGTAGTGAAATAACTCGTTTGCACAACTCTTCGGTGACAGGAAAATCACCTTCTTTGTATCTCGGGTCCACGTAAGCCTTTTGCATGTGGAGCGGCACAGGATAGTATACCATCGCTGGAATGCCCTTTGTAGAAAGGAAATCCTGCAATCCGAAGCGATCGACGCCGTCGGTGATGAGGGTATATTGGTGAAAAACGTGTGTAGAATTTTTAGCTCGAGCAGGTGTCTTCAATTTTGGCTCGTTCTTAAAAGCCTCATCATAAAAGGAAGCTGCTGCATTGCGAGCAACGCTATAAGCATCGAGGTGGCGCAATTTGATACGCAAGATAGCCGCCTGCAAGCTATCCAAGCGAGAGTTGACGCCTACTACATCATGGTAGTAACGCACCGTTTGCCCATGATTGGCAATCATACGCATCTGTTCAGCCAGTTTATCATCATTGGTGAATAATGCACCGCCGTCGCCATAGCAGCCTAGATTTTTGGAAGGGAAAAAGGACGTTGCTCCAATATGTCCCATTGTACCTGCGCATGAGGTGCGACCATCGCTGAAAGTATATGTGGCACCAATCGCTTGGGCGGTATCTTCGATCACATATAGATTATGTTTTGAAGCAATTTTCAAAATCGCTTCCATATCTGCGCATTGGCCGAATAAGTGCACAGGAACAATCGCCTTTGTGCGAGGCGTGATAGCCTTTTCGATTGCAACTGGATCAATATTGAAAGTATCGGGATGCACATCCACCAAAACAGGCTTCAATTGCAGAAGCGCTATCACCTCTGCTGTAGCTACATAAGTAAAGCTTGCAGTGATTACCTCATCGCCAGGTTTGAGATTGAGCGCCATCATCGCTATCTGGAGCGCATCTGTCCCATTCGCGCAAGGAATGACGTGTTTTACACTCAAATAATTCTCCAGTTCTTGACGAAAAGCGCCTACTTCTGGTCCATTGATGAAAGCTGATGAGCGGATTACGTTGAGAACAGCCTCGTCTACTTCTTGTTGAATTTTAGCATATTGACCTTTGAGGTCAACCATTTGAATTGGATTCATTCACTTATTGTTTGCGGGGGGTAAATGTACACAAGGATTTTTTGGTCAATCTGAAATATCCACCTTAATTTGTAACATGAAGAAGATCGGGGTTCTCATTCTTTTTTTGCACTTTATTCACCAAGTTAATGCGCAATATCAAGTGCGCGACTCATCGCTATTTAATCCGCATGTTTCCATTAGTTGGGGCTTTCAAAGCCCGGCAGGCGACATGGCAGATCGTTTTGGAAACAATGGATCCGTTGGCATAGGTTTTCACATCAAGTCAAAAACCAATTGGTATTATGGTCTTCAAGGCACCTATATGTACGGGCGCACGGTAAATGAGCCGGGGCTGCTTTCGAATCTTTACACAGACAGAGGCGAAATATTAGATAACCAGGGGCAGATTGCCACTATTTTCATTCAACAGCGCGGTTACACTGTCACAGCTGACTTTGGAAGGCTCTTTAACGTTCTAAGTCCCAATCCTAATTCTGGAATTCTTGTTTATGGCGGCGTTGGTTTTATGCAACACAAGATTCGTATCGAACATCAGGAAAATGAAATTCGTTTTTTAGATGGGGATTATGAAAAAGGATATGACCGCCTTACCAATGGATTTACGTCCTATCAATTTGCCGGATATTCATTAATGTCTAATAATAAATTGATCAATTTCTTTGCTGGTGTAGAGTGTTATCAAGGCTTTACACAAAGCAGAAGGAATTTGAATTTTGACACCATGGAACGCGACACCAAACAACGTCGCGATATACTCTTTGGTTTGCGTGCAGGTTGGGTTTTGAATTTATATGTGCGCGAACCCGATGAATTTTATTACGATTAATCATTGATGCATCTCCTTTACAATATCAGCATCAGGCTCTATAAGCTCCTTGTCATTCTTTCATCGCCTTTTCATCTCAAAGCCAAGCAATGGTTGAATGGAAGAAAGCATGTTTGGGAAACGCTAGAAGCATGGGGGAAAGCCAATGAAGGCAACGTCATTTGGGTGCATGCGGCATCGTTGGGCGAGTTCGAACAAGGAAGGCCGTTGATTGAAAAAATCAAGTCAGATTATCCTAAAAAAAAAATTGTTTTGACCTTTTTTTCTCCGAGTGGCTACGAAGTGAGAAAGAATTATAGTGGTGCGGATTTAATTCTTTATCTGCCTCTAGATACCCCGCGGAATGCGGCAAAATGGGTTGAACTACTGAAGCCCGAAAAAGTATTCTTCATAAAATATGAATATTGGGCGAATTATTTTTTTGAAATAAAAAAAGAGAATATTCCACTATATATTATTTCAGGAATATTTCGCGAAGATCAACGCTTTTTCAAAGGCAGTTCATTTTGGCGCGGCGTGCTTGAGTGCGTTCACTTTTTCTTTTTACAAAATGAAAAAAGTGGAAAGCTGTTGAGCTCGATTGGACTCAACAATTATGAAGTCTGCGGCGATACACGCTACGACCGTGTGGTGGACATCAGGCAAAAATCAAAAGACATTGAACTCGCTAAGAATTTTGCATCTAACGGAATCACTGTTGTTGCTGGAAGCAGTTATCGGGAAGAAGAAAGTGTATTGCTGTGTTTGATGAATGAAATCAGCGACCTTAAGCTCATCATCGCACCTCATTATATTGATGAGGGCAGGATATCAGAGATAATTAGAATTTTTGAAAAGTATGCTCCGACGCGATTTAGCGAAGGCACCTTGCGCGAAGGAAGTCGTGTTTTGGTGATAGATAATATGGGCATGTTGAGTTCGCTGTATCGCTATGGTCAGATTGCTGTGATTGGCGGTGGCTTCGGGAAAGGGATACACAACACGCTGGAAGCGGCGGTATACGGGATGCCGGTGGTATTTGGAAAGAAGTATGAGAAATTTGATGAAGCGGTGCAGTTGGTGAGTACTAGAGCAGCCTTAGCGGCCAAGGACGAATTGGAGATGCAAGAACATTTGAAAAACTTGATTCAAAGCGAAAAGAAGCGTGTGGAAATGGGTCAGCGGGCGGATGAATTGGTGAAAAGCAATACTGGGGCGGTTTACGCGATCTTTGAAAAGATTGATTTCCAATAGAATTAGAGAAAGATAAATAAAAGTGCAAAAAAAATTTGACAGATTCGATATCCGTTATACATTTGCCGTCCTAAAAGTAGAACAAGCGGGAATAGCTCAGTTGGTAGAGCATAACCTTGCCAAGGTTAGGGTCGCGAGTTCGAGTCTCGTTTCCCGCTCGATGGTCCCGGTCTGTAGAGATCGGGATTTTTTTTACCCATTTGCCCTGGTGGTGGAATCGGTAGACACGCAGGACTTAAAATAATTTGAGTGCTCTTTGAG